>CAZEFM010000011.1:29294-61349 GCA_964511575.1 uncultured Phycisphaeraceae bacterium | reverse complement strand
TTTCCAGGCCGGGGAAGAACGTGGTGTAGGCGAGCACCTTGTGCTTGTCGTTGAAGCGATACTCAGTTTCCAGGCCCAGAAGCGCTTCGGGCGTGAAGTTGTCATCGCCTTCCCATTCGTAGCTGCCACCGATACCGGCTCGGCCTCGCAGGTCCCACTTCTCCGATTTCACAAACTCGTAGCCGATACCGCCGAACAGGCTGGTGCGGTGTTCCCAGTCCTTGAACTCATCGTAATCGTGACGGCCGCTGGCGAAGAAGAAGTAGGGCTTCTCCGGGATCAGCCAGTCCTTGGTGAGCGTCACCGCAAACTGGTTGCGGCTGACCTCGCTGTCGGTTTCAGAGCGGTCGTACACCGCGGAGAACTTCCAGCGATCGGTCGTGTCCTCGTAGTCGGTGGTGAACGCCGCCCGCACGTCCAGCGTCTCGGTGTTCCCCTCGGTGCCGTTGAACGCGACTTCAATCTGTCGGTTCCAGCCGCGAAGGAAGCTGGTGCCGAAGAGTCCCGGGTTCACCTGCGGGATGGTGACCGGTTCGGGGGCGGGTTCCGCGGGTGCTTCGGCTGCGGGCGCTTCCGGGGCCGGGGTAGCAGGGGCATCACCCGCCAGTTTCACGGCAAGCACTTTGTCGCGCGGAATGGTCAGCTCACCCAATACCGGATGGGCAAAGCGAACCGCGGCATCGGTTGATTCGATGACCGAGCCCTGAAGCGTTTCGCCCGAGCTGAGGGTCAGTTCGTCGCCGTTGGTCAGGTTGGTGAAAACAATCGTGGTCAGGATGGGGAGAAATGCCAGATACCGCATGAGCCGCGATTCCGATCAGAAGGTATGAGAAAAAGCGGCAGCCGATCTTCCGCCAAAGCCACCAGTCGGACTCGAACCGACGACCTGCGGTTTACAAAACCGCTGCTCTACCAACTGAGCTATGGTGGCATCGAGCGGGGTAGATTCTAGCGAGGAGTGCGGTTCGGGCCAAAACGGTCGACGGCTCGCATCGGCGGGGCGTTGGCGGGCGGTTCCGGCGTTGCCCCGGTCGGGTAGCACTTTGCCTTTGCCCGTGAGTCCGATACAATCGCGGTTCTTGCAGGCGTCTTCCCTTTCGCCGCATCCGCCTTGGGCACGCGGCATCGAGGTGAGATTTGTTCCCCGTCCGTATTTCGTTGTTGAAACGCAGCAGGGACCAACGGGTTCCGCGCACGTTTTTTGCTGCGCGCGGGTCGAATGACCGGTTGCAGGAGACAAGCGTGGCCCCGGAATAACCGAAAAATTGTCAGGGCCGCGACGTGAACGTCGATAAAGGCGCGGGTTGGAACCGCAAGTGCCGGACCCAGGCGTCGCCATGAACCAGAATGGTTTGTCGCAACACCCCCGGCTAGAATGCCACAAAATTAACCCCCACCACGCACGCTTCGGAGCCAGTTCGCCATGGGTGTCGGCACGGAAGAGAGCCCCGTCAGAAAACAGACGCAATCGATCGAATCCGCCGTTGTCTTCTTCGCCGGTGACTCCGGCGACGGGATGCAGCTTGTCGGCACGCAGTTCACCGACACGTCGGCAATCTTTGGCAACGACATCGCGACGCTGCCGGACTTCCCGGCTGAAATCCGCGCCCCAGCGGGCACCGTCCCGGGTGTGTCGGGCTTTCAGGTCCACTTCGCGTCCACCGAGGTGCACACGCCCGGCGACCAGGTCAACGCCCTCATCGCGATGAACCCCGCCGCCTTCAAGGCCCACATCACCAACGTGGAGCCCGGCGGAATCGTCATCGTCAACGAGGACGAGTTCGACAAGGTCAACCTTCGCAAAGCGGGTTACCCCGAGGGGTACAACCCGATCGAAGACGAGAAGTACAACCAGCAGTACAAGCTGTACAAGGTCCCCATCACCCGCCTGAACGCCGAGGCGCTCAAGGACACGGGCATGGGCGCCAAGGACATCGGCCGCTGCAAGAACATGTGGTCGCTTGGGCTGATCTTCTGGCTGTACGATCGTCCGCTGGACACCACGGTCAGGTACCTCAACGATTACTTCGGCACGAAGAAGAAGCTGCCGCAGGTCGCCGAGGCGAACATCTCCGCGCTGAAGTCGGGCTACTACTTCGGCGAGACGGCGGAGCTGTTCCCGGTGCGGTACCACGTCGCCAAGGCGGCGATCACCCCGGGCAAGTACCGCAAGATCACCGGCAACGAAGCGATCGCCATGGGCCTGGTCACCGGTGGACGGCTGGCGTCGAAGGATCTGATCTACTGCAGCTACCCCATCACGCCCGCGAGTGACATCCTGCACAGCCTGTCGTCGATGCGCAACTTCGGCGTCAAGACGTTCCAGGCGGAGGATGAGATCGCCGCCGTCTGTGCCGCGATCGGCGCGTCGTTCGCCGGTCAGTTCGGTGTGACGGGCACCTCCGGGCCGGGCCTGGCGCTCAAGGCCGAGGCGGTGAACCTCGCGGTGATGACCGAGCTGCCTTTGGTGATTGTGAACGTGCAGCGTGGCGGGCCTTCGACTGGTCTGCCCACGAAGACCGAACAGTCCGACCTGTTGCAGGCGATGTTCGGTCGCAACGGTGACAGCCCGCTGGTGGTGCTGGCACCGCAATCGCCCGCCGACTGCTTTGACATCGCGGTGGAGGCGACGCGGATCGCCCTGCAGCACATGGTGCCGGTGATCATCCTGTCCGACGGCTACATCGCCAACGGTGCCGAACCCTGGCGCATCCCCGACCCGTCGACGTTCGACAAAATCGAGGTCAAGCACCCGACGGATCCGTCGACGTTCGAGGTGTACGGCCGCGATGACCGGTACGTGCGTCCCTGGGCGGCGCCGGGCATGGCGGGCTTTGAGCACCGCATCGGCGGCCTGGAAAAGCAGGACATCACCGGCAACGTCAGCTACGACCCGGCGAACCACCAGCGCATGACCGATCTGCGTCGGCTGAAGGTGGAGAAGATCGCCGATGACATCCCGGCACTGGAGCCGCACGGCGACGCGTCGGGCGACCTGCTGGTGCTGGGTTGGGGCGGCACGTTCGGTTCGATCTACACCGCGGTGGATCGTGCCCGCAAGAAGGGCCACAAGGTGTCCGCCGCCCACCTGCGTCACCTGAACCCGATGCCGAAGAACCTGGGCGAACTGCTGCGGCGGTTCAAGCGGGTGCTGATCCCCGAACTCAACACCGGACAGCTTCGGTTGCTGATCCGCGCCAAGTATCTCGTCGATGCGCGAGGCCTCAACAAGGTGCAGGGCCGGCCGTTCCTCGTCGAGGAACTGGAGCAGGCGATCGAACTGATGATCAACGACAAGTGGGGCGATGCCGAGTTCCTCACCCCGCACAACAATAGTGTCACGGCCGGCGCGTGAGTGAACGCGGCGTCACCGTGAACTGAAACCCTGGTACCCGGCGTTTCGTCCGACCTTCGGACCTGAAACGCAGCCTGATCGAATCAACCTGCAAACGGCGCGAATCATGCCTACTGACACAGCCGTCCCCGTTCTGACCGCCAAGGATTTCGTCTCCGACCAGGATGTGCGCTGGTGCCCGGGTTGCGGTGACTACGCGATCCTCAACCAGATGCGCAAGGTGTTGGCGAAGATCGGCTCCAAGCGCGAGAACACCGTGTTCATCTCGGGCATCGGTTGTTCCAGCCGCTTCCCCTATTACATGAACACCTTCGGGTTCCACACGATTCACGGCCGAGCGCCGGCGATCGCGTCGGGCGTCAAGATCGCCAACCCCGGGCTCGATGTGTGGCTGATCACCGGTGACGGCGACGGGTTGTCGATCGGCGGCAACCACCTGTTGCACATCCTGCGCCGCAACGTCAACTGCAAGATTCTGCTGTTCAACAACCGAATCTATGGTCTGACGAAGGGGCAGTATTCGCCCACCAGTGAAGAGGGCAAGAAGACCAAGTCGAGCCCGATGGGCGTGATCGACATGCCCATCACGCCGTTGAGCCTGGCGCTCGCGGCCGAGGCGAGTTTCGTTGCCCGTGGCGTCGATGTCGATCGCAACCTGCCCGATGTGCTGGAGCGTGCCGCGCTTCACAAGGGCTCCGCGTTCGTCGAGATCTACCAGGACTGCAACATTTTCAACCACAAGGCCTTTGAGTTTGCCACCAGCAAGGACGAGAAGGAAGACAACCTGATTTTCCTGGAGCATGGCAAGCCGCTGATTTTCGGCAAGAACCGCGACAAGGGTATTCGTCTGAACAACTCGAAGCCCGAAGTCGTGCAGTTGGGCAACGGTATTTCGGAAGATGACCTGATTTTCCACGATGAGACGGACGAGAAGCTTGCGTTCACGCTCAGCCGAATGAAATACCCCGAGTTTCCCGAGCCGATGGGTGTGTTCTACCGCATCCAGGACGACTGCTACGAAGACCTGCTGGCGCAGCAGGTGGCGACGGCCGTGGCGAGCAAGGGCGAAGGCGACCTTGCGGCTCTGTTCAACGCGGGCGAGACGTACGTCGTCGAAGATCAGAACTGAACCACACAGCAAGCGACAACCGCGCACAGGCGCGGCGGATGAATGAGCAACGCGACCGGCAACAGTGGCCGGTTGCGTTGCATTTGGTCCGGTCCGCCGCACCTCTCCGATTCAACTCACCCGTTGCGCGGCAGGGAAATCGAAATGTCTCGCCAATTCGCAGTGGCGTGCAATTCTGGTATGGTGCCGGCCACCTGAATCACACCGCGTGTTCGAGCGTTGCCTTTGGGAGATGCGATGCTGTACCTGCAGTTGTACTGGCACGAGTGCGTCTGGTTGCTGGGGGGATTGTTGATGCTGATGTCGGCGATGCCGTTGCCCGTCCACGCGATGGACGAGGCGGTGGAACGCCAGGTCGTCGTGGAGCCGGACGATGCCGCCGCGACCTTTACCAACCCGATCTACGAAGGCGCCGATCCGTGGGTGACGCAGCATGAAGGCGTGTACTACACCTGTCTGACGGATGGGAATCGCGGCGTTGCGGTGTACCGCTCCGAACGGCTGACCGAGCGCGGCGAGAAACGTGTGGTCTGGCGGGCCGCGAAGAACGGGCCGCACAGTGCCGAGATCTGGGCCCCCGAACTGCACCGGTTCGGCGATCGCTGGTACATCTACGTGGCCGCCTCGGATGGAAACAACCGCAACCATCGCATGATCGTGCTCGAATCGCGCGACGATGATCCGCAAAGCCCCTTCACGTTCAAAGCCGAGCTGTACACCGGCGACCACATCGCCTCGCAACGCGACAATCGTTGGGCGATCGACGGCACGCCGCTGCGATACAACGGCCGGCTATACATGATCTGGTCCGGCTGGCCCGACGAAGAGGACATCCAATACCTCTACATCGCGCCGATGAACAACCCCTGGACCATCGCGGGCAACCGCGTGAAGCTTTGCGACAACGCCGACCATCTTTGGGAGCGGGTGGATGAATCGCCCCACGGCCGAGGGCTGCACGAAGGTCCACAGGTGCTGCAGCGCAACGGCCGAGTCTTTCTCATTTATTCGTGCAGCGGTTCGTGGCAGGCAAGTTACAAGCTGGGCATGCTCGAACTGGCACGCGACGGCGATCCGATGAATCCCACGGACTGGACCAAGCACCCCGTACCTGTGTTTGCGCCGACGGACACGACGTTTGGCACGGGGCATGGCTCATTCGTCACGTCACCCGATGGCAGCGAGGACTGGCTGGTGTATCACGCGAAACTGGAACGCACGCCGGGGTGGCGTCGCGCGGTGCATCTTCAGCCGTTCCGCTGGACGGAGGATGGACGTCCGGACTTTGGCTCGCCACATCCCGCCGGCGTGCCGCTGCCGCTACCTGCGGGCGAACCGGCGCGACTTCTGCGAAAGCCGCGGCGCGTGAAGAAACGTCGCATCAAAGGTGGGACGCCCGTTGTCCCTTCCACGGGACGTGGCGGCATCGCAATAAGGCCGTCGAATCATTGAGCACCACGTTGAGCGGTTTGGATAGCGGCCCATTCTCCGTCGGGGCAATCCTTTCACGTGATTAGGTTCATGCGCCGGTCCCTACCTCGGCTGCGCCGTGCCTAGCGTTGTTTAACGTCACGGACAACCAGCAGCCTTGAGGGAGAAAGGATCCTGTTATGCCACGGTTGATCAACTGCAGCATGTTTGCCGCTGCGGCAGCGCTGTTGTTCGCGCCTGCCGTCACCGAAGCGCTGACGATTTCCAGCCAGAACAATCTCGGGTTCCGCGGCGGCCTCTTTGCGCCGCTGCCCAGCGGGGTGGGATTTGCCTACTTCAGCGGGCCGCAGACCGCCCGGTCGCTGCAGGCGGCGGACCCCTTCGCGCGCATCCCGACGTTGCGACCGTTCGCCACCAGCCCGGGCAGCGCGTTCGCCGCATTCGCGCCGCCCACGTTTGATCCCGCATTGCCGCCTGGGACGCCGCCATCGTTTGGCAACCCCTTCGACCCGTCATCGCCCTCGGCTGCGCCACCCACCTTCGACCCGGCACGACCGCCCGGAAGCACCACCGCTCCTCCGGGAACGTTCGATCCGGGTTCCACAACGGGTGGTGTGCGACCGGTGACGGGTGATTTCCAGGCCACGCCGCCGGTCACCTTCGACCCGATTGAAACCGACCCGATCATCGTCACTGGCGGGACGTTGATCCTCCGCCCGCTCACCGGGGTGAACATCCTCACCGCTGGGGGAGGCCTGTCGTCCACGGCAATCCTGTCGCCGGGATTCAGCATCGCCAGTCGCCCCTTCGTGCCATCGCTGCTCAGCGTGGTTGGCAGCGTGGGGTCGGACCGCTTCAACAACGCGGTGGCGAACCCTGAGCCTGCCACCGCGGCCCTGATCGCATTGTCCATCGGTGGTGTTGTGGCGGCGGCGACACGGCGACGACGCGAATGCACCTGAGTCACTCAGCGAGCCCATGACCACGGACCGGACGGGCCGGGACGATTCACCCATCGTGCCCGGCCCGTTTGCCCTGCGCACCGGCGGTGGCGGTCCACGTCGCCGCTTTCGTTTGGATGGCGCTTTCCTTCATTTCGGGGGGCCGGTGCTCGCCTGGGCCGCGCCATCTTCCCTGCGTGAATATCCGACGCACGACCGGCGAAATCCCCGCGGGTCGATTCGCGTAAACGCTGACGTGCCAACTGTTTTGGTGCTGTCCTAAGCTCAGGCAACGACGTGTTTGCGGCAGGCTCCGAAGTTCCCGCCGCGATGGAGACCGGCTCCGATACCTCACCTTTTCAACGGAGAAAGGATTCGCCATGGCTCGTTTGGTACCCACAATCCTCCTGGCGACCGGATGGGCGGCAGGGCTGGCGACAGCGCCCGCCATGGCACTGTCGCACCAGGTGCAGCACTACCGTGCCGAGCTCGTGCCGCTCAACGGGTCGGATGTCAGCGGCATCGTTCGGCTCACGCTCGATCAAACCGATGCGCTCAACCCGACATTGCGTGTTCGGCTGTTCGCCGAGAACCTGCCCGTTTCATCCGAGGCCGATGCCTATCACGGCATGCACCTGACCGGTCGCTTTGAGGGGCAGGACCTCTTTCAGGAGAACGGACCGTTCTTTGAGGGAGCGGGCGGCACGTCCGACCTCACCCGGCTGCCCACGCGGTTGCCGACCGTCGAATCGAACGATGTGAACCTCGATGGCTTCCTGAGCCCGCGCGAGATTCTCCCCGCCAGCGGTGTGGCCGTGGTGAACCTCACCGATCCTCAGTCCGAGGCACCCGCCTCCGGCATCACTCCGGTAAGCACCTTTGATCCGGCAGCGTTTCCTGTCGCGTCGAGCGATGTGATCGATTACGACCAGACGTTCACCTGGGACCTCACCGACTCCGATCAGGCGAGGCAGTTCAACAATGTCCGAGACCTGCTCCATCGGCAGATCCTGCTGACGGGCGGCATCGTCCCGGATGATGCTCTGACGGATGTGAACGACCTGCTGTTGGGCGACAACTGGTCCAACCGGATGCCGATCGCGGTGGGAGAAATCGTGCCTGAACCCGCCACGGCGGCTCTTCTGGGCGTTGCCGTGATGGGATCGGTACTGGCCGTGACCCGCCGGCGCCGGCCGCGCCCCGCCTGAACGCGGCATCAATAGCCGGGAGCAAGCCTCCCGGAGCACATAGAAGCTGTGGCGTATCGCGGAGGACGCCACAGCTTTTTTTGTCCTGTCGCCTCCGAATTTGACGTCCTGATGCCCCTGCTCCACCCCGATGATTTGCTATCGTATTGGGGTGTTGAGGTCCGATTTCAGGAGCATTGGCGTGCCGATCGAGAAGTCTATTTTGGCGGGGTTTTCATTTTCAGGCCGAGCGCAGCGCGCGCAGCAGCAGCCCATCAGCGAACTGATGCGGCAGGCGGTGGCGAACCCGTCGCTGATCTCACTGGCGGCCGGACTCGTTGATTACCAGACGCTGCCCGGGCGCGAGGCGCTTGCCATCCTCACCCGATTGCTGGGCGAGGAACGATCGGCACAGATCGTGATGCAGTACGGCACCACCGAAGGGTTGGCCGATCTGCGGCAAACACTGCTGGAGCACATGGCGTCGCTCGATGGTCTCGAGCCCGAGGACATCAACGTCACCGCCGACGATGTTGTCATGACCAACGGCAGCCAGCAGTTGCTCTTCATCCTCACTGACATCCTCGTCGAACCGGGCGACATCGTCATCACGGAATGGCCGAGCTACTTCGTTTATACCTCGGCGTTGGAGTCGTTCGGGGCGCAGGTGCGCTGCGTCGAGATGGATGAGCACGGGTTGATTCCCGAGAAGCTCGATGCGCTGCTCGCCCGGATTGCCGATGAAGGGCAGTTGCACCGGGTGAAGATTCTCTACACCTGCGACTACCACCAGAATCCGACGGGGATCACGCTCAGCGCGGAACGACGGCCGCAGGTTTTGGACATCGTCCGCCGGTATTCGACGGATCACCGCATTCTCATTCTCGAGGACGCGGCCTATCGCGAACTGACTTACAGCGGTGAAGCTCCTGCTTCGCTCAAAAGCTACGACACGGAGAATCAGTTCGTCGCTTTGACGCAGACGTTCAGCAAGCCGTTCGCCCCCGGGTTGCGGACGGGCTATGGCCTTCTGCCGCGGGAACTGGTGTTGCCGGTGCTCGCGCAGAAGGGCAGTCATGATTTTGGCTCGATCAACCTGTCGCAGCACCTGCTTTTGCACGCGATGCGTGAAGGCGTTTATGCCGCTCAGGTGCGGAAGTTGTGCGATGCCTACACGGTGAAGCGCGATGCGATGCTTCAGGCGCTAAAGACGGAACTGGGCGATCTCGCGGAGACGCACTGGACGCACCCGGCGGGGGGGCTCTACGTCTGGCTCACGCTGCCGCCCACCATCGACACCGGACGCGAGGGTGAACTGCTGGCCCGCGCAATTGATGAGGGGGTGCTCTACGTGCCGGGCGTCTACTGCTACGGCCCCGATGCGACGCGCGCGATCCCCCGCAACACCATGCGGCTGACGTTCGGCACCGCCACCGTCGATCAGATTCGCGAAGGCATCCGCCGATTGGCGCGGGCGATCCGCAGTATCTGATGATGTGGCTGGTACGTGAGGCTTACGGTTTGGCGTACACGGTCGCAGTGCTTTGTTTATCCAGTTCGGGATCGCCGGTGGGAAAGACATCGCCCTGGATCGCGTCGGCATGCCCGTCAGCGAATCCGACGTTGGCTGAACCCACACCCCAGGGGTGACGATATCCGATGCGCGATTTGGGCTCCCCCAAGCGGCTCACCGACTGACGACCGGAATACACACCATCGGCAATCGCAACGAGGTGGCTCGGTCGATCAAATGCGGTCACACGGGTGGGTTGCATGGTTTGTCCCGCCGAGTTGGTGTAGCCGACGGATGAGGTGTAGTACTTTTCAGGCGTGAAGGCTTTGTCCGCCCCGATCGGATTGTCGCCGTTGATCCAATAGGCGACTTTGATGATCTTGTTGAAGTTTCGCTCCGGGATGAGTGTGGGCGAGTTGCCGGTGCCGCCGCCGCGTCGCACGTTGGGCCACTCCATCCATCCCTTGGGATCGTCGAGGTTGTTGGTTTGTCCTGTCGCCATGCCCGCGGTGTCCTCGGTTTCCGGACAGGTGAAGACTGACCCTTCCAGATGGCGCACACCTGGCACATAGCCCAACTTGTCGAGGATCGGCCCCCACCCGTCCATCACGGTGTCGGAGCCGCCGAACGCCTGCATCGTGTAGGAAGGAACCACTGTATCGCGATGATCGACGGGGTAAGCCGCCAGCGCCGTGGACAACTGCCGCACGTTGGAAAGGCACGCGGCGTTGCGTGCGACTTCACGGGCACGCCCCAGTGCGGGCAGCATCAAGGCGATCAGCAGCGCGATGATGCTGATCACCACGAGCAACTCGATCAACGTAAAAGCGTTGCGACGGTGGAACATGGGGAACTCCGGAGGAGTGAGGCCGCTCCGGCACGTTGGCGGAGGGATGACTCGCCTTATAACGGTTGATGCTGATTTGCGGGGATATTGGGCAAATTTTGCCCAGCGGCAGGTTCGCGACATGCGGTACAATCGTCGTCTTCCCGTTTCCTCCCTGGGAGTTGCGCGACATGCGCCTTGCACAGAAACTTGCGTTACGCCTTGGGGCGCTGTTGCTCGTCATGGCGTTGCTGGGCGGCGTGGGATGGTGGGGACTCATGCGCCTCGATGCACGGCTTCAGGCGGCACACGATGACTACGAGCAACTGCGCCTCTACTACGAGATCGGCAACGCGTGTGCCACGGCGCGATTGCTGGCGACGCACGATGTCGATCATGAGGTTGTGCGTCAACAACTACTTCGCGCGGACGCCTCGACGCGTCAACTGATCGAGCAGGCGGCGAACCATGAAGTGGTGCGTGACCCGGCGGCGCTGCGCGAATCGGTCCATAAGGCGATGCTCTGGAACGACAGGCATGCCAACGTTGCGCCCACCATCGACCACCTCAACGCGGTGCTGTTGGAAGTCGCGTCCGCGGCGTCGGGGCTCAGCCGGCAGATCGTCGAACGAAGGCAGGAGGCACAGCAGTATCTGGCGGAAACGGGGCGGGTGATGGCGATGACCTTCGGGCTGGCGGTCATCATTCTCGCGGCGACCGGTATTCAGCAGTATCGCGGCATCATGGGCCCGCTCACGAGCCTGGAATCGGGTGTGCTTGCCATGACCCGCGCCAACTTCGCCCAGCGACTCACACCGCGCGGCGACTACGAGTTCCGCCAATTGGCGCAACACTTCAACGAGATGGCGCGACAACTGCACGAGTTGTACCGCGATTTGGAGGCACAGGTGCAGATGCGCACACGCCAGCTGCTGCGCTCCGAACAACTCGCGGGGGTTGGTCTGCTGGCAGCCGGTGTGGCGCACGAGATCAACAACCCGCTGGCGATCATCGCCGGCCATGCCGAGGCTTCGATGCGCCGTATCGATAAGGCAGGCACGGCCGTTGACGGTGCACTACAGGCGAAAACGCGCGATGCGCTGCAGATCATCGCGGAGGAAGCGTTCCGGTGTAAGCAGATCACGACGGGGCTGCTGACGTTGGCGCGGCCGGGCGAACCGCATCACCGCGAAGCGTTGGCGTTGGCGCCGATCGCGCAGCGGGTGATCACGTTGTTGTCCGATTTGCCTCAATACCGCGAGCGTCAGGTAACGTTGACGGTGGGCGAGGATGTGCCGCGGGTTGTCGGGAATGCATCGGAGTTGACGCAGGTTCTGCTCAATGTGGTTCGCAACGCGCTGGATGCGACGCCGACGAATCAGGGACGGGTCACCGTGGAGGTGTTGCGTCGCGGACGGTGGGCGGTGGTTCGTGTGAGCGACAACGGTCGGGGCATGACGGCGGAATGCCTTGCCCGCATTTTTGAGCCGTTCTTCACCCATGGTTCGCGCATCGGCGGGGAGGGTGCGGGCACGGGGTTGGGGCTCGCCGTCAGCCACGCCGTTGTCGAACAGCACGATGGCAGCATCCACGCGCACAGCGATGGGCCGGGCAGGGGCAGCGTGTTCACGATCGAGTTGCCGGCGGTGGAGGAGTCCGGCGACGTCGCCGACATGAGTGTCGGTGCCCAACAGCAGGAGATCTGATCGTATGCCGTTGCGAAACGCCCGGGTGCTGATTGTGGAGGATGAACCGCGACTGCGCGATCTTTTGTGCGATGCGCTGCCGGAGATGGGCTATCAGGCCATCGCTGCGCCGTCGGCGGAGAACGCGCTGCGTCAACTGCGCACCACCGAGGTCGACATCGTGCTGCTCGACCTGAACCTGCCATCTATGGACGGCCTGACGTTTCTGGAACAGTTCCGACGCGACCACTCCCACACCCCCGTCATCATTCTCACCGGCTACGGCAGCCTCGATGCGGCCAAGCGCGCGATTCGTCACGGTGTGCTCGACTTCCTCACCAAACCCTGCCATATGGGCGAGATTGAAGCGGTGCTGGATCGCGCCCGTCGCGTGTGTGAAGCGCAGCAGGAGCAGGCGGTGACCACTTCGGCGGATCGTGCCGATCTCGTCGACGGGAATTCGTCTGATGCGCGTCGCACGCTGGAGGCGATCGAGAACGAGGCGATTCTGGCTGCGTTGCGTCGTCACAACGGCAACCGTTCCGCCGCCGCCGCTGAACTGGGCATCAGTCGTCGCACGCTCTACAACCGTTGTCAGCGTCTGGACCTTTCGGAATTTGAGATGTGATCTGCGCTTCCCGAGATGGGGTGACGGTTGGTCGGCTATTCAGGCCCACACAAAAAAACGGCCCGCCGAAGCGAGCCGTTTGGGTAATCGATTACTTTCCATCCACCTGGGCCGGACAGTGGTTTTGCTCGAACCCCTATTATAAGTGGGTGCATTGCCGAATCGTCCCGGCCTTCCACTCATGGAGGCTTGACCATCGCGTCCCGCGTTGCTCCCTAGGGGCCTACTCATCGGTTCGAGCAAAATGAAACTGTGGTCGAACCCTGCAGACGGAAGAGCAATCTTTACTTGCCATGTTCGTGGAGCGGTGCTCCACCTCATCGCGTCGTCACTATTATACCGCCCCGGTCAACGACTCCAAGCGATTGGCTCGTTCATCGTGCCGGATTGGGAGCCGGGGGAATCACCAGTTTCATGCCCTCGCGCAGCCGGTCGGGGTCGTTCCCGATGGTGGGGCGATTGGCCTCGTAGATGATGTGCCACTTGCTCTCGTCGCCGTAATGCTGCCGGGCGATCGCCGAGAGTGTTTCGCCGGCTCGAACGGTGTAACGGGTGTCCGTCGCATCGGCGGTTCGGGGCCGCGCGGTGGACGGCGTATCCGAACGGCTCGAAGCGGTGGGGCGGGGCGGCAGCTTGATTACCTGCCCAACCTTCAACCGGTTCGGGTCCATCGTCGGATTGGCCTGGGCGACATCGATCCACGTCAGCCGCGCGTTGTACCGGCGGGACAGATCCGCGGCGATCGAACTGAGCGTGTCGCCTTCCTGAATGGTGTACGTTGCCGGCGAGGAAACGGGCGGCGACGGCGGTGTCGTCGGGCGAGGCGTCACGGCAGGTGTCGACTCGCGGGGGAATGTTGGCGGCGTCACCCTTGAATCGGGCGTCGTCGGCGCGGGCGAGCTGGATCCGGGCAGCGTCGGCAGCGGTCGGCTCAGCCCCGTCTCCGTCGGGCGCGGCGTCACGGGCGGCAGCTCCGGCGTCGATCGGGCTGTCGATGGGGTCGGTTCCTCACCCAGCGTGATCACGTTGTCCGAAGCCGCCGGCGCGGAAGGCGTCGAGCCCGGGGTTGGCATCGGTGGGGTAAGGTCGCGATCGATGGGGGTGGGCGTGGTGACGGGAGGCCGAGACGACGTCGGGGAAAGCGAACCGAACAGGTCGCTGTCGCTTTGGCTGCTGGAGGGCGTCGGACGGTTGGTCGACTGTTGCATCGCCCGTACCCGGGCAGCCAGGTCGTTGCTGCTGCTCGATGTGCTGTCGCCTGGTCGGGGCGTCGAGGTGACACCCGTTGCACGATTCGTCGAATCGCTGGTCGCGGGTGTTCGGCTGGAGGGGCGTGTCGGTGGGGGTGTGGGGGTGGCGGCGGCGGGCGAACTGCCGGGAGGCGTCGAGCTTGCCGTATCCGCCGTATCATCCGACGGGGCACTGATCGGCGGCGTCGCATCGGTCGGCTCGCCATCCGACATGTAGAAGGCCATCACAACGACGCACAGCACCGCAGCGCTGATCAGGGCGATTTTGTACGAGCTGTTCATCGCGAGTACTCCATTGCGGCAGGGAGGTTGACGCCGCGAACAGTGTATCGCACCACCCCAGATCGCCCAAGTTGACGTGATCTCCGTCGCCGCAGCCCCGTTGGCGCACCGATGAGCCGCGATTGCCGTCAGCACGATCCCGCCGCTTGGCCCCGGGCTTCAACCCCGCGTACACTCTGCACGCTATGCCCCGCGTCTCCGCCTTAATCTGCTGTGCCAACAGTCAGGCCACGCTCGCCCAGGCCTGCCAGTCGCTGGCGTGGGTCGACGAGCTGGTTATCGTCGATTCCGGCTCCAGCGACGACACCCCGGCCATCGCCCAGCAATATGCCCATCGCTATCACGTTGAGCCGTGGCGGGGGTACAGCGGCCAGAAGGAGTTCGGCCTGTCGCTGTGTTCGCACGACTGGGTGCTGCTGATCGATGGGGATGAGGAGTGTTCCCCCCAGCTTGCCGCCGAAATTCAGGCGTTGTCCGACGCGGAACTGGAGCGGCACGATCTTTACCTGCTGCGCCGCCGCAATTTCGTCATGGGGCGGCCGGTGCGGGCGTGGTGGCCCGATTGGCAAAGCCGTTTTCTGCACCGCCAGCGTTGCCAGTGGCGCGGCGAAGTGCTGCACGACGGTCGACAGGCGCCACCCGATCGCACTGGTCGTTTCACCGGCTGGATCGAGCATAAGCAGCACAGCGATGCCGGCTTCACCGATTATTTCAGCGGCCGCCGCATGGATGAACGGCTGATGCTCGTGGCCCGGGAGATGCACGCCGCGGGCAAGCGTTGCCGGTGGTATGACCTGGTGCTGCGTCCGCCGCTGACGTTCTGGAAGTTCTATCTTCTCAAGCGGGGGTTTCTGGATGGCACGTTCGGGTTGCTGATCGCTCAGAAGGCCGCGGTCAGCGTCCAGCTCAAGTATGCGGCGCTTTGGGCGCTGCAGCACGGCGTTGCGGGGGAGCAGGCTGAGGCAACGCGCCACGCCGGCTCCTGATACTGAATCGCAGCGGTTCGCCAGTAGTGCCGGGGCGTTTCCGCCACTTGACACCCACGAACGCCACCTTTACAGTTCGCGCTGCCCTTTGCGCCGGAGATCGTTCATGACCGAGGATTCCCGACTGTTGATTCAGAGGATTGACGGCATCACGCGCATCGAGTTTCTCGATCGCAACATCCTCGATGAGGGAAGCATCCAACGCATCGGCGAGGAGATTTCCGCGCTGATCGATGAGA
Organism: uncultured Phycisphaeraceae bacterium; assembly: GCA_964511575.1. GTDB lineage: Bacteria > Planctomycetota > Phycisphaerae > Phycisphaerales > Phycisphaeraceae > CALKHT01. The sequence goes on along the minus strand of CAZEFM010000011.1, from coordinate 45,897 downwards.
CGGCCGTCCCCAAGCTGCTCATCAGCTTCGAGAATGTCGAGCACCTGTCGTCCGCGGCGCTGGGCACGTTGATCAACATCAACAACAAGATTCGCCAGAAGGGCGGGCAGCTTCGTCTGTCCAACATTGATCCGCAGATCTACGAAGTGTTTGTCATCACCAAGCTCGATCGCCTGTTCCAGATCCACGAGAACGCGGACAAGGCGATGTTGAGCTTCAAATAACACTTTTGAATCGCGTGGGGTAGGAACCGCTGACCTGGGTCGCGCTGGACATGCCAAATGCACTGACCAAGACGTTGGTGATTCCCAGCACGCTGGCGGACGCCCATGATGCTCAGGAAGCGATCATGGAGGTCGTCAAAGCGGCCGGGTTTCCCGAGGAATCCAGCTTCGCGGTTCGCCTCGCCCTGGATGAAGCGCTCTCCAACGCGGTGCGTCACGGCAACAAGCTCGACGAAAGCAAAAAAGTCACCGTCGAATACGCCATCTCCGCCACCCGTGTCACCATCTCCATCACCGATGAAGGCCCGGGCTTCGAACCCGAAGCCGTGCCCGATCCAACCCTCGATGAAAACCTCGATCAGCCCCACGGCCGAGGCCTCATGCTCATGAAGGCCTACATGACCGAGGTGCATTACAGCGACAACGGCAAGCGTGTCACGATGACCAAAATGCGCGATTGTCCGCTGCCGCGAAAAAAGCAGTAATGTCGGAAAGTGCGATTGGCGAAGCTCGCCGTTCGACGTATCGATCCCTGCTCCCCATCCATGAACGACAATCAGCGTTCATGAGCCGTCCGCTCACGCTTCCAGTCGGCGGAGCAGAGTGAGGCGACCGATGCGGATCCACTCGGCCACGAGGATGTCGCCGGTTTGCAGGAAAATCGCGCTGTGCGGATGGACGAACTGGCCGGGCACGAGTTCATCGCGGCTGGCATCGCGCAGCGGGTTGGGGTAGCCGGCACCCTGACCGAGCTGGGCGATCACTTCATTGTCGCCGTCCAGCAGCGTCACCACGCTTTCCAGATCGGGCACGAGCAGCATCTTGCCGCGCGTCTGGAGATGGCAGGGCAGACGCATACCCGCTGTCACGGTGCTGATGTACTGCCCATCGAGCGTGAAGTATTGCAGTCGCCGGTTGCCACGATCGGCGACGAGCAGTCGCGGCTCATCGCCCCGATCATCCACGCATAGCCCGTGCGGGCACTTGAACTGACCTGCATCACCGCCCGGCGTGCCGATCGTACGAATGTAATCGCCCGCCTGATTGAACTGATGCACATAGCTTCCGCCGTAACCATCGGCGACATAAAAATCGCCGTTCGGTGCGAACGCGATGTTCGTTGGAATGAACGTTGTCTCGACGTTGTAGACGCCCGCCTCCTCCGGCGTGCCTTTCTCCCACACCACCTCGCCGTCGAGCGTTGTCTTCACCACGAGCCGGCGGTTGGTGTCGCAGTGATAGATGAACTCCTGCCCATCCTCCTCACGCAGCTCCATGCCGTGCGACCCGCCACGAAACGCCTCGCCGAACGAACGGATGAAGTTCCCTTCCGCGTCGAACACCGCGATCGCATCGGCTGATTCGCTCGTTGGGTGCACCGTGTGACCAACGTAAATGTGCCCGGCCTTATCCTGGCACAAAGCATGCGTGTCGCCCCAGCGAATGTGCTCGGGCGGCGTCAGCCAGTCGTGAATGACTTCGTAACGATGCGATCCACTGCCAATGACGGGATATGCCATGCCTCAATCCGATTCGCTGACGAAGGAAGATGGGTGATGGTTAAGAGACAAGCGTGATGCCGATGGCTGGCACGGTTTGACCGCACGAGCCGTTCGGCATCACGCCGTCTTGATGCGATGAAACACCGCAGCTCACAGGTTGATCGGTTGTTTGATCAGCCGATGCGCTTCAGCTTCGTCACGCGGCCGTAGCCCAGCCATTCGGTGACGTAGATGTTGCCATCCTTGTCGAAGCACGCGTCGTGCGGCGTCACGAACTTGCCGGGCACCAGCTTGGACGGGTTGTAGTTCGGTCCCCAGTCCGCTTCCTTCAGCGACTCGGGGTTGTCGCCCAGGTGTGTGATGAGGTTGTACTGATCGTCCAGCAGCGTGACGACGCCGCGAAGGTCCGGCACCAGCGTTTCCTTGCCGCGGATGTCGATGTGGCAGGGCATGCGCATGCCGTTGGTGACGAACTTGATCGAGTTGCCTTCGGTGTCGAAGAGCTGCAGTCGGTTGTTGCCGCGATCGCAGACGATGACCACCGGCTTGTCGCCGCGCGTGTCGAGCCACAGGCCGTGCGGCGAGTTGACCCGTCCGGCTTCGCTGCCCTTGCCGCCCCAGGTCTTCACGTGGTCGCCGTTTTTGGTGAACTGGTGAATGTAGCTGGAGCCGTAGCCATCGCCCACGAGGATGTCACCGTTGGGCAGGGGGCTGATGTTGGTCGGGCAGTACTGGTTGATGTCGGAATAGACGGGCGGGGTGGGGAACGTCACAACCACTTCGCCATCGAGTGTGGTCTTCACCACCACACGGCGGCGCGTGTCGCTCATGTAGGCGAACTCCTCGCCGTTTTCCTCGATGATGTCGAACCCGTGCGCGCCGCCGGCGAACGCTTCGCCCCACGATTTGATGAAGACGCCATCGGGGTCGAAGATCATCGTGGCGTCTTTGCCGGTGTTGTGGATGAAGACGCGTCCCTGCTTGTCGATGCCCACGCCGTGCGTCGTGCCGAAGGCGATGCCCTCGGGCAGTTTCTTGCCCCAGCCGCGTACGACTTCAAACTGGCAGCCTTCCTTGCCGACGATCACCGGGGCAAGCCCCGACTTGTCCTCGGCGCGGATGTAGGGTGCGGCGAAGGTGGCCGTGGCAGCCGCGGCCAGCGTGCCGACAAACTGACGACGAGTCACATGGGACGAAGTCGAACCGTTCATGGGAACCTCCTCACTGGGGGTGGGTACATCGAGACGAGCGATCGTCGCCGACCGACAGTTACGCAGTATGCGATCTGACGTCGCAGCAAGCAACAGGGATGAACCCGCTCGATAGGCGTGAGGCTGGGTGGTTTCGCGGTCATGGGCCTAATTTGCCACCTGGGCGGCGGTGTTCGGGGGTTGGCGGCTGGCCGGTGGGCGATGAAAGTTCCACTTGACCCCGGCGACCGGATTGGCGACCATAAGCCGCTGCCCTCCTTGCGGATCGGCTCAATTTTCACGGAGCCAACATGCTTACCAGTGAACGCATCGTGGGCCTGCGCCGATTCGGGGCGCGGGCGGGATCATCGCTTTTGGCGGCCGCGCTCCTCGCCGTGACGCTGTGGACCTACGGGTGCGCCGCCAAGGAAGAGCCTCGGGCCGCGACCCCGCCGCCGCGACCCATCTTCAGCGGCCCGCAATACCTCCACGGCACCATCGGCTCCATCACGCGCGTCAACGGCGCGGAACCGGAGCTGGTCAGCAACTACGGCCTCGTCGCGGGGCTGCCCGGCACCGGCTCGGCCGATGTCCCACCTTACCTGAGGCAGCGTTTCATCAACGATGCGCGACGACAGGGCGTGCGTAACCCGACGCAGTGGCTCACCCGGGACGACACCGCGCTGGTCCGCGTGCGCGGCCTCGTTCCGCCGGGTGCCGTGAAGGGGCAGACGTTCGATCTGCTCGTCGAGGCCCTGCCGCAGACTCAGACCACCAGCCTGGCGGGCGGCCGACTCTGGACCACCGATTTGGCGGTGGGCGGCGCGAACCCGCAGGGGCTCGATCGTCACCCCGTTGCGTTCGGCAAGGGGCCCATCTATGTCAACCCGATGATCCAAAGCGATCAGGAGAGCATCGGCCCGAAGCAGCACCTGCTGGCCGTCGTGCTTGCCGGGGGTGTGGTGACGGTCGACCGCAAACTGGAACTCGTGCTCACCAATGCAAGCTGGGACATGGCACGCATCGTGGCCGACCGCATCAACGAGCGTTTCGGCCACGAACGCGCCAGCGAGTTTTTCAACACCGCGGTGCCCAAGAACTATCAGATCATCCAGATCAACGTCCCCGAGCGATATGCCGGCCGGGCAGGGGAACTGATCGAGCTGATTCGCCACCTTTACTACCAGCGCGGGCAGAATTTCGAAATTGAAAAAGCACGTGAGCTGGCGCAGGTGCTCCGCCACAACCCGAATGAAGCACGCAGCGTGATGCTGGCGTGGCACGCTTTGGGCAAGCGGGCGCTGCCGGTGATTCGCGACCAGTACGGACACGCCGATCTGGCGGTGCGGCTGGCGGCGCTTGAAGCGGGCGCACGCCTGGGCGATGAAGCAGCGTCGGCGTACCTGGAGCCGTTGGCACAGCATCAGGATCCCGAGGTGCGCCACCGTGTGGCACGCATCTTCGAGTATTTGCCCGCCAGCCTCGTGGGCGCGCGGGTGCTGGCAGGCATGACCGATGATGTTGATCGTGCGGTGCGACTCAGGGCGTATGAATCGCTCGCAGCCATCAGCGATCCGCGCATCGAGCGGTACATCTTCGGCAACGAGAACGACTTCAAATTCGTGCTCGATCTTGTGCCGGCGGAGAAGCCGCTGATCTATGTCGTACACGATCGCATGCCGCGCATCGCGATCTTCAACCCCCGGCTGGCGCTGCGAACGCCGACGCTTGCGCGGCTGTGGGACAACACGATGATCATCAAGGCCGATGGGCCTTCGAGCGAGATGCAGGTGTTCTTCCAGGAGCCGGGCAAGGTGGATGGCAAGATCCATCGCATCCAGCCGCTCGTGGCGGAACTGGCGGGCTTCATCGCGCATCGGCCTTCGGTGGACTATCCCGCGCCGGGGCTGAACCTCAACTACAGCCACGTCGTCGATGCGCTGCACAAGCTGGTTGAACTGGGTGTGATCGAAGCGGAACTGCAGATCGAGGAATCGTCGCTGCTGGCGATGGTGGAGCGTTACGAGCAGACGCAGTACGGCGCGATGCGTGCCGAGTCGGCGGACATGCCGGCCGGTGTGGAGGGTGGCGAGGACGGCGGCGAATTCGTGCCGCTTGATCCGACGCGTCGCCCCGGCTACGTGCCCACCGAAGAGGAACTGCGGAGCCTCGACCCCGCGCCGAGCGGCGAATCGACGCCTCAACCGGTGGCGGGGCCGAACGACGGCCGGGGCTGGCGTCCTCTGAGCGGGGCGAATCAGCGGCCCGACACCGGTGGGCAGTGAACGGCGGTTCCATACCGGGGGCGACGTCGCTAAACGCGTTGGAGGACGCGGTTTGCAGCCTGCATGCAGGCTGGATGTGGGGGGAGAGGGGCGCTAAGGTTGCGGGTGAAAGCACAAAAAGCGACACTGATGCAGTGGCTCAGGATGAGCGCGTAACACGACAGGAGGTCGTCTCGTCATGCGATTGGCGAAAATCACCCTCAGCGGGTTCAAATCTTTTGCCGACCGAACCGAACTGGTTTTCGATGCGCCGGTGACCGGCATCGTCGGACCCAACGGTTGCGGCAAGTCCAACGTCGTGGATGCGCTTAAGTGGGTGCTTGGCGAACTGTCCGCCAAGAGTCTGCGCGGCAGCGCCATGATGGACATGATCTTCAACGGTTCATCGATGCGAAAGCCGGCCGGCATGGCATCGGTGACGCTGACGTTCGACAACCGTCCGAACGCGGATGGCGTGCGCACGCTGCCGTTGGATCTGGACACGGTGAGCGTCACGCGCCAGTTGTTCCGCGATGGTTCGAGTGAATACCTCATCAACAAGAAGCGAGCCCGGCTGCGTGACATCCGTGAACTGTTCATGGACACGGGGGTGGGCACCGACGCCTACTCGATCATCGAGCAGGGCAGAGTTGCCGCGCTGCTGCAGGCCAATGCGCAGGAACGGCGTGAGGTATTTGAAGAAGCGGCGGGCATCAGCAAGTTCAAAGCCCGCAAGAAGGAAGCGCAGCGCAAACTCGAACGCACCGAGCAGAACCTCACCATCGTGCGTCAGCGGCTCGAAGATACCGAGCGGCGGCTGCGAAGCGTCAAGGCGCAGGCGACGCGGGCACGCAACTATCAGGAATATGCGGAGCAGTTGCGATCGCTGCAGTTGACCTATGCGTTGGCGGAGTATGCGAAGCTGCAGCGCCAGTTGGGCGAGGTTATGGACGCGCTGCAGCAAAGCGAAGCCGACCGCGCCGCCGCTGCACGCGAACTCGACAAACACGAATCGGCGCTGAACGATGCACAGATCGAGCGACAGCAGATCGAGTCGCAGCAGAAGCAGATCGAACGCGAGCGCATGGAGCTGACCAGCAAACGCGATCAGGCGCAGCAGCGACGGCAGTTCTCCCAAACAACGCTCGATGATGTGCACCGCCAGATCGCGCGTGACGCCGCGCGACTGGAGGAACTGGCGCAGCGTCTGGAGCGGTTGGCGGCCGAGTACGAGGAGCAGGTGGCGTCGGTCGAGAAGCTCGCCGAAGCGCAGGAGGATGCGCAGACGCGGCTCAAGTCGGAACAGGATGAGCACCGCCGGTTGCAGCACGAACTGAACGAGAAGCGCAGCGCCCTGGAGGACGAAAAAGCGGGCATCATCAGCCTGATGCGGCGCACTGCCCAGCTTCACAACGAGATCAACTCGCTCGGCCAGTTTGAGCAGAACCTCAAGAACACCCGTCAGCGTCTTGATCAGCGTTCCACGCAGATCGCTCAGGAACTGGAAGAGTTCCTCACCGCGCGTGACGAAGCCGAGACGAAGCACGCCGAAGCGGTGAAGCTGATTGAGGATCAGAACGCGCAGCTCGACAAGCAGAAGGCGCTGGCTGCTCAGTTCGATGAGCAGCAGCGTGACCTGTCCCGTCGGCTGGGTGAGGCGAAGGAAAAGCGCAGCGGACTCAATTCCCGACGGAACGTGCTGCAGGAGATGCAGGATAAGCAGCAGGGTATTGCCGACCCGGTCAAGAATGTGCTGGCGCGCAAGGCGGCAGCGTCGAACGATTCGAGCGGCTCAACGTTCGACTTCGTCCGCGGGCTGTTGGCGGACATGTTTGAAGCCGATGTCGAGCACGCCCGCATTGTTGAAGCGGCGCTGGGTGAACATCAGCAGGCGCTGGTGGTTGATCGACTGGCGGATCTGGCGTCCAGCGATGAGGGACGCGAAGCGATTGCCGCGCTTTCCGGCCGGGTGACTTTTCTGGCGATTGATCAGCACAAGCTGCCGCCTCACACCGACCGGTCCACGCCTGCGGAAGCACGTCGCGCGATCGAGTTGGTGCGTTTCCCCGAGGCGATCGGGCCGATTGCCTGGCGTCTGTTGGGCACGACGCTGGTGGTGCAGGATCTCGCCGCCGCGGCGCGCTTGCGCGACACGTTGCCGGCGGGATACCGATTCGTCACCGAGTCGGGCGAACTGCTTGAAGCGGACGGTCGTGTGGTCGCCGGCCCGATGAACGGATCGGCGCAGACCGGGCTGATCAGTCGGCGCAGCGAACTGGCGGCCCTGAAGCAGGAGATCGATGCGCTTGATGCGACGATCGCCGCCGATTCGCAGACGCTGTCGCAGTTGTCCGATCAGGCGGCCCACGTGGAGCGCGTGTCGCAGGAGTTGCGGCAGTCGATCTACGAAGCCAATGCGGTGCGGGTGGAGCTTGCCAGCCGTCTGGAGAGTCTTGCCGGTCGCATTGCGGCGCTCGAGAAGGAGCAGCCCGTGCTGTCGGCGGAGATCGAGCAGGTTCACCGTCAACTGCGCGATGCCGATGCGAAGCGGCAGACGCACCAGAGCGAAGCGGAAAAGCTCGAGAACGATTCCGCCCAGCGTCAGGAAGGCGTCAAGCAGCTTGAAGCTGAGATTGCGGAGATCCAGGAGAAGGTCGAGGCGGCGTACGAGTCGCTCGCGGCGATTCGCGTGGAGGCGGGCAAGATTGCCGAGCAGCACAACGCGGCCCAGCGGCAGGTGCGACAGATCGATATCGCCCGCGCCGATGTGGAGCGACAGCATCGTTCGCTCGCCGATCAGCATGGCCAGCATCATTCACGCATCGAGCAGCTTGAACAGGCCATCGCCGAGGCGACGAAACTGGTGGAGGAATCCAACGGCCGAATCGATGAACTGCAGACGCGTATCGAACTGGGCGTCAAGCAGCTCGCCAAGTCCGATGAACTGATGCGCGACCTGCGCAACCACGTGCAGCAGCAGCGCAAGCTCGTGGAGGCGGCCGACCAGCAGATTCACAAGGCTCAGGTCACGCAGCGCGAGATCGAAGTGAAGATCGAGGGCGTGCGGCAGCGGGCGCATGAGCAGTTGTCGCTCGATGTCGTCGAGGAACACGGTAAAGCGGAGGGCGATCTGGAGGAGATCGACTGGCCCGTCGTGGAAGCGCAGATCAAGGAACTGCGCGGCAAGATCGATCGATTGGGCAACGTCAACCTCGATGCGATCGACGAGCAGGAGGAACTCGAGAAGAAACACGAGGATTTGGCGGCACAGGTCAAGGACATCGAAGAGGGCGAGCGTCAGCTTGTTCAGTTAATCGATCAGATCAACAACGACTCGCGCAATCGGTTTGAAAAGACGTTCAACGAGATTCGCGAGAACTTCGCCGGGAAGGATGGCCTGTTCCGCAAGCTGTTCGGCGGCGGCAAGGCGGACATCATTCTTCAGCCCGACGCCGAGGGCAACATCGATGTGCTGGAGAGCGGCATCGAGATTGTCGCGAAGCCGCCCGGCAAGGAGCCGCAGTCGATCAACCTGCTTTCGGGCGGCGAAAAGACGATGACGGCGGTGGCGCTGCTGCTGTCGATCTTCAAGAGTCGACCGTCGCCCTTTGCGGTGCTCGACGAAGTCGATGCCGCGCTCGACGAAGCGAACGTTGAACGCTTCTCGCAGGTGATCCACAGCTTCCTCGACCACAGCCACTTCATCGTGATCACGCACCACAAGCGCACCATGCAGGCGTGCGATGTGCTCTACGGCATCACGATGCAGGAGCGCGGCGTGTCCAAACGCGTGGCGGTGCAGTTCGACCAGGTCAGCGCCGACGGTGCGATCGCCAAGGAAGCGGTGGAGGCGCAGAACCAACGCGACGCCGAAGCAGTGGTCGAAGAAGACGACGCGGTGGAGGTCGAACCCACCGACGAACCTCAAGCTTCCGACGAGGCTCAGATCGTTTCAGCGGCCGGGCAACCCACCGAAGACGCTACTGCACCGGACGACCCCGACAACGGTCACGCAGACAGCAACGGTGCCGCGGCGAACAACGGCAACGGCTCCATGCGCCAACGCCTCGCCGCCATGCTCGAAGGCCGCGAAGCCACTGCGGATGTGTGATGCGCGGTTTCGATAGTCAAAGGTGGCACGGCTGCTCGCCAGCCGTGTGCTTCTCGCTTATTCAGGGCCCCTTGCATCACCGCGTCTGGGGCAATGTCTCCACCTCAAACGCCTCGCCACACTCCGGACACGCCCGCCGTCCAGCCGCGATGGTGCCGCGCAGGTCGTAGCCGCATGCGTCGCAGTGCCCGGTGGGGGGCTTAGCTGCGCAGTTCGCATTGATGATCCAGCGGGTGAGGTTGACATAAAAGAACCAGACGCCGACGACGGCGGCGCTGAGATTGAAGAACGTGGCGAACACTGGGGCGAGCGCCCTGTTCATTTTGTTATCGAAGGCAATCGCGCCACAAAACATGACGGTGGCGATGATCGGGATGAGTATGTAAACAAGCGAAATGTTTCGCAGCTGTCTCACCGTCAAGGTCGTCGCATAAGCTATTGCTGCAAAAAGGCCGAGGCAAAGCCACCAACGTTGCGGCTCCACCGGGCGGCCCTTGTGATAAAGAGGCGGGCCGTCATGAAAGAGAACGGATTCATAGATCCCAAGCTTGTCGATCAGTGCAAAAATAGCGGCATAACACAGCAATGAAATCGGAAAGCTGAGGGCGAGGCACGTTCGCAGGAGAGGGGGGCGACCTTCGGTTTGCTGTCGACCGGGCGTGCCGAGCGTCCAACCGATCGTGATACTCGACGCGAGTATCAGCATGAGGAAGCTCATGGCGAACAGTTTGTAGAAAGCGCCGCCATTCTCTCCAATCTGCGAGTTGCGTCGCCCTAACGCATAGATAATGCCGTCGTATCCGATCGTTCGCGCGATACCGTCGAACCAGAGCCAGCTACCGTAGATCACCACGCACGCGCAGAACAGAATGACCAGTAGTGAAACGTACGCGGCTCGCAGCCCACGCTGAGCGTGAGGTTCGAGTGTGAAGGGCATACCTCTCACAGTATCATTGACCTTGTTCGGGCAGCGCCGCGCGAAGCGGCAAGCGGACTATCCGCGTTTATCTGCGTTTATCTGCGGCCAATTCAGTGCGTCGTACCTCACCCCAGCCGTTCAATCACCGCATCTGCGAACGCTTTCGTGCCCAGTTCGCCGCCCAGGTCGCGGGTCTTCTGGCCGTCGGCGAGTGCCTGGTTGTACGCCTGCTTGATGCGATCGGCGACGTTGCGGCAGTTGTCGTCGCGGTGCGTCTCGGCGAGATGGTTGAGCATCATCACGCCCGACATAAGCAACGCCAGCGGGTTGGCCACGTCCTTGCCCGCGATGTCCGGCGCCGAGCCGTGCACCGCTTCGAAGACGGCCTGCTTCTCGCCGATGTTCGCCCCCGGCACCACGCCCAAGCCGCCCACCAGCGCGGCACACAGATCGCTCACCACGTCGCCGTAAAGATTCTCCAGCAGCAGCATGTCGAACTGCGTCGGATCCTGCACCATCTTCATGCAGCCGGCATCGATGATCATTGTCTCAAGCTGAATGTTCGGATACTCGCGTTCGTGCACTTCCTGGGCGCAGCGCAGGAACAGGCCATCGGTCATCTTCATGATGTTGGCTTTGTGGAAGACGGTGATCTTGCGGCGCTGGCGCTGCGTGGCGAGGCGGAAGGCGAACTGAGCGATGCGGGTGCAGGCACGTTGGGTGGCGACCTTCATGCTCATGACGACGCCCGGCGTCACCTCGTTTTCGATGCCGCTGTAAAGCCCTTCGGTGTTCTCGCGGATGATGACCAGGTCCACGCCGTTGTACCGCGTGGTGACGCCTTCCATGTTTCGCACGGGGCGGACAGCGGCATAAAGATCGAGCTGTTTGCGCAGGCTGACGTTGATCGAGGCGAACCCCTTGCCGACCGGCGTCGTGCAGGGGCCCTTCAGCGCCACGCCGTGCTGACGGATCGCTTCGACGGTTTCCGCGGGCAGCACATCCATGCCACGGTCCAGTGCCGCCAGCCCGGCCACATGCTCGTGCCACGCAATCGGTGCGTTCGCCGCGGCGAGGATGCGTTTGGTCGCCTCGCTCACCTCGGGTCCAATCCCATCCCCCGGGATCAGAACAGCAGGATAAGTTGTTGGTTTCATGCCGTCGCAGTATAGACAATCGATCGCGGGTGAGCGAGAAGACGACGCGGATTGATGATTAGCCAACCTTATGATTCGGTTGGCGCTTCATCGATCAGGCGCATGGTGTCGAGGATCTGTTGGGGGGTGCCGGTGACGATGAGCACGTCATCGGTTTGGATGGTAAAGGTCGGCGGGGGCACAGGCTCCAGTTTGCCGCCGCGTTGCACGGCTAAGATTGTTGCACCGGTTCGGGCGCGCAGGTTGAGTTCGCCCAGCGTTCGTCCCGCCGCCCGGGAACCGGGCGTCACGACCACCGTCTCCAGTTGAATGGCAGGCAGCAACTGCCCGAGGATTTCCTGGCGCGGCGGCAGGGGGGACGGGCCACGCAACGTCTTGTATGCGTTGCCGCGAAGGTCCTGGATCGCCTGCTCGATTCGCATGCGGGCGACGTTGTAACGCGTCAACGTCCGCGCGAGAATCTCGAGCGACGTTTCGAATTCCTCTGCCACCACCTCGTCGGCGCCGCGCACCCGCAACGTTTCGAACTCGCTGAGGTTTTTCGTTCGCACAATGATGTGGATGTCCGGATTTTCGCTGCGGGCGATCTTTACCGTCTGCCGGGTGGCAAGGACATCGGAAATGGCGACGACATAGACACGTGCCTCTTTGATGTTCAGGCTGCGCAGGATCTCGGCACGCGTCGCATCGCCGAAGTAGACCGATTCGCCACGCGCCTGTGCTTCGCGGACCGCATCGGGATTCAACTCCAGCGCGACGTAGGGCACCCCCAGCGATTGCAGCGCCCGCGCAAGGTTGCGGCCGTTGAGGCCGTATCCGCAGATCACCACGTGATTGGTCATGGCGGGCGTCTGCTGCTCGGGTTGGCTCGTGCCTTCCATCCGATGAAGCCACGGCACCTTGCCAAACCAGCGCGTCACCACGGGCGATGTGGCAACGAGGAACGGGTTCAGCAGCATCGTGATGATCGCCACGAGGACAAAGAACTGAAACAGATCGTCGCCGATCAGCGCGTTGGCGTACCCCTCGTGAACCAGAACGAAGGAAAACTCCCCAATCTGCGCCATGGCGAGCCCGACGGTTACCGAAACGCGCAGCGTGTTCCCCCGAACCATCGCGGGAATGAACCCGCTGAAGTATTTGAGCACGATGACAAGCGGCACGACTCCCAGCGCGAGCAGGGCGAATCGACCGATCTGCGACACATCCAGCAGCATGCCCGTCGCGATGAAGAACAGGCTCACCAGCAGATCGCGAAAAGGTACGACCTCGGCGAGCGTCTGATCGCTGTATTGCGTGTTGGCAATGGCAAGGCCGGCGAGAAAAGCGCCCAGCGTGTCGGGGAGCCCGACCGCCATCGTCGCCCACGCCGTTCCCAGCGAGACGACCGCAAGAAAGATGAGGAACAGTTCACGGCTGCGCGTACGCATCACGTGGTGCATCCAGTAAGGCACCACGTACCTTGCCAGCAGCATCGCCACCCCCAGTGTCAATGCAGCACGCAGCAGGTCCAGCGCGAAACCGGTTCCGTCCCATTCACCCTTGCTCAGCATCGGCACCAGCAGCAGCATGGGCACGACGGACAGATCCTGCGTGATGCTGATGCCCAAACCCAATCGCACGGGCGGCGTATGAAACTCGCCGCGATCGATGAACAGCTTGAGCATCAGCGTGGAGCTGGTGTGTGAAACGAGAAACCCGAGAAAAAGCGCCTGTGCCCAGCCGGTGGCGAACCAGCGCGTTGCGAGCATGGTGACGACAATACAGATCGCCATCTGCATGACGCCCAGTCGTGAAGCGCGCAGCAGCGCCTGCAATCGTTCGCGGGTGAAGTCCAGGCCAATGGAGAACATGAGCAGGATGATGCCCATGTCCGCCAGCAGTTTGATCTGATCACGATTGCTGAGAACACCCAGGCCGAACGGCCCGATGATGACGCCGGTGATCAGCAACCCCACGATCACCGGCAGGCGCAACTTATGGAAAAGCGTCAGCACGGCGCCGGCGGCAACAAACACCAGCACCACAACCTGCAGGACCTGATCCATAACCCGTCAGTATAGCCGTACGTCGTCGCGCCGAGCGCTTGCACGAACGCAAACACCCGACGTTTGAACTCAACTCACGCTGATCGTGGGCAGCACGTACTTGCCGCTGAGGTTGTGCACGCTCACCTGCCCGGCAAGGTTCTTCACCACCGTCCCCAGTTCCTCGGCGAGCACGGCGTCATCCTCGAAGTTGCCCGTCGGGTTGCCGGCATCGCTGCGCGTGCGCAGCCCCATGTTGATGGGCACGGTGCCCAGGAACGGCACGTCCAGTTCCTTGGCCATCATCTGCGCCCCGCCTCGGCCGAAGATGTCGTATTCCTTGCCATCGTCGCCGATGAAGTAGCTCATGTTTTCCACGATGCCCAGCACGTCGATGCCCAACTGCTGGAACATGTGCACCGCCCGGCGAGCATCGTCCTGCGCCACCTTCTGCGGCGTACACACCACCACCGCACCCGTCAGTGGCAGAATCTGACTCATCGTCAGCGGCACATCGCCCGTCCCCGGCGGCAGGTCGATGATCAGGTAGTCCAACTCGCCCCAGGCGGTCTGCGTCGCCAGTTGCCGGAACGCGCCGTGCGCCATCGGGCCGCGCCAGATGAGCGGCTTCTCGGCTTCGACGAGGCAGCCGATCGTCATCGCGCGGATGCCGTGCACCTCAAAGGGCAGAATGGTGTTCCCCGCCGCCTTGGGGGTGAGGTCCTCCAGTCCCAGCAGCGTGGGCAGGCTTGGGCCGTAAATGTCGCCGTCGAGCAGCCCGACCTTTGCGCCCTGCCGCGCGAGCCCCACCGCGACGTTGACGGAGATGGTGCTTTTGCCCACGCCGCCTTTTCCCGCGCCGATGGCGACAATGTTCTTCACGCCCGGCAAAGGATTGTCGCTGCGGGCTTTGTCCTGAGGCGTCGCCTGCACGTTGGCGGTGAATTCGACGTTCACCTGCTTGATTTCATCGCCCAGGGCACGCACCGCGGCGGTCACATCGTTGCGAATCTGGTCCTTGAGCGGACAGGCCGGCGTCGTCAGCTCGATCGTAATGTTCGCCACACCATCGCAATACGCAACCTGCTTGACCATGTTGAGCGTGACAAGGTCGCGGTGCAGTTCCGGGTCGTTGACCTTGCGAAGCTGGTCGGTGATCTGGTCCTTGGTAATGGGCATGGTTGCGGCAACTCCGATCGCAATGGGGGCCAATGGGGTCAGGATGGAATCATAGTCGTCTGCGGTGGGGCGGGCCAATGAGGCCGTGGGTTCGGCTAGGTGGCAGGAGGCGCCGGGGAGGAGAGGCGGGCGAAAGGCGGCGAAGAAATCGTCGCTCGGGGAATGCAATAGCCCTCGGAAGTGGTTCGTTGAGTCTGTCAGAAGTGGGCTTTATCCCAAGCCCCCAACAAGGAGCATGTTATGCAGTGGATCAGAACATTCGGTTGGACAGCGGCACTGGGGGCGGCGGTGGCGGTCTCGGGTGTTGCGGTGACAGCACAGGCCGGGCAGAGCGCCGATGGCCAGACCATCGCGCAGGCCGAAGGCGGCAAGGGCAAGTGCGGCGGGAAGTGCGGAGGCAAGAAGGAAGGCAGCACGGTTCAGGCTGACCTGGGCGAAACCTACTTCGTGGCCCTGCAGGAGCAGGAACAGCCGCGTCGTGGTCGTGGCGAGGGTGCCGAAGGGCGCCGTCGCGGCCCCGCGCCGGAGGGTGCTGAAGGCCGTCGTCGTGGCCCCGCCGGTGAGGGTGCTGAAGGTCGCCGACCGGGACCGGGCGGTGAAGGCCGTCCCGCTCCGGGTGAGGGCCGTGGCTTCAACCGTGGTGCCGCCGGTGGGCCGGCGATCGCGGGGCTGCTGCGTCAGGTCGAACTGACCGAGGAGCAGGCACCCAAGGTCCGCCAGATCCTGCAGGACTACCAGCAGGCAACTGCCAAGTGGAACGAAGAGAACCGCGAAGCGATCGAGAAGCACCAGGCCGAGGTCCGCGAAGCCATGCAGGCGGGCGACCGTGAAAAGGCCCAGCAGCTTCGTCGCGAGTTCCAGGAAAAGAACGTGGCCGAGCGTGAAGCCAAGCTGCGTGCCGACATCATGGCCGTGCTCACCCCCGAGCAGAAGCAGCGTCTGGAGACGCTCGAGAAGGAGCGTGAAGAGCGGATGCGGCAGATGCGTGAGCGTCGTGCTGGCGGTGAAGGCGCCGAAGGCCGACCGCAGCGCGCCCCCCGCGGTGAAGGCGCGGAAGGTGAACGTCCCCGCCGTCAGCGCGGCGAAGGACGCCCGCAGCGTGGTGAAGGTCGCGGCCCCCGAGGCGGCACCCAGAACCTCGACTGAGCGATCGACAACCTGAAATCCTCCGACGGGCATCGCTTTCGGGCGGTGCTCGTCTTTTTTTGCGCAAGCTCACTCCGTCACGATGCGTCGGGCTGCATGGTCGAGTTCCGCACTGATGAGAGGCACGCCGATGCCGGGCGACGCGAGGTCAACGACGATGTAGTGCGTTTGATCGCGATGATCGAACTTGCTGTCGCCGTTGGTGTCGCGGCGAATCTTGACGTAGAGACGCTCGCCTTTCTCGTCGAAAGAGAAGCCAGCCATGTCGGTGGCGTCGGGGGTGATGCGCGCGAGGCTGCGTCCCGCGAGGTCGGCGATGTATCCGGCTGATGCGTCGCGATGATCGATCAGACCGTCGCCGGAAGTGTCTTTCTCGGCGATGCCAAGGATCAGGACGGAGGGTTGCTGGTCCTGATCATCCTTGCTCGGTTTCGCAGGGTGCCAGAACCGCGTGATGATGGCGCGGCGATCAAGCAGGAGATGAGAATCCCCCGTTTCCGGGTGATAGAACGCCAGATTGTTCCAGTTGACGGACCGGAAATAGGAGCCGTAGAAGAGTGTCACCGACCCGAACTGGCCGTCAAACTCGTCAAGGCTCGCGGACTTGAGCTGATACTCCTGCACCTGCACGAAGTAGGGCGACATCACGTATTCCGACCCGTGGGCGAAGATCGGGTCGCCAAAACGTGTCTTCTTGATGGCATCCTCCCGAACAGGCCGATCCGCAGGCACCACACCGGTTCGGGCGCAACCCGTCACACTGAGGAGTGTCACGACTAACATCATGATTGATCGGTTCAGGTGCATCGATCAAATCTCCATATTCCTGGTGTTATCCGATTATGAAAAGTAGAAGAACGACGCCGCATCCGAGAATGAACGGT
>CAZEFM010000011.1:17407-29194 GCA_964511575.1 uncultured Phycisphaeraceae bacterium | reverse complement strand
CGTTGCGTTGCTTTCCCCATGCTTGGTACATCCACGTCGTATCGTCTCCGCGAACGAGTGTTACTGCACCAGCCCCTTGGTTAAGCGCATGAAGGCGGTTTCAAGGTTCACTTTTTCTTCCTCGAGGCGGGTGAGGCGGAAGCCGTTGGTGACGAGGTGATGGGCGATGAGGGCGGGGTCGCCCTTGGCTGGTTCCAGCGAGACACGGATGTGCCCGTCCACCGGTTCCACCTCCAGCACGCCCGGCAGGACGCGAATCGCGTCGGCGGCGGCGGGCAGGCGCTGCGCTACAGCCACGTGTACGACGCTGCCGGTACGCGCCCTTTCGATGATCTCCTTCATCGTGCCGAAGAACTTCAGTTCACCCTGTTCGATGATGCCCACCTTGTTACATAGATCCGCCAGCTCCAGAAGAATGTGCGAGCTGATGAGGATCGTCTTGCCCATGCGGTGCAACTCTTTGAGCAGTTCGCGGATTTCGATGCGGGCGCGCGGATCCAGACCGCTCGCCGGCTCGTCCAGCAGCAGCACCTTGGGATCGTGCAGCAGGACACGTGCGATGCTCAGTCGCTGCTTCATGCCGCGGCTCAGCCCGTTCACATCGGCTTCCGCCTTGTAGGCGAGATCGGTGAGGGACAGGACATCGTCAATGACCTGGTCGCGTTTTTTGCCGTGGATGCCATACGTCGCGGCGAAGAACGCCAGGTACTCCTTCACCACCATGTCGTCATAGGAGCCGAAGTAATCGGGCACGTAGCCGATGACGGAGCGCACCTGCCGGGCATTGACCGGGCCGACGCTCAGGCCGTCGATGCGTGCCTCGCCCCAGGTGGGTTTGAGCAGTGTGGCGAGAATTTTGATGGTTGTGGTTTTGCCCGCGCCGTTGGGGCCGATGAACCCGAACGAGTCGCCCTGTTCGATGGTGAGATTGAGATTGGACAGCGCCATGAGTTCGCCATAGCGCTTGGTCAGGTTGATGGTTTGAATCATGGACATGGGTCGGAGCTCGGGAGGGTTGATTCACATGTCGGGCGTGGTTTGCGGCCTGACCGCACAGATCGATCGCACCACCGTCCAGCCTTCGCTGGGGATGCGGCTGCCATCCACACGCAACGGGATCGGCAGGGGGCTGCTCTGCAGGTGGCCGATTACCAGCAGTTGCCGTGTAGCCATCAGGGATGAGCGATCCATGGAGCGGCCCACGGGACGCAGGTAGTTGTGCGACGGCGTGAGGAAGTTCGCGTTGCGAAAGTCGGGCGGCGGCAGCGTGCTGAAAAACGTCAGCAACTCGATCTGTTGAACAAACTGCTGCGGCAGCACCTCCACAAGCTGATCCTGAACCTGCTCCTCATCCGCCACACGGATATTGGCCATCGCGGCCATGAGCTGACCGAGGTAACCTTCCTGATGGAAATTACGTTCGATGTTCATCGATCGGTCAATGACGAGCGGCGTCCATGAGAGCGTGCCTTTCAGTTCCAGGACCGCGCCCGGCTTCCAGGGCTGCGTGAGGCGATGAACCATCGGGTCCGCGCCATCCCCGTCACAGTAGACCAGCAGCACTTCATGCAGCGTGTCGGGCAGATCGTGTACCAGCTTGCCGATGGGAATCCATGCACGTTCGGAAATCTGCTGGGCACGCAGCCCATCGTCGGCGGGGCGCGGCACCTTCCACGTCCCGGCGATCCATTGGGCGTCCTTCTCCAGATCACCCATGTAATCGAGTTCCAGTTGCTTGGACGTGGAGCGGAACGGGATCTGAGCGGTGGCGGGGGAGCCGGCGTTGATCAGGTAACGCTGCGGATCGACGAAGCCGCCCATCCCCGCGCCCAACATGATGCCCGCACTCCCCATCACATTGGTGTTGATGCCTTCCATTTCCGGGGCGATTACCACATCGACAAGTCCGTGCTGCGGGACGAACAGCGATGCCCAGCTATGAGCGCGCACGGTCGTGCCGTTGGTCGTGTCCGCATCGAGCACGGTGAAGTGCCTGATGGTGGTTCGGCTGGGGCGAATGAGATATGCCCCGCCCCAGGCAAAGACGGACACCGCCGCCACCACTGCGACGAACGCCATCCAACTGTGGTGCAGCATGCCCTTGCTTCGCAGGTAGGCGAACCCACCCGGGCCTGCCGCGACCCAGTAGCCGATGAACAGCAGAATCGCCAGAAGCAATGCCGGCGCTGCAGTTTCACGCATGGCGATCAGACTCTCGACCTGTCTGCCCAGCAGGCTGACATTGCGGCGGCTGTCCCAGTGCACCAGGCGCGGCTTGAAGTTCACATCCATCTGCCGCTGCAGGACACCCGCTTCATAGGCCGGGCTGCGCCATCCGAATACCGCTTGCCAGAACGTCGCGGTGTTGGGCAGGCCGCGCGTGTTCACCCGTGGATCGGTCAGGTCCGTCCCAATCAGTGTCACCCGTCCGAAGCCGTATCGATGCGCCACGACCAGCGGCCGTGCCACACCATCCGCATCGCGCGTGCTCAGCAGCACCGACACCTCGCTTGCCGGTTGCAACCCCTGCTGCCGCGCTTCGTCATCGGTCATCAGTCGCAGCTCGCGGTAGTCCAGCCGCAACTGTTCCATGTCGCCGCGCCGGCCGAGAAACTCGGGCATCGGTTGATCGCTGTGTTGAACGGTGGTTACCGCCGGAAGCATGTCGTGCAGTCCCGATCGCATCCACTGGTCGCCGACGTAGGGCAGGACGACAACGAGATGTCCGCCGCGCTGCACCCATTCGCGCAGCGCCTGTTGGCTGCTGCGGGGCATCTGTCCCGGATCGCCGCCCGCCTTGGTCCAGATGAGCGCTTCGAGCATCGACAGCCCGTACCAGCGATCCGGCAAATCATCCATGCTGGGGATGCGGATGAACCGGTTCTTTTCGTGTTGAGTGTGCTGCTCCTGATAACGCTGCAAGCCCATGCTCGCGCCGGGAGCGCCGATGACGCCGATGGCGTTGTCGCGCAGATCGACGATCTCCATAGGCGAGATTTTCTGCGTATCCAGCAGTTCACGTGACTCGGCATCGAGCACATGCACATCCCACAAGGTGTTGGAAGTGGTGCTCACCGTCGGCTGGGCGTAAAGCCAGCGCGACTGCCGCTGCACGCTTTGCGAGGGGCTGACGGTGAAGGGCTGTTCCGCCACGACATAGTCGCCGTCGGTGTCGTTGAGCACCCATTGCACAACAACCTGCCGCACCGTGTTGCCCGTGGCCTTCACATTGACGCGCAATGGTGTCCAGCAGCCCGGCCGCAGAAATCCGGGCGATCCCAGCCCCACATCGTCCGGGCCGATGGCCAGTTCCACATCCTGCGATTGGCCCCGGGCGATTGTCGTTACCGCCAGCACCAGCGCCAGTGCCACGGCCCACCCCCGACTTGGAAATGTGCGTTCGAACATGAACTGCATCTTACCAAATGAGATAGGAGTGAGGAGAGAAGGTTCGCCGGCATCAGGGACGGGCAAGAGGCCACCAAGGCGGGGCGGGCTTAAGTCGGGTCCGGGGTCGACCGATGCCAGACCAGTGATGGCCGATGATGCATCGCTGGTGATCGTGGCGGGGCTGGGGTTGATCGTGGTGCTCACGGTCACCTCGGTGCTGCGAACACTCGCTGCCGCGCACAAGCGGGAGCTGGACATCCACAATCTCATTCTCGAGTCCAATGAGATGCGCCGCCGCTACATTGAAACGGTCGCCCGCCGTCGCGGCATCAACGTTGAAATCGTCGACGACGATGACCCGCCTGGCATCGCTCCCCCCTGACTCGTTGAGGCATGACGGTCGCGGCAAGCACGCTCGTCCCGCTGCGGGATGATCGTGCCTGCTTCTGCTAAACTTCGCGGATGGCCGCAATACTGATTCAAGGCGGACGGGTGATCGACCCGGCCAATGAAATTGACCAGGTAACCGATGTTCTCATCGTGAACGGCAAGGTTCACGCGGTGGGGCCCGCCAGTCAGGCAACGGCAGCCGATGCACAGGTGTTCGACGCCTCGGGCTGCATCGTGTCGCCGGGGCTGATCGATGTGCACGTCCACCTGCGTGAACCGGGTCAGGAGGAGAAGGAGACGATCGCCACCGGGGCCGCCTCGGCGGTGAACGGCGGGTTCACCTCCATCTGCTGCATGCCAAACACGGTGCCCGCACTGGACGACGACGGCCGCATCGAGTTCGTCTACGCCCAGGCGCAGCGTGCCAACCTGTGCAACGTCTACCCGGTAGGTGCCGTGACCAAGGGCCGGGAAGGCAACGAGTTGGCGGAGATCGGCCTGATGGCACGGGCCGGGGCGGTGGCGTTTTCCGACGACGGTGTGGCGGTCGCCAACGCGGGGGTGATGGCCAAGGCGATGGCGTACATCGCCATGACCGGCCGCGTCCTCATGCAGCATTGCGAAGACCCGCAACTCGGCGGGGGTGTGATGAACGCTGGCCCGCTGGCGACCCGGCTGGGGCTGGCGGGTTGGCCGCGCGTCGCGGAGGAAATCATCATTCAGCGTGACATTCTGCTCAACCGTCACCAGAACTTCGCCACCCGTTACCACGTGCAGCACATCTCCTCCGGCGGCAGCGTCGAGCTGGTGCGTCAGGCCCGGGCCGACCTCTTCGGCCAGGCGGCGATCACCGCCGAGGCGAGCCCTCACCACCTGTTGCTCACCGATGAGCAGTGCGCCACCTACGACACGAACTACAAGATGAACCCGCCGCTGCGCTCCCGGCGCGACGTCGAGGCGATCCTCGAAGGTGTGCGTGACGGCACCATTACGGTGCTGGCGACCGACCACGCGCCGCACACAGCCGAAGAAAAGGAACTGGAGTTCGCCGCCGCGCCCTACGGCATCATCGGGCTCGATTGCGCCCTGCCGCTCTACATCAAGGCACTGATCGAAAGCCAGACGATCGACTGGTCCCGTCTGATTGCGATGATGACGATCAACGGCGCGCGGCTGTGTTCGCTGGACAACAAGGGCACGCTTGCAGCCGGGGCGGATGGGGACGTCACCATTATCGACCCGCGCGAAAACTGGACGATCGACGTCAACGACTTCAAGAGCAAGAGCCGCAACTGTCCGTTCGATGGCTGGAACGTCACCGGTCGGGCGATCGCCACGATCGTGGGCGGTTCAATCAAGATGTGCCGTGATGAAGGACGATTGAAATCGACGCTCGCGGGGCAAAGCGCCACGTGATTGGCCTGTTTTGAGGTGATCGGGACGGCATGCCGGTATTCAACCGTCAGATAGCTGCCGAAGGGCTTCAGTTTCTGGGGATGCTCGTGTCGATCGGCGGATCGCTGACGATCATCGTGCGCGGCTTCCGCGAGCCCATCTATTTCATCATGATTGTGGCAGGGCTGGTGATGTGGGGGATCGGGTTCGTCTTGCGGATCATGAACCGGCCGCCTTCGTCCTGAGCCACGGCAAGGACGCGATCCGGTCACCAACGCCTGGCATTTTGCTGACTGGTTATGTCGATCATGCGATTTCCCCTCGGTGCTCCGTTTCATTGGAGGAACAAACGAGGCCGTTCCGAGGTTGGGACAGGGACCTGCTCAGGGTGAAGTGAACCTGAGCTTTTGGATTATGGTAGCGGATTCGCTAAACTAGCGTTTCTGTAGCCGTGGGGGCGAACAGCGGTTGTTCGGCCGGCGTGTCACTTTACATGTTTATGGCGTGCAAGCGGTTATGCCCACAGTTGGCGCTTCGAACAAAACGGATTCGGCGGTCACCAGCAACGCGGCGGTGACGCAGGCGGTGGAAGAGACCATGGCGCGGTTCGTCCGGGAGCGACCGCTGCCGGGCAACCTGCGTGACGCGATCGAATACGCCCTTTTGGGTGGCGGCAAGCGGATGCGGCCGTTGCTCGTGGTGCGGTCGTGCCAGGCCGTTGGAGGCCGTCAGGAGCAGGCGCTGGCACCCGCGGCGGCGCTGGAAATGATCCACGCGTTTTCGCTGGTCCATGATGATCTTCCCGCCATGGACGATGACGATCTGCGACGTGGTCGACCGACGCTGCACCGGCACACCAACGAAGCGATGGCGATCCTTGCCGGTGATGCGCTGATGGGGCTGGCGTTCGAGTTGGTGCTGGCGAGCATGCAGCCGCCGACGCTCGCCGCCCGCATCGTCGCTGAACTGGCGCAGGGCACGAACGACATGATCGCCGGCCAGGTGTACGACACGCTGCCCGATTTCGACCCCGCCATGGAGCCGATCGAGCGGTTACGCACGATTCACCGGCACAAGACCGGGGCGCTCATTCGCTCGGCGTGCCGCATGGGCGCGATCTGCGGCGAGGCCACAGAGGCGCAAGTGCTGTCCCTGACCCAGTTTGGTGAAGCGATTGGCCTGATGTTCCAGGTGGTGGACGACCTGCTGGACGTCACCAAGACGACCGAGGAACTGGGCAAAGCCGCCAACAAGGACGCCGACAAGGGCAAATTGACCTATCCGGGGCTTCTGGGGATTGACGAATCGCGTGCGGTCGTGGCGAAATTGCGGGAGCAGGCGATGTCGGCGCTGGAGCCGTTGGGCGATGCGGCCGAGCCGCTGCGGGAGCTGTGTGAGTTCCTGGCGACGCGGGAGAAATGAAGCCTGTTGACGGGTCGCCGGGCGGCAATCCTGCCGGGAAGCTTTCAGGAAGTTGGCGGCCACGTGTTAACTCGGGGTATGGCGTACGATAGAATCGGTGGTGCCGCAGTGATATTGCGGGTGCGGCACGCTAACGGACAACCTGCCCAAATCGCCCGTCGGGTGCCCATCCGCGGCGAGAAGGACTGAAAGAGGATTCGACCATGGCAAATTCCACCCAGACCTCGGCCGAGCCATCCGAGACGATGGCGCTGCTGCCGGGCATCGCGGGGCCGGCTGATCTGAAAAAGCTCACCATCGATCAGTTGCCGCAATTGGCGCAGGAGATCCGTGAGGCGATCTGTGATCAGGTGTCGCGGACGGGTGGCCACCTGGCGCCGAACCTGGGCGTGGTCGAGCTGACGATCGCGCTGCACTACGTGTTCGACTTCGCGACCGATCGGCTGCTCTTTGATGTGGGGCACCAGTGCTATCCGCATAAGCTGCTGACGGGGCGTCTGGGGCTGCTGCCCAAGCTGCGCACGAGCGAAGGGATGGCTGGTTTCCCCGAGCCGCGCGAGTCGCCCTACGACCTTTTCAGCGTGGGGCACGCCGGCACCGCCATTTCCACGGCGGTGGGCATGGCACGCGGCGACATGCTCAACGGCGAGGACCGCAAGGCGGTGGCCATCGTTGGCGATGCGTCGATCGTGAACGGCCTGGCGCTGGAAGGCATCAACAACGCGGGCACACTCAAGCGGCAGTTCCTTGTTGTGCTCAACGACAACGGCATGTCGATCGCCAAGCCGCAGGGCGCGCTGGCGAGCTACTTCGACCGTGTCCGCGTCAGCCATACCTACGATGACATCAAGAAGCGCGCTCACGAGGTGCTCAAACGCATCCCCGGCGGGCAGGCGCTGGAAGAGGCGTATCACCGCCTGGGCGAAATGACCAAGGTCGCCCTGGCGCACGACCACATGTTCGAGCACTTCGGCCTGCTGTGCGTGGGGCCGGTGGATGGCCACGACATTCCCACGCTCATCGACATGCTCAATGAGGTGAAGGACATCGATCGGCCCGTGCTGCTGCACGTCAAGACGGTCAAGGGCAAGGGCTTTGCGTTCACGGAGGGCGACGCGACGACGTTCCACTCGCCCAAGCCGTTCGTCGTGGAAGGCTGCCGGGTGGAACTGAAGAAGGGCGGTCGTTCCTTCACCAGCGCTTACGCCGATGCCATGATCGACGTGATGGAGCGTGACGAGAAGGTGTACGCCATCACGGCGGCGATGCCGGACGGCACGGGGCTCGCCAAGGTGATGTCCCGCTTCCCCGAGCGCACGCTGGACACGGGCATCTGCGAAAGCCACGCCATGGACATGTGTGCAGGCATGGCGAAGACCGGTATCAAACCGTTCTTTGCCGTCTATTCGACGTTCGCGCAGCGGGCACTGGACCAGGTGTTCCAGGAAGTCGCGCTGCAGGGTCTGCCTGTGCGTGTGTGTATGGACCGGGCGGGCTTCGTCGGCGGTGACGGTGCGGTGCACCACGGGTTCATGGACATCGCCATGTTCAAGGTGTTCCCCAACGTTGTTATGCTCGCAGCCAGCGACGAGGAGAACCTGCGAGCGGGGCTGGAGTTCATGCGGCAGTACGATGCCGGTGCATCGTTCATCCGCTACCCGCGCGACAACGTGGCCCAGAACCCGGTGCAGTTGGAAGTGCCGCCCTTTGAACTGGGCAAGGCCAACCTCGTCAAGCCGGCCCGCGGCGAAAAGCCCGATGCGGCGATCCTCGCCTACGGCACGATGGTTTACAACGCGCTGGCTGCCGTCGATGCGCTCGAACAGCAGGGCTACGATGTGGCGATCTACGATGCCCGCTTCGCCAAACCTGTGGACGGCGACCTCGTGCAGGAGCTCATCGAGTCCAACATCCCGATCCTGACGGTCGAGGACCATGCCGTCGTGGGCGGCTTCGGCTCGTCGGTGCTTGAGGAATGCAACGATCGCCGGCTGCCGACGCATGATGTGCATCGTCTGGGCATGCCGCAGCGTTGGATCTATCAGGACAGCCGCGACAATCAGCTCGCCCAGTGTGGGCTGGACGCTGCGGGCATCGCTCGCAAGGTGCGCGAGATGCTCGACACGGGCGGGGCCCTTGATGGCAAACCGCAGATTCACGTGAAGGCGAACGCCGATGCGCTGAAATCGTGATGCGGCAGTGGCACGGGCGTGTGCCCTCGGTATGACGCAACAACACAAAATAAAAAACGGATGGACGCTCGATCGAGTGTCCATCCGTTTTGTTTTCTACCTTGTCGTGCAGTCAGATGACTGCGATCACTTGGTGTAGGGCACACCACCCTTGGTGACGGTGTCGATGCGGATGGCTTCGGGGGCGAGGTAGCCCTTGGCGCCGGCAACGGCGACGTTTTCATCCTGGTCGACGCCATCCCCGCTGACACCGATCGCGCCGACGAGCTGGCCGTTCTTGTAGAGGGGCACGCCGCCGGGGAACTCGATCAGGCCCGGCTTGCCGCCGACGAGGTTGGAGTTGCCGATCTGCCACAGCGGACCGCCCGGCTGGGACAGCGCACCGATGCTGCGCGTCGTCAGCGCGTTCTGGTCGCTGGAGAATGCGACGGCGGTGTACGCCTTGGCGGTGGCGATCGAAACGCTGCCGCCCCACGCATCGGCCATCGATCGCCGGCCGATCACCTTGCCCGTGCGGTCCACCACGATGATGTGCATCCGCGTCGTCTGCGTCTGACCCTCGGCGTTCACACGAACGAGCGAAGGCTCGGCGGCCGCGGCACGCTCCGCCTGGTTCAGAATGTGTGCGATCTCAGCCTTGTCCAGCGACTGAGGCCCGGTTTCGTAACCAAGCTTCACCGCCTGCGACTGGCAGCCGACGGTAAGCGCCATCGCCAGGATGAGCGCCGCAAAGGAAAAACGATGCAACATGCGTGACTCCTTTCTTGAATGGTCCTGCGTGTGAGGCAAGAAGTTACCAGTGAGTCTCGCGTCCCGCAACAGTTCAGCCGCCTCATCAAAGAATATCGCGCTTAGTGAACCGGGTAACGACACGACCGCGCACCTTCTGGAAGAGCCAGTACAGCGGGTCGCGCACTTTGCCCTTGGTGCAGTTGTCGATGATCTGAAACGCAAGGAATATGTTCCAGTCCTCGATGCGTGCGATGAGCGCATCGAGTCGGTTTTGGTCGAACCTGCCCCGCCGTTTGAACTGCTGCCACAGAGCGTACGGCTCATCGTGATATTGCACCATGTTCAAAAGGTCGGCGTCGTTGCAGTAGTCGGCGAGAAACCGCTGGGCCAACGATGCATGACTTTGCGGCGAGGCGATCGGCACGTGTTCGCGGGCCACGGCCTTGAGGGTGTCGTGAGTGTGGATGAGCAGTTTGAGTTGCCAGTATTCGCGCTCGTCGAGTCGGGGGCGCAACGTTTTAAGGTTGCGTTCCAGGTCCGCGATATGGGCGCGGATGGAGCCTTCGGGATGCCCGGGGCGCGGCTCGCCGAAATCGATGTTGTCCCGATAGCGCGGGTCCTCGCGAATCGCGCGCAGCGCCTGCTGACAATCGGCCGCGTCCCGTGGACGGTTCATTCCCGCGTGGACTGCACAAACGCGGCGTGCTGCGCGTTCATCGTTTCGCGGCTGGGGAGCTCGCCTGTGGTGATGCGCAGCCGATACCGCAGCGTCAACGTTTCACCCGCGGGGATGTGGTGTTTGAAAAACGCGCCGAATCGGCCGTAGTCGCGATACGCCGAGTAGACCGTGCTTTGGGGGTTGTCCGGGTGGTTCATGTGCTGCACGTGATAGGTTGTGCCGCGCAGGTCATAGCTCATCGTGACCCACGGCAGGCCGGGATCGGTCCTGGGATCAACGCCATCCTTGTGGAAGGTGTATTCGGCACGACCGGTCTTCGCCTTCGCCGCATCGGACAGGTCGTTGTGGGCGCGGAACTGCAGGCCGGCGTGTTCCGGGTCGCCGTCGAGATACACCTCGCCGCGCACCGCCTTGAGCCTGCTCGTCACATCGATGATGCGTTCGTTGGGATCGTTCGTGCGGCGAACGGTGATTTCACGTTCTTCCACGATGATCGGCTTGTCGGCATCGTCGCCGTTCCAATGAATCGTGGCGACCATGCGCGCGGCATCGGCGGTGGCGTCCAGCGTGTCGAAACGCTGATGCACCATGGAGGCGGGCGCTTTCATGTGCCACAGGTCGAACACCTTGCCTTCGTGGGTGAGTTTGTTCCATCCGATGAAGATGCCGCGATGGTGGGTGAACTCGCCGCCTGGCCCCTTGGTGATGAAATCCTCGCCGGCGATGTCGTAGACGTGGGTGTAGGGCTTGTAGGTGTCGTGAAGGGATTCGCTGTTGGATGGGTCGTAGGCGTGCATGTGCCGGAGAATGGGTTGGTTGCCGGCATAGAGGTCGGTGTGTGCGTCGCCGCGTTTCCATGTGAACGCGTTGGGTGCCGCGGGTTGTCCCACCGCGACGCAGCCGAGGACGCTCAACGCCAGGCCCGCGGCCGCCAGCCGCCCGAAAGGAAGAGTTGGTTTCTTCATGTTGCCCATGATAACGCCAGACGGCTCCAAAATCCGCAATCGCGCCCGTTGCCCCGCACTGGGGCGGGTGGGATACAATGGCGTCATGCCACAGGACGAAACCACCGTTTGGAAAGGCTGCTCGTCGCAGATCGTCAACCTCAAGGCTTTTGTCACCTGTGCCGTTGTGGCGATTCTTTTTGCCGGAGGGACGGTTGCGCTGAACGTTTGGGCGGATGTGGGGGTGTACAGCCTCACCCCGCTGATCGGCTCGGCGATTGCGCTGCTGGTGGGCGCGGTGCGTTACCTGAATATCCGCTGCACACAGTACGAGCTGACCACCCAGCGCCTGCGCACCTCGCACGGCATCCTGAGCAAGCGCATCGACGAACTGGAGCTTTACCGCGTCAAGGACATCGCGTTGCGCAAGCCGTTGCTGATGCGTCTGCTGCGCATGGGGGACATCGAGCTGACCACGTCGGACCATTCCTCGCCGATGGTGCTGATCCGCGCGGTGCGCCAGCCGGAAATGCTTCGCGATGAAATCCGCCAGCACGTCGAGACGCTGCGCGAGAAGAAACGCGTGCGTGAGGTCGACTATACGTGAGGCTCGAGGCGCGAGGCTTGTGAGGCACGCTGTCCT
>CAZEFM010000011.1:0-17307 GCA_964511575.1 uncultured Phycisphaeraceae bacterium | reverse complement strand
GGCGCGTTGTCGCCGAAGTATTTGCGTCGCACAGCCTGGGTGAGGTCGACATCGTTGATGTTCGCCAGGGTGCACAGCCAGGCGAGGACATCGGCGAACTCGCCCGCCAGGTCTTCACCGCCGGACGTTGACCCGCCCTCGCCCGCCTTTTTGTGCAGCGCGGTGGCAAGCTCGCCCACCTCTTCGACGAACCACATGAAGGTGCCCGGCGTGCCGCGCGCCTGATCGGTGGCGAAGTAACGGTCGCGGATGTGCTGTTGGAATTCGGCGAGGGTGAGCGTGTCGTTCATGCTGCTGCGTTTCCGGGGGGGGAGTCCGTATCCGTCGTTGTACGCGCCGCCGGCTCCATGGGCAAGTGGGCATGGTGGGGGGGCTCCCGCACGAAGTGCGACGGAGGCGCACCGTTTGCACCGTGGGGTTCTTCATGGCGCGCCTGAGACGCCGCAACACACGACTCTTGATTCCGGAGAAGAGCCATGTTCTTTATTCAGCAGATGTTTCAGACGCATCCACGCGGCGAACTGGTCCAGTCCAATTTGCTGAACGAATGCATTTCCGCCTGCTATGAATGTGCCCAGGCGTGCACATCCTGCGCCGATGCCTGCCTTGCCGAGCGCGATGTGCAGGAGTTGGTTCACTGCATTCACCTGAACTGCGACTGTGCCGACCTGTGCGAGGTGACGGGGCGGATCCTTTCGCGTCACGCCGCTGCCTCGGTGGAGGTGCAGCGGATTCAACTGGAGGCGTGTGCGACCGCCTGCCGGGTGTGCGGGTTGGAGTGTGACCGCCACGCCCATCACCACGAGCACTGCCGCATCTGCGCCGAGGCCTGCCGCCATTGCGAGGCGTTGTGCAACCGGCTGCTGCAGTCGGTGCCGGCATCGGCGTGAACCGTGCGGGTGGTGAGGATTGCACGCGTTATCCGCTCCCGGTTGGTGCTGAAGCGCTGCCCGAGCCAGTCGGCGCTCTTCGCGCCCGGGGATTCACCTGATAGACTGACCCCGCCACACGCGGGCGTCGCCGACGCGGCAGCCCCCGTGACCACAGGAACAGGACGCTTGATGGCGGTACGATCGGTGCAACTCAGGGACGCATGGCCGCAGGTCTTCGCTCAGGATGCCGCCGGCGAGGCGGAGGAAGGCGACGACCCTCTCGAGGCCACGGTGGATTCCCCTCACCCGGAACCCGTCTCCCCCCGAATCGACATCCACCTGTCGATGGATGTGACGGATGTGGATCCGCCCGTCACCGGATGGCTTGAACCACAACTCGCGCGAATCGCCGCGCTTGCAGGCATCAGCGACGCTATGATCAGCGTGGCGGTGGTAGACGATGCGACCATGACCGACCTGCACCAGCGCTACATGGCGTTGCCCACCACGACGGATGTGCTCAGCTTCGACCTGCGTGACACGCCGGACGATGACCGCGTGGAAGGCGAACTGGTGATCTGTCTCGATGAGGCGGGCCGACAGGCGGCGCTCCGTCAGCGTGACACGCGTCTGGAGGTGCTGTTGTACGCGGTGCACGGTCTGCTGCACCTGGTGGGGTACGACGACCAGACACCGGAACAATCGCAGGCGATGCATCGTCGCGAGGATGAACTGCTGTCGGAGGCGGGATTCGGCCCCTTGTTTGCGGATTGACGGAACCGTGCCGGCAGACGCGCCCCCGACGCGTCGATGCCCCGGCGGTCCCTGTGCCAAACCTTGCAACGGAGTTCGGGGACACGGAATCTTTCGGCGTGAGCGTGCCTTCCATCTGGATCGCCCTGGCGGCGCTGGTGGCCAGTTCCTACCTGGCCGCATGCAACATTGCGCTTAAAACCTTCAGCCGAGTCGCTCTGGGTGAAATGCTCGAGGAGGCGGGCAAGTCCGACCGCCTGCCCGCTTTCATCGCTCGACTGCCCAAGTACCTGCTCGTCACCGCCACCCTGCGGAGCTGTGCCAGTCTGGTCGTGCTGCTGGCGACGCTCTACTACGTGCAGCATCAGTTCAACTGGCCCGACTTCACCGATTACCTCGTCGCCTTCTTTGTCACCGGCGCGCTGGTCAGCGTCTTCACCGTTGCCATCCCTTTCAGTTGGGCCCGGTACAACCGTGAGCGCATCATCATGCTCTCCATCCCGCTGCTGAACGCGATGCTGCTGTTGTTCACGCCGGTGGTGGCGGTGCTGTCGGTGGTGGACCCGATCATCCGCCGCCTCTCCGGCGCCGACAATCAGAACAACGACAGCGAGGAACAGCTCACCGAGCAACTGCTTTCAGTCGTCGAGGAGCATCAGACCGAGGGGCTGATCGTCGGTGATGAGCAGAAGGAGATGATCGAAGCGGTTGTGGAGTTCCCCAGCACCACGGTGGGCGAGATCATGACGCCACGCACCGATGTGCAGGGCATCGAAGCCAGCTCCACGCTGGAAGAGGTGAAACAGCAGATCATTCATCAGGGGCACAGCCGCCTGCCTGTCTTCGAGGAAAGCCTCGACCACATCGTGGGCATCCTTTACGCCAAGGACCTGCTGCGATACCTGGGCACCGATGAGCCCTTCGAACTGCGCAAGCTGCTGCGTGAAGCGATCATGGTGCCCGAATCCAAACCCGTGAGCGAGCTGCTCAGCGAGTTCAAGGCACGCAAGGTCCACATCGCCATCGTGCTGGATGAATACGGCGGCACGGCGGGACTCGTCACCGTCGAGGACATCATCGAGGAGATCGTGGGTGAGATTCAGGACGAGTACGAGCCGTTCGAAGAGCCGCCCTCGATCCGCCGCATCGATGAGAACCGCATCGACGTCGATGCTCGGGTGTACATCGACGACCTGAATGACGAATTGAACCTGAACCTGCCCGAGGATGAGGACTACGACACGGTGGGTGGCTTCGTCACGGCGACGCTCGGCCGCATCCCCGAAGTGGGTGAACGCTTCGACTTCGACAACCTGGCGTTCACCATCACCGACGCGGTGCGCACCCACGTGAAGCGCGTCACGATCGAACGCCTCACCGAAGAACCCGCCAAACAAAACGACACGAACGCGGAGAACTGACACCGCCGGAACCTAAGGGGGATCGAATGCATCACACACCTATTGTCGGTCGACACGTTCCATGGCTGGTCGTGATCGCGCTATGCACATTTATGGTTGTTCGCCAGGCGGCGGCGCAGCTCGATCCGAAACTCGCGGAGGCGTTGCGCAATCCTCCCGTTCAGGAGGACGGAACGATTGATTTCGTTGCGATTTACAACAAGCTTCGATCGGTCGGTGTCACCCATGAGAACAACGCGACGCTGGTATTCCTGGCGATCGCCGGGAAGGAAGGGCTGGACGACGCCTATCGCAATGCGCTGCTCAGAACGTTGAAGGTCGAGAAACTGAAAGAGGGCCCGGCGTTCGTTTCGTTCGACGCCTTTTGCGAGCGACTACCGCGTGCGGAAGCCATCGAGGCGCGGCGTCAGGCTGATGCGGTTCGTGAGTTGCCGTGGAAGCGAGACGCGTACCCGCTGGTCGCCCGGTGGATTGCGGAGAATGCTGCCGCGCTTGACTGGGTGATGGACGAGCTTCCCAAACGCGATCGATTTTACGCCCCCGCCTTGGTCGATGAGGGAGAGACGCTGCTGTTCGTCGTCCGGGAGGAGTTAATTTTCTTTCGCCGCGTGGCGGAAGCGCTTATGTTTCGTGCAATGAATCGGATTGCGGATGGTGATTTCGAGGCTGCGGCTCATCACGCCCGAATCATTCACCACATTGCTCACCTGATTGGTCAGGATCGGGGAAATTCACTTCCTCTTCATTTAAGCGTGCAACGTTATAGCCTCAGCATTTATCAGAAGATCGCTGAGGATGAGCGTTTGTCGGCGGCTACGGCGCGGCGCTTCATCGCTGAGGTGTCGCAGCAATCGCCATTTGAGGGGAGCTGGCGATCAATCGACTTCGGAGAACGCCTGGCCATGCTCGACCTCGTGCAGAGAATGTCGCAGGGATTGAATTTGCTCGATGATCGAACCGGCGAGGCATTCGCGAACCTCGTGCGCGTCAAGCCGATAGATTCATCGGTTGCCTGTGCAAGGTGGCATGAAGTCTATGACCGCGTCGCCGACGTGTGGCGTGCAGATGATTGGCGGACCGCCAAGGTTCGTGAACACGCCTATGACGCGTGGCGCAAGTCGATGCATGATTTGGAGCAGACGTACGATGAACGTTTGATTGATCTGGTCAACGTCGAGTTTTCTGACCGGGTCACTTACACCCATGCAGTGATGGATGTCATGATTTCCTATCTCGCGCCGATCGCTTTGTATGAGGTTGAATTCAGGCCGGAAGCGCACCGACGCGTGGTGCTTGCCGCGTTGGCGACGGCTGCCTACCACGACGACCACCAGCGTTTCCCCGAAACGCTGGATGATCTGGTGCCGGCATACCTCGAAGCAGTACTGATCGACCCCTTTACCGAACACCCGCTCGTCTATCACGCTGAGGCCGAAGTGGCTCTGATTTACAGTGTGGGGCCCAACGAGCGGGATGATGGAGGCGTTTGGAAGATGGCCGGACGCGATCGGCCGGACGACGTTGCCGCACGCCTGGTACGGCCGTTGCCCGAGCTGGTCGACTTAAACTGATCGGCTGTCGTTTGCATTGGCGCATTGCCGCGCACTAAACTCCGCCCGCCATGAACATTCGCTTTTACAACACGCTTACGCATCAGGTGGAAAATTTCGCCCCGCTCAATCCGCCCGAGGTGTACATGTACAACTGCGGGCCCACGGTTTACGACTTCGCCCACATCGGCAACTTCCGCGCGTTCGTCTTCGCCGATGTGTTACGCCGTTTTCTCGAGCTGGTCGGCTACAACGTGCATCAGGTGATGAACATCACCGATGTGGGGCACATGACCGAGGACCAGGTCGCCGACGGCGCGGGGTTGGACAAGATGCAGGTCGCCGCCCAGCGTCTGAAGGAAGCGAAGAAGCAGGGCAAGGCCGAGGTCGCCAACCCGGACGATCCTTACCAGGTGGCGGACTACTTCACCCGCGCGTTCCTCGATGACGCCCGCGCTCTGGGGTTGAAGATCGCCGATGAGCATCCCGCGCAGATGCCGCACGCCACGCAGTTCGTGCCGCAGATGATCGAGATGATCCAGTCGCTGCTCGAACGCAACCACGCGTACATCGCCTCCGATGGCGCGGTCTATTACAGCGTCGAGAGCTTCCCCGATTACGGTCGGCTCAGCGGCAACAGCCTTGAAAACCTGCGCGGCGGGGCGGGCGGCCGCATCAGCGATGAGCACCAGGCGGGCAAACGCCATCCCGCCGACTTCCTCCTGTGGAAGCCCGACCCACGGCACATCATGAAGTGGCCCAGCCCCTGGGGTGAAGGCTATCCCGGCTGGCACATCGAATGCTCCACCATGGCGCGAGCCGTGCTCGGTCGCGATGTCATCGACATCCACACCGGCGGCGAGGACAACATCTTCCCGCACCACGAATGCGAGATCGCCCAATCCTGCGGCGCCACCGGCAAGGACCAGTTCGCCAGGCTCTGGATGCACACGCGCTTCCTCCTCGTCGAGGGCGAGAAGATGTCCAAGAGCAAGGGCAACTTCTTCACCGTGCGCGACCTCATCGCCCGCGGCATCGACCCGGTTGTCATTCGCTTTGAACTGCTCAAGGCGCATTACCGCTCCAACCTCAACTTCACGTTCAAAGGGCTGGAGGACTCCGCCAAGGCGGTGCAGCGGCTTCGCGACTTCGCCGAGGCAGCCAACGTCGCAGCCAAGGGGCAGGCGGATGCGGTCGACCTCGACCATCCCGCCCTCAAAGCCTTTACCGAAGCGCTGGCGGACGACCTGAACATGGCGGCTGCGCTCGGCGCACTGTTCCGCTGGCTGAGCGAGCATCAGGATGAGCCGGCCGTGACGCTCGGCGTCATCCGCAAGGTGGACTCGGTGTTGAACGTGATCGCCCGCGCCGAAGCGGCCGCCCGCAGCAGTCAGGATGAGGTACAGGCGAAGTGCCAGGCGATCGATGCCGCCCGCGCTGCCCGCGACTTCGCCACCGCCGATCGGCTGCGTCAGGCGCTCATCGACGCCGGCTACGATGTCAAAACCACCCGCGAAGGCACCACCGCCCAACGCAAACTCGCCTGACGATATGGCCGATCATGGGGAACAGATGCCCCGCGGATCACGCCTCGCCGACAGGAAAAGGCGGATTTGCTTGCGGTCTGGCGCGCTGATTGACGCAACTTTTCATGAGGCGCGGTAGAATGTGTGGGTGGCGGCTGGGGCATGTGGTCAGCGCCTTGCACGCGTCACCCCTGACATCCGGTGAATCCGCCTGCGATTCTTCTCCTGGTGACACCTTTCGGGAGCCGAGTGATGCTGGAACGAATCAAATCGTTGGCCGCATGCACCGTCGTGTTCGCATCGGCACTGGCTGCCCCTGCGTTTGCAGCGGATGAAACGCCTGCCCGCCGATCGCGTGCCGCTTCCGCGGAACCGGCCGCTCCCGAACCGGGGGTGACGCCGCTGTCGCCTGAAGAAGCGCTGCGCCGACTCGAGGCCGCCCGCGCATCCACGCCCGAACCCACCGTTGCCGAACTCAAGCAGCGGGTTCATCTCCGTGAACTTGAGATTCGTCGCATGCAGGAGGAGATGCGCCAGCTCAACGAGGAGATCGCCCGGCTGAAGCTCGAAAACGAAGCGCTGCGCATGGCCCTGGACACCATTCGCGCCACCCCCATTCAGGTGATCAGCCGAAACGCCGACGACCCGGTCGATGCCGGCCTGCGTCAGCCCGTGCCCGATGCGCCCAAGCCGCCCGCCGTCGTCGAACCCATCGACGACCCGCGATGGACGGTGCAGTACTCGCTGGGCCTCATCGAGAGCGGCAGCACCGGCGGCATTCGCATCCTCAAGCCGACCGTGGCGGGCGTTGTTGTCATTCGTGACTACCAGAACGTCGAACGATACCACGTCGCCATCCGCGGCAACTTCAAGAACGAATCGCTGACGCCGTATCGCTACACCTTTGAAATCCGCATCGGCGGCAAGGCGAACGTCGCGGGCAGGCCGCCGCGCATCATCGGTTCGTGGCGCTACCAGACGCCGTTGCTCGAGCCGGGCGAAATCCACCAGTTCGAGGTGAAGGTGCCCGTGACGCACGTCGCCAACGTGCAGACGTACGAGATCGGCAACGTCACTGCCGACAACCCCGATCTGCCGCCCGTGGAACCGGCGAACGATCCGGACGCGAAGGCGCCCCGCGCGGTGAACCCTCCCGCTTGAGCAAGCGGATCAAACGATGTTGCTGCTGCCGCCTCCGGGTTTAACGCGTTGCCATCCAACCGGAAATGTGATGGACACAGCCGTGCTCCGCGGTTAGCCTGAGCGGGTATTGTTTTGTCTTTTCCGGAAAGGGGCCTGCCATGCCGTCATTCAGATTTGTGCTCGCACTCGTCGCCATCTGCATGATGGCCGCCGCGGCTCATGCTCGCGAACTGGTTCCGCCCGCCGGGTGGGGCACGGGTGAGGATCTCGATCAGGCGATCGAATACGCCCAGAAGAAGGGCCTTCCCATCGTCTTCGTCCACACGTTCAAGGAAACCGATTGCCCCAAGTGCATCGGCGCGACCACCCGCTTCACCAGCGAGCGGGGCTTCCAGAACATGGTCGCCCTGATGGTGTACGAATCGGAATCATCGCCGAAGTTTCGGCAGGTGGAGCAGCAGGTGAAGGATCACGGCACGTACCTGCCGCGCCTCTACATCACCGATCCGGAGCTCAACCTGATTGCGTTTGTGAAGTACGAGGACAGCGCCCGTGGTTCGACGGCCGCCGCGGCGATGGCGAACGAGTTCATGGCCTGGCGCAGCAACGTGCCCAAGCGCGTCGACCGCGCCGATGCGCAGGCCGCTCGCCGTGCCGCGTACAGCAAGTCGCTCGAGCAGATCGAGAAGATCGCGGCGGAGGACCGCGCGGTGAGCGCGAAGCTCGACCAGATTTTGCGAGGCGTGGAGCCGGCGAAGAAGGCCGACGCGGATGCAGAGGCTCCCGCCGCCAAGGGCCGGTTCTTCCCCAACATCGTTGAGGAAGCGCGCCAGCGTTACGAGCAGATGGCTGCCGAACGGCTGGCCGAGGCCCGGACCGCGATCGAGCAGGAGGATTACGTGGCCGCCCGCCGCGTGCTCACCCCGATGGTCCGTGACGGCGCTGACCTGCCCCAGATCGCCGAAGCCGCCAACCTCCTCAAGCAGGTCGAATCCGCTCAGGCGCAGGCCCGCGCGGAGTGATTTCGGCGGGTCTCAACGCCAGGAGGCCAAGGCGCGAAGGCGCCAAGCGATATAGAACGGAGGGATGATGGTGCCGCAGGCGATCCATGCTGCGGTGCTGTGCGCCGAACGTTCCGGGTCACCCGCCCACTGACACCCTTCAAATCCACTTGGCTTCATGGCTACTTGGCATCTTGGCGTCATCCCCCTCATCGCCTCGCACTTGGCGCCGTCTGGGCGTCAACACCCAATCCGCCCCGCACTTGGCAGCGGCCGACCGGACGCGTAGACTTGTGCCTCTGGTGGGCGTCGCGACCCGTTCCCGCTTAAACATCGATGAGCACGGACCCTATGGATTCCAAGCACCGACACGAACTGGAAGAGAACGACCTGCAGGCCTTCCTCGCCAACTTCGGCGAGTTCTGGAATAAGTACGGCAACAAGCTGCTGACGGCGGTGCTGATCTTTCTGGTCGTGGTGCTGGCGATGCGGATCATCGGTTGGCAGCGTGCGGCCGCCTTGGAGGAAGGGTGGAGCGATGTCGAGCTGACCCAGACCCCCACGGGTCTGATCGAGGTCGCCAACCGACACGGTGACCGCACGGTGCAGGCGGTCGGCCGACTGCGGGCGGCGGACCTGCTGCTGCAGGAAGTCGTCATGCCCCAGCCGAAGTTCGATGGGGAAACGGAAGGCGAAGCGGCGGCACCGGCCGATCTGACGCCTGAGCAGAAGCTTGAAGCCGCGGAGACGCAGTACCTCAGTGTGTTCAACAACAAATCGCTTGCCCCCGTGTTCCGCCACAACGCGGCACTGGGACTTGCCGCCGTCGCCGAGCAGCGTCGCGACTGGGACAAGGCACGCGGGCTTTACGAGAAGCTGATTCAGGACGCCGCCGACTTCGACTTCATTGTCGCGCAGGCGAAGGGCCGGCTTGCCAAGCTCGATGTGCTGCCGCGCCCGGTGACCATCGCCCCCGATCCCGAGCCGGTGCCGAGCGCTGCGGACAACGACCCCATGGAGAATCTGCCGATCCCCGGCGTTGGAGGGCCGAGCCTGCTCGACCCGGGCACGTTCCCCAAGGTCGAATTCGACCCGCTGGACCCGGGGCAGCCGAACGGCGCGGATACGCCCACCAGCGACACGCCCGCGCCGGAAGCCGCTCCCGTCGATCCCGTTCCCAGCACTGAACCTGCCGATGAGCCGGCTGCGCCGTAACCGTGGTCGACGAGCCCAACGTTGAACGCGAACTGGAGACCGATGAGGAGTCGCTCCTTGAAGAGGACGGCGCCGAGCATCGGCGGTTTGAGATCGTCCGCGATGTACGCAAACGGGTGGACCGTTACCTGCAGGACCGCCTTAAGGGCATCAGCCGCAGCAAAATCAGACAGTTGATCGAACTGGGCGGCGTGCGCGTCAACGACCGCACCCCCAAACCCAGCACGGTGATTCGTGCCGGCGATGTGATCGACGTCGTGCTGCCCGCCCCGGCGATCCGCACCATTGAACCCGAGCCGATCCCGCTGGACATCCTCTACGAGGATGAGCACTTCATCGTCGTCAACAAGCAGGCTGACCTGATCGTTCACCCCGCCCGCAGCAACCTGTCGGGCACGCTCATCAACGCGCTGGCGTACCACTTCAAACAGCAGGTGGAAGCACGCGGGGCGAGCTGGAGCGATTGGAACACGCGCGGCTTCAAACCCAGTGTGCCGAAGAAGACGAGCGGGCAGCCTGCCGGCGCGGACGATGCCGATGGAAACGACGTTCCCGAAGGCGCGGTTGCCGGGCTCAGCGGCGTCGGAGCCGAGGAGTATCGGCCGGGCATCGTCCATCGCCTGGACCGCTTCACCACGGGCGTCATCGTCGTCGCCAAAAGCGACATCGCCCACTGGCAGATCGCCCGCCAGTTCGAACAGCGACAGACCACCAAGGCGTACCTGGCGGTGGTCCACGGCGCACCCGATCCGCCCGATGCCGTCGGCGGCGTGATCGACCAACCCATCGGCAAGCACCCGACCATTCGCGAAGCCATGTCGGTGCGGCACGACAGCATGGGCAAGCCCTCAGTCACCCTCTGGCGCGTGCGCGAACGGTATCGCGGCTACACGCTGGTGGAACTGGAACTGCGTACCGGCCGCACGCATCAGATTCGCGTGCATCTGTCGCACATGGGTTGTCCGATCGTGGGCGACATTCTCTACGGCGGGGAAGCGGTGGGGCAGCGTGAGATCGACGACCCGCCTTTCGCCGCGGGTTGCAAGCGGTACATGAACTTCGCGCGCGAGAAGGCGGAGGGGCAGCGACTGGAAGCGCTTGCCGCCGGTCGCAGGGACATTCTGATGCGCAATCCAGCGCTGCACGCCACGCTGCTGGGGTTCACGCATCCCATCACCCATCAGGCGGTGCGTTTCACCGCGCCGCTGCACGAGCCGATGCTCACACTGGTGCGCGAGCTTCGTCGCCACCCCGCGCCGGGCCCAGTCGCCACCGAAGGCACGTTCGTCGATCTGGCGGCCGCGGTGCCGGACGCGTGAAATCGCATCTTTATCGCGGAATCATTGACGCTGAGGTGGACGCAGGGGCATAATGACTCCCGCCGACCTTTCCTTTTCCGCGGAGAGTAACCATGCGATGTGCAGCGTTGACGTTGGTGCTGATGGCGATGCTCGTGCCCTTCAGCGGCTGCGGAACGACCAACCAGACCACCGGCCTGACCGATCGCGATATCGAAATCGTGGCGATCAGCGGCGAACGCGTTCTGACGTGGCGCGGCTACGACGGCCTGGGTGATCCGAGCGCCGCCATCTACTATCTCGGCGACCGGGAACTGGGGCAGGGCGATGAGGGGCTGCGCAACTTCGCCCGCATCATCAGCCTTGCGCCGGTGGGCACGCAGTTTCGCATCGGCGAGTATTACTCGCCTTTCGAACGGCCGAACCGAAGCTACCCGATGACAGGCAACCCGATCTGGGAGAACGCCTATCAGGCTGCCCGCGAACGAAACATCGCGATCATCTATCCGACGCTCATATCGCAGCCGTGATGGTTGTCATCCCTTCCAGACGACATCGGGCGTGCCGGCCTGATGATTCGCCCGCCGCGCCATGGCGAAGAGCAGGTCGCTCAGACGATTGAGGTAAATGAGCAGTGCCGGGGCGATCGCCTCGCGCTGCGCCAGGGTGGTGACGGTACGTTCCGCCCGTCGGCAGACGGCCCGCGCCAGGTGCAGCCGCGCCGCCAGTTCCGTGCCACCGGGCAGAATGAACTGGGTGATGGGCGGCACATCGCGGCACATGGCGTCGATCGCCTGCTCCGCCCATGCGACATCGTCCTCGGTGATGCGCACCTCCGCCGCGGCTCCGGGGCCGTCCACCGTGGCGAGATCGGCGCCGCAGTCGAAGAGGCGATTCTGCATCCGTGTGAGGAGGGGGGCGATGTCCGGGTGACCGCACGCCGCGGCACACAGGCCCAGCACGCTGTTGAGTTCATCGACATCGCCGATCGCGTGGATGCGCAGGCTGTCCTTGCCCACGCGGCCTCCGCCGAGCAGACCGGTTGTGCCATCGTCGCCGGTGCGGGTGTAGAGTTTCATAACGCGATCATACCGAGAGGGTGAACGCGACCGCCACATCCCCGCCATCAGAAAGCACAGGTGAACCGCAGCGTCAGCGTTGCGTGCGAGTCGCCGCCGTGCTGGCCGTAGAACGCTTCGCTTTGAAACGTCTGCGCGTAACCGACTTCGAAGCTGAGGTTGTCGTGGTGGTACTGCGCGGCCACGCCGACCTGCCACTCGCCGATGAGTGGGCGGGCATCGACGGAATGGCTGTCGCGGAAGGTGTTGCCGTCGAGGAACAGGTTGTGTTCAACCGCCCGACCGGCGGCACGAATGTAGACATACCCGCCCAGCCCGCGCGTCGTTGCCATCCGACCGGGGCCGTACGCCGCGACGTCTTCGAGTCGGCCGATGCCAAAGTCGTTGGGCAGGTTGATGCCCGCACGGAGCGTGGCCCCCGCTTCGAGATATCGGTGCACCGTGCCGACCGATGCCCCGACCTGGGGCAGCAGTTGCACCTCCAGCGGCATGTCCTGCGGTTGGGCAGCAAGCGACAGCAGCGGCAAACGCCACTTCTTACGCAGATGGAATTGCACCGTCACCTCATCGTGCAGTTGGTTGTCCCAGCCGCGCGGCTCCTCCGCATCGAAGAGTTCATGCACCGCCCGTTGCAGGTGATCCGCCTGCGATGCCGGCCCGACCACACCCAGATCAAACTGAAAGTGGTCGACCGTCACATCATTGACGCGTTGCAGAAAGAACGAGCCGAACAGATAGCCGGCATACGGCCGATCGTCACGAACGAGCCGACGGGCCGACAGGTTGTGCGGCGTGAACATCTGCTGCCCGATGGTGTAACCCGCCCATGCGTGGCGCGGGTCGAAGTCGTCGCCGAAGGGAATCATCGCGGTGAGCTGGCCCGCGAAGTCGGGCTGATGGGCGAACGTGAAGCCGAAGCCGTTGGTGTAGTGGCGGTCCTCGGGGTTGTTGCGTTTGAGGATGCCGCCATCGTTGTCGAGGTAACCGGTGATGACGAACGGGTTGCTCGTGTCATCCCCGAATGTGAGCGGGCCATCGGATTGTGCGATGGCGCCGTTGATTGTGATGAGGACCGCGATTGCTGTAATTGCCGCCTGCCGCATAAACGCTCCGTCGTTGTCGGTCACGACGGAACACAATAACGACTTCCGGCAAACGATGCGGACACGTCACCACCCACTCCCCACGCAACACACGCGCCCTCGGTACACCCTCAAGCGGTGGAGAGCTGTTTCGCCTTGCCCGCGTTGGCCGTGCGCTTGGGCCTGGCCGGCTGACCGGTGCGGGCGGATTCGTAAATCGCATCCATCAGTTCCGACTGCACCACGCCGTTGTGCACGCTGGTGAACGGCTGCTCGCGCCCGAGGATCGCATCGATGAAGTTGTCGTCGGGCGTGTGGTTCTCCGCCGTGATGGGCGGATACTTCACCCGTCCCTGTTCGTTGTAGACGTTGATCCAGTCGGCGTACCAGCCGTCGATGTCGACCCGGCCGCGGTCGAACATGTAGATCATGCTCGATCCATCGTTGGGGCAGTTGCCGCCGATGGCGAGCGTCGCCAGCACGCCGTTGGTGAAGCGGATGTTGATCGACCCGTTGATGTCCACATCGGTGTCGAGGTTGTCGAGAAACGCGAACACCTCCGCCACTTCCGATTCGACGGACCAGACCAGACTGTTGAGCAGGTGCGCCCCCGAATCGTACGCCATGCCACCGCCCGACAGCTCCGGCCGCTGCCGCCAGGTGTCGCGGGTGTACTTGCGCCAGTTCTGCGCCATCCAGCCGGTGACCAGTTCCAGTCTGCCCAGCGTTTGGTCGCGAATGAGTTGGCGCAGGTAACGAAACTCGCCCGAGCAGGGCGTGTTGTAGCCGACGACAAACACCTTGCCGCTCTTGTGAACGAGCCGTTCCAATGCGTGCGCCTGCTTCGAGTCGGTCACCATCGGCTTCTCGAGAAAGACGTGGCAACCCGCCTCCAGCGCCTGCACCGCGTGATCGTAATGCAGCGTGTGCGGCGTCACGATGCACACCGCATCGGGCTTTGCCGTCTCATACATCGTCGCCGGATCGGTGAAGTGCTGCGGCGCGGGTTCGTAACCGCTGAGTTGAGCGCTGCAGAACTCGCCGGTGATCTTCGGATCCACATCGCACAGCGCAACGATCTGCACTTCAGGTCGGCGTGCGAAGCGGTGCGCGTGCGTGCGTGCCCATGAACCGCAACCCAACAGTGCCAAACGTACCTGCGCCATCAGTGATTTCCTTATGCGTGGTGGTCCGTGGCGATTGCGTCATCGCGAACGATGAGGCACGAATCGCCATCGTACTCATCAGCAGTGGGCAAGAAAATCACGCGAGGCCAGAAGGCCGCGTTTTTCTGCATCGCTGTCGGCGTCGAAGTGTTCATCCTCCAGTTCAATGCTGATCAATCCGCGATATCCCGCATCGTGCAGTCGCTGCAGGATGCGCGACCAGGGCAGGCAGCCGTGCCCGGGAATGGTGTACCGCCAGTGGTGCCCGCCGAACCGGTGGGGCGGTTCATCGATCGGCTCCTGCAGGTTGCCGTGCTGGTAAAGTGCTTCCTCGAAGAACTCGGTGTCCTTGGCGTGCACATGGTGGATGAACGGCGCGAACTCATCGATGAACCGCAGGGGATCGATGCCCACGCGGATGAGGTGCGAGGGGTCGTAGTTGATGCCCAGCACGGGGCTGGCGACATCGTGCAGCATGGCGCGGCAGTCGGCCGGGGTGCAGCCGAGCGTGGGGAAATAGGGTCGACGACCGGGGTAACCTTCCAGCAGGACTCTCACACCGAGCGATTCGACCGCCTGACAGAGTTGGCTGTATCCATCCACCGCGAAGCGGAAGTTGTCGCGACGGGACAGCGTGTCATCCTCCGGAAACGCGCAGAGGAAAAAGAGCCTTGCCCCCTGATCCGCCGCGCGACGGATTGCCTCGGCCTTCTCCTGCGCCGCGTCCCGCCGACGACCGGCATCGGGCGACATCAGCGGCCCCCACGGCCAGGCGACATCGACCGTGCCGATGGCAAGCCCCGCAGCCGTGATCTCGCCCAAGCGATCGGCGTGCTGTGTCGCGACATCCAACGCGGCAAACCGGTGCTCGACGGCGAATGCAATCGCGGCCGCCAGATCATCCTGCCAGGCGCAGTTGCAACGAAACCCGATCGCAAACGATCCCGTGCGTGTGTGTGTCATGTTCGATTTCCGGAACGAGGGGGTGAGCCACAGATGAACACGGATGGACACAGATAAGGAAAGTTGGAGGGCGGAGCAAGCCGGAGCGTTCGGAAAACAATCCCGTCCATCTTGTTCATCTCGTCAAAAATGCGTTTCATGAGGCAACTGTGGCGGACTCACGCATCTGCTAAACTGCCGCGCCATGGCTGAGACGATTGAACATGTGATTCAGACGCGGGTGCGCTACGTCGAGTGCGATCCGCAGAACGTGGCCCATCACAGCGCGTATGTGATCTGGCTGGAAATGGCGCGGACCGAACTGCTGCGTGTGCGCGGCGTCGCCTACCGGGAATTGGAGGCGGCAGGTGTGATGTTCGTCGTGGTCCGCATGAACATCCGCTACCGTCGGCCAGCCTTTTACGATGATGTGCTGGACATCCACGTGCGCGAACGCACCGAGGCGCGGGAAAAGTCCGGCGGCATCAAGCTGGAACATGAATACGAGATTCGCCGGGGCACCGAAGTGCTCGCCAAGGCGGAAACGACCCTCGCCTGCGTCGACCGGCAGGGTAAACTGCAGCGCGTGCCGGTGGGGGCGCTGGGTGACATCGCCGCCGGCCAACCGATCCGCGAGACGTGAAAGGTAGGGTGGGTTGACGCCAAGTTGCCAAGGAGTGGAGAAGCCAAGGTTGGGGAGAGTGGGAGTGGGAAGACGGTGAGCCGGTTCGCATCGTTGCGCGGAGAGAGTTGTCGCAGGGCTCATCTTCGACCCGAGGGGCCATGACACACGCCAGCTTAATCGCCTCTCTTGGCTTCTTGGCCACTCCGCATCTTGGCGTCCAGACTTGAACCTCGCCGTGTTAATTTTAGTACAATATTAGGGTTAGATTCAGCCCCGACGCAAACGGAACCAATGGGCAATCGGCAATTGGCAATCCCAACAATTCCACGCTTCGTTCTTCCGTATATGCCTCTCCGGATCGCCCGTCGCTCTCGTCCGCCTTGAACGGGGCCGACTTCCCCCGTACCCTTACCTTTCGCACGAAATGCACCAAGGATTTCCAATGACTTCCCAATATGCCAGCATGGACGTGGAACACGAGAACCCCCTTGCCATCGCCGATCCGGATATCTGGCGGGCGATGCAGGCGGAGCAGGAGCGGCAGGAGAACACGCTGGAGCTGATCGCCAGCGAGAACCACGTCAGCCCGGCGGTGATGGCCGCCATGGGCAGTGTGCTGACCAACAAGTACGCTGAGGGCTATCCCGGCGCGCGGTACTACGGCGGATGCAAGTTCCACGACCAGATCGAGGAGCTGGCCCGCAACCGCGCCAAGGAGCTGTTCGGCTGCAACTTCGCCAACGTCCAGCCCCACTCGGGCGCTTCGGCGAACGCGGCTGTCTTCTTCGCGCTGCTCCAGCCCGGTGACACCTTCGCCAGCCTGGTGCTTGCCGACGGCGGGCACCTCAGCCACGGGTTGAAGGTGAACATGTCGGGCAAGTGGTTCAACCCGGTGCATTACCCGCTGGTGT
Organism: uncultured Phycisphaeraceae bacterium; assembly: GCA_964511575.1. Classification (GTDB taxonomy): domain Bacteria; phylum Planctomycetota; class Phycisphaerae; order Phycisphaerales; family Phycisphaeraceae; genus CALKHT01. The sequence continues at coordinate 723 of CAZEFM010000011.1, read as the reverse complement.
ACGACAACACGCGCGACGATTTTGAGCACATCGATTACGACGCGGTGCGCAAGGTGTGCCTGGAGCACAAGCCGAAGATGATTCTGTGCGGTTACTCGGCGTATCCGCGAACGATCGACTTCGCCCGGTTCCGCGCGATCGCCGATGAGTGCGGCGCGCTGCTGATGGCGGACATCGCTCACATTGCCGGTCTGGTGGCCGCGGGTGTGCACCCCTCGCCGTTCCCCCATGCCCACGTGGTGACGACGACGACGCACAAGACGCTGCGCGGCCCGCGTGGCGGGATGATCCTGTGCAACGATGAGGAGATCGCCAAAAAGATCGACCGGGCGGTGTTCCCGGGACTGCAGGGCGGCCCGCTGATGCACATCATCGCCGCCAAGGCGGTGTCGTTCGGCGAAGCGCTGCGGCCGCAGTTCAAGGATTACGCCCGGCAGATTATCGCCAACGCCAAGGCACTGGCGGACGCGCTGGAGAAGCATGGCTACCGCATCGTGTCTGGCGGCACCGACAACCACCTCATGCTCGTCGACCTGCGCACGCGCGATGAGAACCTCACCGGCGCGGATGCGGCAGCATGGCTTGAGAACGCGGGCATCATCACCAACAAGAACGGCATCCCGCAGGACCCGCGGCCGCCCAAGACCACCAGTGGTATCCGACTGGGAACCCCGGCCGTCACGACGCGCGGCCTGCGTGAACCGCAGATGCAGCAGATCGCCG
>CAZEFM010000010.1:8046-62561 GCA_964511575.1 uncultured Phycisphaeraceae bacterium | reverse complement strand
CCATTCACGGAATCTGCCTCGAATCCACACTTTATTGGCTGCGCCGATGGTGTCAAGAAGAACGTGCCGCATGCCGCCGGCCCGCCATAGGGGAATCCCCGATACGGTTGCAGCCGGGCAATGGCGTAATCACTGGACCAGCACTGTGAAAAAAATGGCGTTGGGGGTGACATCGGCGGAACCGCGCCGGCGCTGCGGGGCGACGGGTATTTTGCGAAAATGAGTGTAAGTCATTTCTGTCATTGTAGTTGCGCTGATTCTTCGGTGTGGTGGCAGACGCACCGCGCGGCAGGCCACTGCATACCTAGTAATAGCTGAACAAACTGGGGGAATCAAGAAGCGCGTGCGGCGTTGTGAGTTGGGGGGATTTGCAAATTGTGGGAACCGACGCTAAATTGCTTCGACGTTCTGGCGAGGGGGCCTGTCTGAGGGGACAGGTTCGTCTCGTTTTTTTTTTGTGAGGGAGAAACCTTTCATGGTCTTTTCAGTACGGTTCGGTTCTATCGTTGCGCTCGTATCGGCTGCGATCTTGACGGTTGCGTCGCCGCGTGTGCAGGCGGACACGGTAACGTTCGAGTACACGGGGGTGGTGAACAGCGCGTCGTTTTCGGAGTGGGGCGGAACGCCGATGATCGGCACGTTCGAGGTGGACATCGACGCGGGGACGTTCCACTCGAACACGGCGAATTCGAAGGAATACCGTTTTTCGGTTGTGACGGCCACGATTCAGCTTGGGCCTTACACGATCGTGAGCAAGCCGCTGGCGGATTTCGACACGTCGGGAAGCATTGGCGGCGCGAACGCCAACTACGTGCGGGTCTTCAACAACGGCAGTTTCAATACGGTAATAATTTCGACGTTCGCTGGGACGGCGCCTGACGGCTGGTATATCGGCGACCTGACGCTGACGTTTACGGATCGTGATTCGGGGGCGATTGAGTTCCCCAACATGCCGACCGATCTATCCGGATTCAACTTTGGGTTGAATAAGGATTATGTGGCGTTGTCGATGGGCGGGAGTCCCGACGGGCTTAAATTCTCCACTTGGATTTCGGGCAACGGCTCGCTGCGGATCCTTGAAGGTTCGGGTGAGTTGGAGGACGCGGCGGTTGTGCCGTCGCCTTCGGTGGCGCTGGGCGGCGTGGCGTTGCTCGGCGTGGTGGGGGTGATTCGCCGTCGCGGGGGCGTGCGGTAAGTCGAATAATTTTGTTTAACGCGCAACGCCTTGCGTCACCTTTGCGGGTGGTGGAGGGCGTTGTTTTTTTTGGGGGGGACACGAGGATAGCCATCCCCGGGCTTTAGACGCTTTAGGGGCTTCAGGCGGCGGGGTCGCGGAAGATGGGGCGGTCGGCGAGGGTGAAGATGATGACGTTCTCACCCGTGCGGGTGCTGATGTCGGCATGCATGCTGACGATGGGCACGCGAAGGATGTCGCGGATCCCGGCCGCGAGGGTGGGGCGGGCGTTGTGCAGCAGTTCCAGCCGGACCTGTTTGATGAGGTCGCGTCCCTTGGCGTCCTGCGCTTTGGCGAGCTGCTGTTCCGCCGGAGTGAGCGTGCCGCGCATCCGCACGAGCAGCAGGTCATCGACGATGTAGCTGCGCGTTTCCAGCGGTCCGCGACCGATGTATTCCTTCTGAAAGGTGGTCATGAACTCGCTGATCTGCGCTTCGAGTTGTCCTTTGGAGGTCGGCATGACGCGTCATGATAGCCGAGGCGGGCGAATTTCGGCTTGTCGATTGCAGATTAAGGCTCGGCATGTTGTCCCGGGAACGGGCTTGTTCGCGATCGGCATAAGGCGACGGGCTGCCTTCACCGTCGAAGCTGTTGGGCGGCTGCTGAAACGGGTTGGTCTTCCACATCGACGAGCTGGTTGGCGTGACGCATACGGTCAGCGGTGATCGAGTGGTGCAGCGGCTGGAGCGCCGCGGCGATTTGAGGGTCGCCGGCGGCGGCGGGGCCGAGCAGCACGATCGCGTCGTATGGCGGAAAGACGCGGCGGGAATCTTCCAGAACCAGAAGGTCATACGCGGCGATTCGCCCATCGGTCGAAAAGGCGGCGATGACATCCACCTCGCCCCGGGCGGCAGCGCCGTACATGAAGGTGGCGTCGAAACTGTCGGTCGCGGCGAAGTTCAGGCCGTATGTGTCGCGGAGCTGATGCCATTCCGGTCGGCCGAAAAACTCGGTCGTGGACCCGATGCGCATGGTGGGGGCGTGCTCGATGAGGTCGTCGATGCTGCGAATCCCCAGCGCCTCGGCGCGATGGCGCGGCATGGCGAGGGCGTAGGTGTTTTCGAAGCCGAGCGTGGCCGCAAGCTGAATGCCATGTTCCGATGCGAGCCACCCCGCGACGATGTTGTGGACCTTCCAGGGCTCGGGGAAGTCGCTCTGGTTCATCTGGGTGAGCCAGAGGGTGCCGGTATATTCGACGTAGACGTCGATCTCGTTCTGAGCGAGCGCGTTGAAGATGAGACCCGAGCCGAGATTGTCGACGAGTTCGATGTCGTAACCCGCCTCGCTGAGCGTGTCGGCAAGAAGCTGCGCGAGAATGTACTGCTCGACGAAATCCTTGGCGCCGATGCGGACGACGCGACGCGGCACGGCGGCGCCCCCAGCGTCGGAATCGGCCGGATCGGGATCGACGGCGACCGCGGTCGGGTGGGGCGAAGCGGCCTGGGCGATATAAGGCGCGGTGAGTCCTGCTGTGAAAACCAGCGCCAGGGCAGCGGCGGTGGCGGTGGCGCGGCGGCGACTTCGCTGGGCGGCGGCGACTTCCAGACTGGCGACCAGCGCATCCAGGAGCATCGCCAGCGCCGCGGCCGTGACGCAGCCCACCACAACAGCCGTCCAGTTCTGCAGCGCCAGGCCCTCGAAGATGTACGTGCCCAGGCTGCGCTGACCGACCGGTACGGAAAGTGTGGCGATGCCGACCACCCAGACGGTGGCGGTGCGCAGCCCGGCGATGATGACGGGCATCGCCAGCGGCAGTTCGACTTCGCGGAGCGTTTGGGCGGGGGTCATGCCGATGCCGCGCGCCGCTTCGAGAAGGTGAGGGTCGACGCCGGTGATCCCGGTGTAGGTGTTGCGCAGGATGGGCAGGATGCTGTAGAGGGTGAGCGCGATGATGGCGGGGGCGAACCCGAGCGACGAGACGCCGGGCATCCAATAGAGCAGCGGGACCATGAGCGCGAGCAGGGCGATGCTGGGAATGGTCTGGATGACGCCGACGCCTGTCAGGACGGGCCATCGCGCTGCGCTGCAGCGTGCGACCACGACCCCCAGCGGCAGGCTGATGGCGACGCCAACCGTCAACGCGATCAGTGTCAGCAGCACGTGGGCGGCAAAAAGCTCTGGCAGGCGGGCGAGTTGTTGGGCGAGGTTTTCGGTCATGGTTAATCAGAAGGAACACGGCGAACCGGTCAGCCGCATGCACCGCGCGGTTCACGGTTGCATGAGGGCTTCGAGCTGGTCGGCCTGCCGTTTGGGCGTTTGCATGAGCGCTTCGACGTAGGGGTCGGCGGGCTGGGTGAGCAGTTGGTGCGGGTCGCCGACCTGCAGAAGCCGACCGGCTTTCATGACGGCGATGCGGTCGGCCATGAGCAGCGCCTCGGTCATGTCATGGGTGACCATGACGGTGGTGAGGTTGAGTTGTCGGTGGATGCGGGTGTACTGCGTTTGCAGGTCGTCGCGGGTGAGCGGATCGAGCGCGCCGAAGGGTTCGTCCATGAGCATGATGCGTGGTTTGGCCGCCAATGCGCGGGCAACGCCGATGCGTTGACGCTGTCCGCCGGACAACTCGGCCGGGGCGCGGTCACGATATTCCTCGGGCGGCAGCGCGACGAGTTCGAGCAGTTCATCGACGCGTTTGGCGATGGCGTCGGCGGGCCAGCCGATGAGCGACGGGGTGATGCCGACGTTGCGGCCGATGCTCATGTGCGGAAACAGGCCGATCCCCTGAAACACGTAGCCGATCTGACGTCGCAGTTGCACGGGGTCGATGTCGCGGTGGTCGTGTTTGTCGATGAGGATCGCGCCTTGGGACGGCTCGATGAGGCGGTTAATCATCTTGAGCGATGTTGTCTTGCCGCAGCCCGACTCCCCGAGCAGGACGAGCAGTTCGCCCGTTTGGACGTGGAGGTTGAGCTGATCGACGGCGACGACGCGACCGTCGTCGTAAGTGCGACTGACGTTTTCAAAGCGGATCATGAGCAGCAACCGTTCTGATGCGACGTGACGCCGCTGCGCACATCGTGGTGCGCAATCGTGTATTGGATCAGTTCGGATGCTGCATCATACACGATGCGGGAGAGGGGGTCAGAGCAGCGGCGGCGTGGCGGTTGCCGTCGCGGCGGCGTCACGGACGATTGCAGAGATTGTCCGAATTGACCGCGGCAATGGTGTTGACCGGCGTGAGCGGTGCCCGACCCTGCAGCACGTTGGCGATGTTCCGGGCACACAGGAGGCGTGCATCGGCGCGGCTCTCACGCGTCGCCCCGCCGATGTGAGGCGTGAGCACAACGTTCTCCATCGTAAACAGCGCGGGGTGGAACTGCGGCTCGTCCTCGGCAACATCAAGCCCCGCAGCGCTGAGATGTCCGGAACGCAACGCGCGGACCAGCGCGCTTTCATCCACTACCCGACCACGTGAAATGTTCAGCAGCACCGCGCCGGGTTTCATCCGGGCGAAGGCGGCATCATCGATCAGCCGTTCCGTCTCCGCCGTCAGCGGCACGTGCAGCGAGATGATGTCAGCCTGGGCGAGCAGTTCGTCCAGCGACCGCGCGCCGGGCTCGGGGTGCGGGCTGCGGTTGTAATAGATGACGCGCATGCCAAAGGCGCGGGCGCGTTGGGCGACGGCGCGACCGATGCGCCCGTAGCCGACGATGCCCAGGCACTTGCCGTGCAGTTGCATGCCGTCCCACACCCCGGGCTGGAAGCCGTCGACAGCCCACCTGCCTGCGCGAACGTAGCGGTCGGCCTCCGCCAACCGTCGCACCACCGTGAGCAGCAGGCCGATCGTGTAGTCGGCGGCGGAATGGGTGAAGCAGTCCGGGACGTTGGTCGCCCACACGCCGTGCCGCGTCAGTGCATCGAGGTCGAGGTTGTCCACGCCGATCGACACGTTGGCGACGATGCGCAGGTTGGGCGCCGCGGCGAGCAGTTCCTCATCCACGCGGAGCTCGCCCTGATTGATGATGCCGTGAAGTTGCGGCGCGTGTGCGAGCACTTCCTCACGCGGCATGAGTTTCCCGCCGGATGGACCGTAGATGATCTGCGCCACACCCGCCAGCGGTTGGACGTGTTGGTGGGGCGGGTGATTGGTGATCAGCACATTGGACTTCAAAACGCTTACTCCTTGCAGCCGGGGCGTGTCAACCGCCGATCGCGGGACCGCTCCACCACTGCGGCAACCAAAGGGTGAGTGGCGGGACAAAGGCGACCAACAGCAGGATGATTGTCAAAACGAGGAGAAAAGGCCAAAGCTCGCGAAGCATTTCGTTCATCGGCACGTTGCCCACGCCACTGATCACGAACAGCAACATGCCGACCGGCGGCGTGAGCAGTCCGATCATGATGGCGAGCTGGAAGGTCACGCCGAACTGCACGAGATCCACTTCATAATGCGCCAGGGCCGGCAGAAGCAGGGGGGTGAGCACGATCATGATGCTCGCCCCTTCCATGACGCAGCCGAGCGCCAGCACGACGATGATCATCAGCAGCACAAACACCCACGGGCTCTGCGAAACGGAATTGAAGAATCCGACGAGTCGCCCCGGCGCGCCTTCGAGGGTAAGCATCCAGCCGAACGCGCTGGCGCAGGCGATGATGAAAAGGATGACCGCCGACTGCTTGGCGGATCGCGCGAGCAGTCGCGGCAGGTCGCGAATGGTGATTTGTCGATAAACGACCATGCCGACGAACAGGCCGTACGCCACGGCGATCGCGCCCGCCTCGGTGGGGGTGATGATGCCGCCGACAATCCCGCCAAGGATGATGACGGGCATGAGGATGGCCCAGCTTGCGTTCTTCAGCGCGCTGGCGAGTTCGCGGAGGTTGATCGGCTCGCCTCGCGGCAGGTCGCGCTTGCGCGCAATGATGGAGCAGGCGATCATCATGTACAGCCCCATGAGGATGCCCGGGATCGTTCCCGCCAGAAAGAGCTTGCCGACGGAGACGTTGGCGAGTGAACCGTAGATGATGAACCCGACGCTGGGCGGAATGACCGGGCCGATCGTCGCGGCGGAAGCGTTCACCGCAGCGGCAAAGCCCCGGCTGTAACCGCGACGCTGCATCTCGGGGATCATCACCGAACCGACGGCTGCGGCATCGGCGATGGCGGCGCCGCTCACCCCCGCCATGAGCATGTTCACGCCCACCACCACGTGCGACAAACCGCCACGCAACGAACCCACCAGCGCCTGCGCCAGCCGCACCAGCCGTTGCGTGATGCCCCCCGCGTTCATCAGCTCCCCGGCGAACAGGAAGAACGGCACCGCCAACAGCACGAACGAGTCCGCCCCCGCGGACATGCGCTGCGGCAACGTCATGAGGTTCAGTTCCGTGGCGAACGCCATGTAGGCGAGCGTGCTGATACCGATCGCAAACGCGACGGGCGTGCGCAGCACCAGCAACACCAGCAGCAGCGTCATCATCCACGCCACACGCTGTCCTCCGAAGCGGGGCTTGGGTTCGCCTCATCGTGACGCCGGCCGGGAAGCAGCTTGCGTGCGGTGTAAACCATCGCAATGCAACACCCCACGGGCAACGCGGCGTAGAACACCCAATTGACGGGCAGCCCCATCGCCGGGCTGCGTGTGCCCGCCGAATGCGCCACCCATCGCCAGCCCAGCACCGCCACCACCGCGAGAAACACCACGACCAGCACGTGCTGAACGATCTGTGCCGCACGCTGCCAACGCTTCGGCGCCCAGCGGGAGATCAGATCAACGGTGACGTGGCTGCCGTCGCGGATCGCCAGGGCAGCGCCCAGGAAGATCATCCACGTGAAAAGGTAGCGGCAGATTTCTTCCGTCCACGTCAGTGAATTGTTGAGCACGTAACGGTAGACCACCTGCATGAGCACGATGAGAACGGTTCCGCCGAACACCGCGGCGAGCAGGTAATCCATCGGACCGAGCGGCTTTTCTTCCACGGATGCCTCCGGAACGGCGGGAGGGTCCTTCACCGGTGCGGCGAGTGAGGCATGCTGCGGCTCATCGGGCGGCATCGGCGACCTCCACCTGCTGAATCCGCTGGAACAGATTCGGCGCCCATTCCGATTGGAAATGCTGAGGCACCGTGGTGAGCACGCGCTGACGAAACGCCGCATCGTCCACTTCGATGAACTGCATGCCCTTCTTCGCCAAGTCCTCGCGGTACGTCTGCTCATACGCCAGCATGCGCTCGCGCTCAAACGCGCCAGCCTCGGCAATCGCCTCGCTCAAAAGCGTGCGATGCTCCTCGCTCAGCCGCGACCAGCGGGCATCGGACATCATCAGGATGTACACACCAAGCAGGTGCTGCGTCTCCATGATGTATCGCTGCACCTCAAAGAGGCTGCTGGTGTGCACCGCCTCCAGCGGATTCTCCTGTCCCTGCACCACGCCCTGCTTCAGCGCGAGAAAGATTTCGCTGTAGGTGACGGGGGTGACGTTGGCGCCAAGCGCGCGCCACGCCTGAATGTAGGTGGGCAGCTCCGGCACGCGCAGCTTCAGCCCGGCAAGGTCGTCCGGCGTGCGCACCGCTTTGTTGGCGGTGAGGTAGCGCGGCCCGCGATGCCAGAAGTCCAGGATACGCAGCCCCTGTGCCTCCTGCATCGCCGCCCGCATTTCCTCGCCCACTCCGCCGCGCAGCACGGCATCCAGATGATCGTAATCACGGAAAATGTAGGGCAGTTCGATCGCACCATACTGGGGGATGTACCACCCGATGGGGGCGGTGCCGCCGAGCACCAGATCGACGCTGCCCAGCCGCAACGCTTCGATGAGTTCGCGGTCGCTGCCGAGTTGCGCTCCGGGGTAGAGCGTGATGCGCAGTGTGCCGCTGCTGCGTTCCTCGACGAGTTTTGCCAGATGCTCAGCGGCTTCGTGGGCCGGGCCGCGCGGCGCCATGACATAGGCGAGCTTGAGTTCGACCGTGCCGCCGTCCGCACCAGCGTCGCCGCAGCCGGACAACAGGACGGGGAACAGACCCAGCAGGCAGACCGCGATTCGACTCCATATCATCGTGGCGTTCTCGCTGTGAGGGGTTCGCAGAGGTCGGGCAACAGCTTGTCCGCTGCGTTTCAGCCGCCCGCAAGCGCCGTTCGGCGATATGCATCGAACGCCTGGCATCGCTCACGAATGAACGTCTCGTCAAACGACCCCGCCGAACGCGCCTGCCGCAATGTCTGAAACGCCAGATAAATGATACGGCGAGGACGGTCGGATGTGTTGGCCTTGCTGCCGTGCAATGTCCCGTTGTCGTGGAACGCCACATCCCCCGGCGCCATGCGCACCGGCACCGCGCCCGGCAGGTCAAAGCCATGTTCCGCGACCAGCGGCGCGACGTCGATCACGCCCTGCTTGTGCGTGCCCGGGACGACCCACAGGCAACCGTTCTCCTCATCCGCGTAATCGAGGTAAACGTCGCACGTGGCGATCGGATCGGGCTCACGCTTCACCTTGAACGAAGGGTCCTGGTGCCAGTGCACGGTCTGACCGATGCGAGGCGGCTTGGTGACATATGCCTCGTTGTACTGCAGCAGTTCCTCCCCCAGCAGCGCCCGCATCGCGTTGTGCACGAAAGCACACGCCTTGAGCGCCGCCACCTGAGGCAGACGCTCTTCCAGATCGTCCACCCGCCACAACACGCGCTCCTCCGTCGCCGTTGCCTGTCGCGCCGCCGAGCCGTCCATCATCTCGGCGAAGCTCGTGGCTTTGGGCGTGGTGTAGTAGACGCCCGGCTCATCGCGATAATCGCTGTACATCTCCTCGAGCTGCTGCGCCCCTTCACGCAACCGATCGATCACTTCGGGAGGAATGGCGTTGCGAACGACCAGGTAACCATTGTCATAAAAGAACTGGACCTGTTCCGGCGTCAGTGTGGTCGGTTGCGACATGATGTTGAATCCGCTTGAACTTCTGGGAAAATCGCAGGCAGGGAAACGTTCGCCCGCCGTGCCGCGTCAGGCGTCGTCCGATGACGTCTGCGCCAGATAATCCTGAATCGCTTTACGATCGAAGTCGTTGCCGTAGCGCACGTGTTCACGCATCTTGCGCTCCGCCTTGTCCGGATCGCGTGTGAGCAGCACCTTCATGAGCTGCTCGTGCCAGTCGCCCGGCACCGAGCGGTAGCGCACCTGAATGATCCAGTTCAGCCGCATGAGTCGGCGGAACCACACGCGTTCCAGTTCGTCCGCCAGGACGGGAAAGCCGCCCGCCCGCGCGACCTGTGCGTGAAACGCCATGTGCGTCTCGAGCGCCAGCCGTGAGTTCGGTTCCGCCCGACGGTTGATCCGATCGAGCTGCTTCGCCTGAACCATCAACTTGTCCAACAACTCATCCGAAGCGTTCTGAGCGCACAGGCGCGCCGCCTGACACTCGATCGCTTCGCGAAGCACCTGATCGTTGTGCACATCCTCAAGTGTGAGCGGCCGCACCCGGCAGCCGTACAGCGGCTTGTTTTCCACCAGCCCATCCACTTCCAGTCGCAGCAGTGCTTCGGTGACGGGGATGTGGCTGACGCCCATGTGTTTGCTGAGCGTTCGCCGCACCATGCGGTGTCCGGGCTGCAGATCGCCCGAAAGAATGCGGTCACGCAGCGTCGCGTACACGCGGCTGGTCAGCGTTTCCGTTCCTTCGGCGGTTTCGGCGGCGTCGGTAAAAGAGCGGTAATTTGCCATATCAACATGCCATCCCACACGACGGATCAGACCAGAGCCTAACACGGCTCCAGCCACACTTCAAGCCTGTTATGCGGATATTTTCGGCGTTTCTGTGACCGAACGGCCGGCCGTAAGATTTTTCAGCAACCGACCGCGAATTTATCTTGACATGTCAAATGGCGGTGCTATCTTGGGAGTCGGGTCGGCCGCCATCGGCGGGTCGGCGGGGGCGCGAATGTCGCATGTGCGACGCTCCGCCGAACGACGCCGTGGCGCAGCTCGACGAAACACATGCCATCGCTCGGTTTCATCCGATGACACGACCGAACGCGTGCAACACGACCGGCAACCACCATGCGACGACGCCTTTTCACGGCCGGGTCGGGGTTGTTCGGCGCCCCGCATCGCATCGCCCCGCACGCCGGTCGCACACGCAAGCCGCGTTCGCACGGCTTCACCCCGGCGAAACGCCTTCAACGAATTTTTCCGATCGTCACCGATCGACTTTCTCATGTCCCTTTCTCAGACCTTTTCAGGAGGCTCGTCATGCGTAAGGTTCTCATCGCCACCGTGGCTTCGGCAGGTTTGTTCGCAGGTACACAAACCCAGGCCGCAATTCAGGTCAATGAGTCGTTCGAATACGACGGCAGCTATGCGCCAGATTCCGTCACGCCACCGGCCGGAATGAGCACGTGGACCGTCGGCGGCAACATCAGTGTCCAGCCCAACACCGGCCGCAGCGGCGCACAAGCGGGTGTCGCCTACCTCAACGACAACGGCAACGGTCTTGTCAGCATCGTTCAGAATTTTTCCGATGTGGCGTTCCTCGCCGATGCCTCGGACTATACCTGGCAGTTCGACATCCGTCTGAGCTGGACGGTTGATACCGGCGTCAACCACTACAACATGTTCGGTGTGCGAAGCGAAGGCGACAACGGCCTGATGGTTGCGCTGGCGCCCGATCGCAACGGTGGGCTGTACCTTCTCAAGGCTACCAACGAGGCCTTGGTGCATCTCTACGAAGCCGACGTCGATGGCCCTGCGCTCGACGACGGCGTGCTGCGCACCTTCACCCTTGCCAAGTGGTTCGACGGCACCAACATGAAGGTGAGTGCGTACATGGACGGTCAACTGCTGGGGACCGTCGACTACAACGACACGAATTTCCCCGCAGGCAACCCGCAGTTCGGCAGCGTCGGCATCTGGACCGGCAGCAGTTCCACAACCAGTGACTTCGTCATCGATCACATGAGTTTCGGTGCGGTGACCATTCCCGAGCCCGCGTCGGTGGCGCTGCTCGGCCTGGGCGGTCTGCTGGTGTTGCGACGCCGCAAGTGAATGGGCGAGCTTTCCCTGGGGGGCGTGCTTGACGGCACGCGCCCCCTTTTGTCGTTGTTGGGGATCAGGGACATATCCTAATCGCGAGAGGATCGCACCATGAGGCCGCCGCATGTTTCCGCCATGATCCGGGGTGGATTCACGCTTATCGAGTTGCTTGTCGTCATCTCCATTATCGCGTTATTGATTGCGCTTCTGCTGCCGGCCCTGAGCCAGGCGCGCGAGGCGGCCAACAATGTGAAGTGTCAGGCCAATCTGCACCAGATCGGCATGGGTTTCCAGGCGTATGTGATCGATCACGATTCCACGTTGCCCGGCAGCGGCAGCGTGGTGACCTGGGGTGGTCGGGCCGGGTCACTCCCGGGCTACGGCGCCGACAGCGCCTATGCCCCGCGTTTTCGCCCCGTGAACCCGTACCTGGCGGGCACGCAATCCGATGATGGCGATTCGCCCGTCTTTCTGTGCCCCTCCGATCGCGGCCAGCCCCCTTCCACCGACACCGTCTATTCACAGATGGGCACCTCATATGTCTACAACAGCCATTCGCCCATCGGCACCGGCCACCGAACGCTCATCACCCAGCGGTACACCGGTGTCAACATCGAAATGGTGGTCAACCCATCGCGAACCATTCTCGTCGCCGACCACGTGAGCTGGAACTACTGCTACTACAACCAGGATCGCAACCAGCGGTGGCACAGCACCACCGAACCCGCGGGCAACTACCTGTTCGTCGACGGCCACGTGGCAACGTCCGTCGCAGTGAACGCGCCCGATGACGGCTACGATTCCAAGGACTTCACGTGGTATCCGCAGGGAAGCTACGACCTGTTCGAAGAAGTGCCGTGAAGTGTGGGCCTGCTTGTCCGGTCGTCTTTCTCCTTCAACGTGGGGTGTCATGGTGATGGATCAGAGCTCGATGAAGTCTCGGATGCTGATGTGCTCGTCCGTGATGTGGATGCTGCTGCTGGCGGTGTGTGCCGGTGAATCGGTCTGTGGTGCGGACGCATTGACCGACTGGCGCAACGTGCGCAACGGGTACGAAATCCCCGATCAGAACTACGTCGATCAGCCGTACATCGTCGTCATGCCCGATGGCAGTTGGGTGTGCACGCTCACCACCGGGCCGGGCGGCGAAAGCAACCCCGGCCAGCACGTGGTGGCGACGATCAGCCGCGACAAGGGCAGGACGTGGTCCCAACTGATCGACATCGAGCCGTCCGGCGGGCCGCGCTCCAGTTGGGTCGTTCCGGTCGTGCTGCCCAACGGCCGCATCTACGCGTTCTACAACTACGATGAGAAAGAAGTCGACCTGCCCATCCCCACGGTGAACGGGCCTTACTGCTACCGCTACTCGGACGATGGCGGGCGCACCTGGTCCAAAGATCGCTATTACCTGCCCGTTCGGCAGACCGCGGTCGACCGCAACAACAAGTGGGGCGGTGAAATCCAGATGTTCTGGGGCATCGACAAGCCCATCATTCGCGATGGCAAGCTGATCTTCGCCTTCTCGAAGCTCGGACGATACATCGTGCTCGACGGCGAGGGTTGGTTCTTCACCTCCGAAAACATCCTCACCGAGCGCGACCCCAACAAGATCGTCTGGACGATGCTTCCTGAAACCGACGGTCATGGTGTGATGCACCCGGACCACGGCCCCGTGCAGGAAGAGCACAACGTCGAGGTCATGAACAACGGCGACTGGTACGTGATGTACCGCACGACGCGCGGCTATCCGATGCACGCATACAGCCGGGATGCCGGTCGCACCTGGGAACCCGCCGAACCCGCGACCTACACGCCCGGCGGCCGGGTCATCAAGCACCCGCGCGCCTGCCCCATGATCTGGAAGCTCAGCAACGGCAAGTACGTCTTCTGGTTCCACAACCACGGCGGCAAGTCGTATCAGGGACGCAACCCCGTCTGGCTCAGCGGCGGTATCGAGAAGGATGGGTACATCCACTGGTCCGAACCGGAAATCGTGCTGTGGGATCCCGACACGCGCATTCAGGGCATGAGCTACCCCGATCTTTTCGAAGACGGCGGGCGCATCTACCTCACCGAAACGCAGAAGAAGGTCGCCCGGGTGCGCGAGATCGACCAGACCCTGCTCCAGGGCATGTGGGCGCAGGGCGAAAGCCGCGAACTGACGCGCAAGGGACTGGTGTACACGTGGGACGGCAACGCCGCGTTCGCGCGGGCGCCGCGCTTCAACCAGTTGACACAGCTCAGCGGCTTCACCGTCGACATGCGCGTGCGGTTCGACGATCTGAGTGCCGGCCAGGTGCTGCTCGATACGCGCGATGAATCGGGCAAGGGCATTGCCATCACCACCACCGACAAGGAATCGGTGCAGATCACGTTTAACGATGGCGAACGGGAAGGCGTGTGGGACTGCGACCCGGGCATCATCAGGCCGGGACAGGAACATCACATCACCATCAACGTCGACACCGGCCCGAAGATCATCATGTTCGTGGTGGACGGTCAGCTTTGCGACGGCGGCACGGCACGCACGCACGGCTGGGGGCGCTTCGACGCCGCGATGCGCGACGTCAACGGCAGCAACCGCATGAGCATCGCGCCCTCGCTCAACGGTAAACTCACCATGTTGCGCATCTACAACCGCTGCCTGCGCAACAGTGAAGCCATCGCGAACTATCATCACGATTCCCGATAAACACATCCCAGTTGGTGCGATCCGCGGCTGCATGGAATGGACGCAAAACCTGCGTTAAATGACGCAAAATTGTAATTGTGCGCGTCAGACGTGCTGGTACGATGCCATTACGAGCCGTATGCGGGGAACCTTCATATCACGGGTTTCCCCGGCAATGAGTCCTTTCCATGCGACCTTGAGTGACACAAGGAGGATCGTGATGAGGCATGTAACGGGAATGCTGATTGCGGGTGCGTTGAGCCTGACGGTGGCCACCGGCGCCGAGGCAACGCTGCTGTTTCAGAACGATTTTGACGGCACATCGGCGAGTGCGGCAAGCTGGGATCTGCCCGACGGCACGGGCAACATCATCGCGCCAACGTTCGATCATCTGGATGCCACAGCCAGCAACGGTGTCTATGCGTTGTCGGTCGACACGGGAACGACGACAGGGGCCGCCAACCGCCTCGTGCTGATGAACAGCTACCACGATGCCAGCGCCTGGTCGCTGGGCGAGGGGGATGCAACGGCTGAACAGGTCGCGGCCGCGGGCTGGGTGTTTGAAACGCGACTGCGAATCCTCGAAGCGGGTGGCGACCTGACGCGCCAGGTGGCGACCTTCGGCATGCGGTCCGAGGGCGGGCTGGGCAAGACGGCATGGATCGGCGTGTCGACCACGGGAATCCGATTCCTGAACTACGGCGGCACGACCTCGTCACCTCCTCTCTTTTACGAAGGCAATCTGGTTGACAACGCATGGCATACATACCGTTTGGTCAAGGCGCTGGACGGCCAGGGACAGACGAAAGTGTTCGTCTATCTCGATGACAGCCTGATCTACGCGCAGGATTACGAGGCGCTGGCAAGCGATGAGGGCAACACGTTGATCCAGGGCTTCGCCTCCATGACGCCGACAACCGGTACGGTGGCGATCGACTACATCAGCTTCGCGGTGTACGACAGCATGGATGTGATTCCCGAGCCGGCATCGCTGGCGCTTCTGGTGGGTGGCGGGGTGCTGTTGACGCGACGACGAAGGTGAAATCCTCCGAATGCGGAAACCGACCGCTGAAAGGCGGTCGGCTCCTTTCAACTGCACGGAATGCAGAACGTCGCAACCCGGGAGTCGGCCATGATGTTTCGCAGAACGATGGCAGGGGGCAGCGGGTTTACGCTGATTGAGCTTCTGGTGGTGATCAGCATCATAGCGCTTTTGATCGCGCTGTTGCTGCCCGCGCTGGGCAAGGCACGCGAGGCATCGATGAACCTGCAATGTCAATCCAACCTGCGTCAACTGGGGATTGCCTTTGCAACGTATCATCACGACCACAACGGCATGACGATCACCCACGCGAACACCACGAGTACGGTGGTGTTCGGCGGACGTGCGGGCAAATGGAGCGGCTACGGAATCGACGAGGAATGGGATCCCCGCAACCGTCCGCTGAACCGGTACACCAACAGCATGTTCGGCGACGATGCCGACTCGCCCCTGTATGTGTGCCCGATGGATCGCGGCCATGGCCCGGGCGCGGATTTGGGGCAGGCGGCGTCCGAAAGGGTTTATGAGGATGTGGGCACATCGTATATGTACAACCGCATGTCTCCCATCCAGCGCTGGACACTCAACCGTGGGATGAATCAAAGCATTGCCATCGATGAGGTCGTCAACCCGGGCCGAACCATCCTGGTGGGCGATCACCCGCTGTTCAACTTTTTCCGTTACGGCGATCGAGGTCAGCGGTGGCATTCGCCCGACTCGCCGGCATCGAACATCACCTTCGTGGATGGACACACCAGCTACCACGATGTGTTGCACACGCCGTTCGATGGTTTCGACACCGAAGCATACACCTGGTATCGGGAGGGCAGTTTCGCGGCTCATAATCAGTCGTGAGTCATCGATGTTGGCGAACGATGTCGCCTGCATCTTCTCCAAACGGAATGTGGAATGATCTCAGCAATGACGCACGTTTTCCGGGCTGATGGTGGCTCGGTGTTGCGGTTGATGATGGCGTGGCTGTTGGTGGGCGCCGCGGTTGTCGCCGGCGCTGTCGATCCGCGCGATCTGCGCAGCGGGCTTCCCATTCCCGATGAGGCGTATTGTGATCAGCCGTATGTGGTTGTACTGCCGAGTGGGGCGTGGTTGTGCACGATGACGACGGGTGCCGGCCGCGAGGGGCAGAAGGGGCAGCACATCGTTTCGACGGTGAGTCGCGATCAGGGCCGCACCTGGTCGCCGCTCGTGGATGTCGAGCCGGCGACCGGCCCCGAGGCGTCGTGGGCGATTCCGCTGGTGACGTCGTTCGGCCGGGTCTACGTGTTTTACACGTACAACGGCGATGATATTCGCGAACTGAACGGCAAGCCCATCCGCAGTGATGTGCATGGCTGGTATGCATTCCGTTACACCGATGATGAAGGCAGGACGTGGTCGCAGCGTCATCGCCTGCCCCTGCGCATCACCGATGCCGATCGCAACAACGATTGGCAGGGCAGGGTCCAGATGTTCTGGGGCATCGACAAGCCGCACACGTTCGATGGCAAAGCGTATTTCTCGTTCACGAAGCTCGGCAAACACTTCCTTGAGAAGGGCGAGGGGTGGATGTTCGTCTCCAACAACATTCTCACCGAGCGCGATGTCAACAAGCTTCACTGGGAACTGCTGCCCGAGGGGGAGCGGGGCGTACGCAACGATGCGTTCGGTTCGGTACAGGAAGAGCATGTCAGTGCGGCGCTGAGCACGGGCGATATGGTGATGTACTATCGCACGACGCGCGGCCATATCGCGCAATCGATCAGCCGGGATGGCGGGCGAAGCTGGTCGCAGCCGACACCGGCGGTGTACACGCCTGACGGTCGAACGATCAAACACCCGCGCGCCTGCACCAAGATCTGGCGTACCGCCGACGGTCGCTATCTGCTGTGGTTTCACAACAACGGCCTCCAAACGTGGAATGGACGTAATCCCGTGTGGGTGGCAGGCGGCATCGAGAAGGATGGTCACATCCATTGGTCGCAGCCGGAAATTCTGCTTTACGACCGCAACCCCGATGTGCGCATCAGCTACCCGGATCTGATCGAGCAGGACGGCCGATTCTGGATCACCGAAACGCAGAAAACCGAGGCACGCATTCACGCGATCGATCCGCAGCTCTTCGAAGGCATGTGGCGGCAGGGCATTGATCGCGAGGTGACTTACGACGGTGCGGTCATGATCTGGGCTGAAAGTGAGCCCGGTCCATTCATTCCCGAACTGGGTAGCGGCGCGGCAGGTAACGGGTTCATCATCAACCTCGACAAGCGGCTCGACAACCAGAACACAAGGGGTTTTGTCGTACCCAAGCCGAACCTGGGCAACCTCGCCAAAGGCGATGGGTTCACCATTGATCTGCGTGTGAGGTTCGGTGATCTGAACGAGGGGCAGGTGCTGCTGGACACACGCGATGAAACCGGTCGCGGCGTCGCGGTGACGACCAGTGCTCACGAGACGGTGCGGATTCACTTCAGCGACGGTACGCACGAAGCAACGTGGGACTGCGACCCGGGGCTGCTCACGGCGGATCGCGAACATCACATCACGTTCATTGTGGACGGCGGGCCGAAGATCGTGTCGGTGCTGGTCGACGGCGTCCTGTGTGATGGGGGTGTGCACCGCCCGTTCGGCTGGGGACGTTTCCATCATGAGCTGTCGGATGTGAACAGCGGATCCATGTTGCGCGTTGCACCGTCGCTTCACGGCCGGCTGCTTTCGTTTCGTCTTTACAATCGATATCTCCGTACCTCGGAAGCGGTCGCCAACTATCACGCCGAGCGTTCGCGCTGATGTTGGGGCGGATTGCGCTCCCGTTATGAGTTTGTCATGCGTATCACCAACACCAAAACATTTCTCGTCGAAGGCATCAAGTACAACTGGACGTTGATGAAGATCGAAACGGATGCGGGCATCCACGGCTGGGGCGAAGCGACCAACTGGCCCGGCTCGCCGCTCGTCGAAGCCGCGTGTCGTCATGTGGGACGCTGCATCGTGGGGCTTGATGCCCGTCGCATCGATTTCATCTGGACGAAGTTGTACCGCGACATGAACTGGCTGGGGCAGGGCGGACCGTTGCTCTCGGCGATCAGTGCGGTGGATATGGCGCTGTGGGACATCAAGGGCAAGGCGCTTGGCGCGCCGGTATATGACCTGCTGGGCGGCAAGTACCGCGACCGCATTCAGCTTTACGCCAACTACTGGTTCATCGATGGCGATCACACGCCCGACGATTACGCCCGCCAGGCCAAACGCGTGGTCGAGCAGGGGTTCACGGCGTTGAAGCTCGATCCCTTTGCGCACGTGAACTACTGGTACGGGCAGGACCTTTCGCCGGACGGCAGCCTCACGGAGCAGCAGAAGCGCAACGCGGTGGCGATTGTCGATGCGGTGGCGCAGGCGGTGGGGCCTGAGGTGGCGATCGCGATCGAAACGCACGCCTTCATGAACGCGCCCACGGCGGTCGAGATGGCGCGTCGGCTGGCGCGGCTGGATTTCAACTGCATGTGGTACGAGGAGCCTGCCCTGCCCGAGTTCCCCGACGCCATCGCCGAGATCCGCAGGCAGATCACGCTTCCGGTGTGTGTCGGCGAGCGGTTGCACAGCCGATTCATGCTGCGGCCGGTTCTCGAGAAGCGCGGCGCGGATGTGGTCATGCCCGACATCACGCGGTGTGGCGGCATCAGCGAGATGCGCAAGATGGCGCAGCTCGCCGAGACGTACAACGTGCCCATCGCGCCGCACAACCCCAACGGCCCCATCTCCACCATCGCCTCGGCACACACGATGGCGAGCGTGCCCAACTTCTTCCGACAGGAGTTCATGTTCAGCGACACCGCGTGGCGCGATGGCTGCCTGTCCTGCGCACTGCCGATCGAGAACGGCCACTTCGTGCTGCCCGATCGACCGGGCCTCGGGTTCGATCTGGATGAAGCGGTGCTGGAGGAGCATCCCGGTTTGTATGAAGTAGGCAACGGGCGCGTGTATTACGTGTGATGCGCTTGTTGCGATGAGGAACGGCGGGGCGTTCAGAAACGTCGAACGCCGCTTGCGCTGTTCCCTTGTTCCCTCGGTCTCTTAACCTCTCAGGAACTTACGATGCCTTTGTGGAAGGATGATGCGGATCTGTTTGCGCTGGCACGGCGGGAGCTTTATACCGCGGTGGTCGGCGACATCATGGACCAGATGGGATACTTCCATCAGTTTCTCCCGCCTCAGGTGCGGCCGCTGCATCCGGACATGGTGACGATCGGCCGCGCGATGACAGTGCTGGAGGCGGATTGTTTCGAGCATGTTTCCACCGGCGCGGGCAGCGGTGTGGTGGCGCAGCCGTTCGGTCTGATGCTGCGCGCGCTGGACGATCTGAAGGCGAATGAGATCTACATCTGCACCGGTGCATCGCCTCGATATGCGTTGTGGGGCGAGTTGATGAGTTGTCGGGCGATGCAGTGCGGCGCGGTGGGCGCGATCGTCGATGGTTATCACCGCGACACGCGCGGCATTCTGAAGCTCAATTTCCCGACGTTTTCCTATGGTTGCTACGCGCAGGATCAGGGGCCGCGCGGCAAGGTGATTGATTTTCGCTGTCCGCTGGAGCTTTCCGGCACGCGAGTGAACAGCGGCGACATTCTCTTCGGCGACATCGATGGCGTTTGCGTCGTGCCGAAGGCGATCGAGGAAGAGGTCTTCAGCCGTGCCATCGAAAAGGCGCGTGGCGAAAAGACGGTGCTCAAGGCCCTGCAGCAGGGCATGACCGCGACGGAGGCGTTCCGCAAGTACGGCATCATGTGATCGCGCATCCGAACCGGCGATGCGCGAGGGATATCACCGACTGCTGCCGAGCTTGTCGTAGGTCCAGCGCAGCAGATCTTCGGTCTGTTCCCAGCCGATGCACTCATCGGTGACGGAGACGCCGTAGCGCAGGTCGGCGAGGCTGGCGGGCGGTTCGGGCAGGGGCTGGTTGCCCTCGAAGAGGTTGCTTTCGACGAGGACACCGGCAACATCGACGTTGCCGGCGATGCGCTGCTCGACCACGTTCTGCCACACGTTGGGCTGGTTCTGATACTTCTTGCCTGAGTTGGCGTGCGAGCAGTCGACGACGACGGCGGAGGAAAGGCTCGCCTTCTTCAACGCTTCAACCGCGCTGGCGATCACATCGGGGTCGTAGTTCGGCCCGCTGCGTCCGCCACGCAGAATCAGGTGCCCCCACGGGTTGCCGCGCGTGCGGATGACGGCGGTGCGGCCGTCGTCGTCGATCCCGAGGAAACGGTGCGGGTGCTTGGCGGATTCCATCGCGTTGACGGCGATGTCGAGGTTGCCGCTCGTGCCGTTCTTGAACCCCACGGGCATCGACAGGCCGCTGGCCATCTGGCGGTGGGTCTGCGATTCGATGGTTCGCGCGCCGATCGACGCCCACGACACCACATCCGCGATGTACTGCGGGGTGATCGGTTCGAGCATCTCCGTGCCGGTGGGCATGCCCATCTCGGTCACCTGCATGAGCAACTGGCGCGCGCGGCGGATGCCGACCTCGATATTGAACGAGCCGTCCATGTACGGGTCGTTGATGAGGCCCTTCCAGCCGACGGTGGTGCGCGGCTTCTCGAAGTAGACGCGCATCACGATGTACAGCCGGTCGATCAGCTCGCTGCGCACCCTGGAAAGGCGTTCGGCGTATTCGAGTGCGGCTTGCTCATCGTGGATGGAGCATGGGCCGACCACCACGAGCAGGCGGCGATCGGTACCGGCGATGATCTGCTTGATGGTCTCGCGGCTGTCCAGGACGGTGCGCGTGGAGGCTTCGCTGGCGGGCAGCTCCGCTTTGACCTGCCGGGGGCAGACCAGCGAGATCGTCTCCAGGACGTTGACGTTTTGAGTGGCGTGTCGGCCGGCCCATCCCGCGCTGGGAGCGCCGTCGGCATGGGGCGCGGCACCCCAGCCCGCATCGGTATGTCTGGTGGTACTCATGGCAAGCCCTCCATTATGGCGCGCCGAACGTGATGGGGCAAAGGGGGTGGTGCATTTTCGGATTGCGGATTGGGAGGCGGGGTGAGTGGGGCGGTGGTTTTTTCGACGCCAAGGCGCGGGGTGGGCGGGTGAGTTTGGGATGTCGTCCCCCCGGGGGGGCGCCTGGGCGGGTTGGGTTGTAAGTGCTTTTAGGGTCATCTTTTCGGTGGATTTTGGACGATGTCACCCCCACGACAAAGACGACAAACACGACATTGGGGTGACGGGGAGGCGTGGGGCATGGCGATAGCGGCACCGCGATGACGCAAGCGTCGAATCGGGCGTGAACCATCATTTATTTTACCGAAAATTTGGCGAATATCAATGCCGCGGGAGCGCGGAAACCCGGTCCGCGATCATATCCGACATCCGCGAGCCGCAATCCGCAATCGAATCACCAGCCTTCGCGGCGGGGGCGGTCCAGCAGGTCGTTGGCGCCTTGATCGTTGACGAACTGCTCGGCGGCGGGGTCCCACTTCAGCTTGCGACCGGTGACGCAGGCGATGTAGCCCAGGTGGCACACGGCGGCGGTGCGGTGGCCCACTTCGGCGTTGGCGACCGTCTGCTTGCGCGACTGCACGCAGTCCAGGAAGTTGATGTCCTGCCGCTTGCTTTCGTACAGCTTCACATCGCCGGGCTGTTCCGGCTCACGCAGCAGCTCGCGGTCGGTGATGTTGATCGTGGGCTGCTCGGCCTTCATCGTCGCGCGTTCGCCTTCGAACCAGACGCCCCACTGGTCCTGATCGGCGGTGGAGAACATGTGCACCACCTGCCCGTTGGCGTAGGTGTAGGTGATCTGCGGGTTCTTGGGGGCGGTGTAGTAGCTGTCCTTTTCGAACTCGGCGGTGCCTTCAACGGCCACGGGGCCCGAGTCATCGGCGAGCATCGCCCACTGGACGAGGTCGAGGAAGTGGGCGCCCCAGTCGGTGATGTACCCGCCGGAGTAGTCGGTGATCCAGCGGAAGTTGAAGTGGCATCGGCCCGGGGTGTAGGGCGCTTCCGGTGCGGGGCCCTGCCAGAGGTTGTAGTCGAAGCCTTCGGGGACGGGCTGGGGGCCTTCCTTGCCGGTGTATCCGCCGGCGATGAGGAACCCGGCGGGGATGCCCACGCGGATCGGCTTGAGCTTGCCCAGCCGACCGTTGGCGACCATTTCGCACGCCTTGCGACAGCCGAGCATCGATCGGCGCTGGGTGCCGGTCTGGAAGATGCGGCCGAGGCGTTTGAACTCGTCGGCGAGGAGTCGGCCTTCCTTCATGAAGAGCGAGGCGGGTTTTTCGCAGTAGACGTCCTTGCCGGCGCGGGCGGCGGCGAGGCTGATGGGCACGTGCGTGTGGTCAGGGGTGGCGATGAGGACGGCGTCGATGTCCTTGCGCTGTATCACGTCGCGATAGTCGATGTAGCCGGCCGACTCGGGCAGGCCGGCGATCTGCAGCGCCCGTTGGCGGTGGGCGGCTTCGACGTCGCACACAGCCACGACCTGCACGCGCTTGTCGGTCATGAAGGTGCGCAGGTCATGGACGCCCTGTCCGCCGATGCCGATGGCGGCGAGGGTGATGCGGTTGCTCGGAGCGACGTTGCCTTCCTGACCCAGCGCGCGGGCGGGAACGAAATAGGGAGCGGAGGCGACTGCTGCGGCCGACTTCAGAAAATCACGACGTTTCATGACAAACTCCATTTTTGAAAGACGCGGCACACTGAAAGTGGCAGCGATGGATGGCGTCCGCAGACAGTCAGGGAGGAGCCACAGTATAACGTGCCGCCGTTGCGCGGAGGAGAGGGGAGGGGGGCGGTTGAGTAAGGTGGTCGCAGGTTCAGCCGCGACGTGGGCGGCCGATCATCATGGCTGCGCCGGCGACGAGCAGGGCGATGGAGGCGGGCTCGGGGGCGTGGTTGAGCGTAAAGGAGTGGGTCTGCAGCCAGGTGGCGGTGCCGCCGGCCGTGAAGACGTCGAGGAAGAACTCGCCGGTGATGAGGCCCGCGGGCAGGGCATCGCTGGCGAAGGTGTCGGTGGGCAGGTAGAGGTTGCCGAGGGAGAACTGCCATTCACCGGTTGCGGCATCGTTGGTGAAGAGCAGGCCGTCCGATGGGCTGAAGACGATGGGGTCATCGTCCCAGACGTGGGCGAGGAATGCGCCGGACCAGAGGTCGACGGTGCTGCCGTTGATCTCGAGGGTGAGGCTGGCGTTGATGAGCTGATAGGTGGAGGCGGTTTCGTAGATGCCTTCGCCGCCTTGGGACAGGCGTGGGCTCGTGATGTCGTAGGCGAGCGTGCCGCGCACGACATCGCCGGATGCGACGTCGGCGATGGGCGCATCGGCGACGGGGTCAACGAAGGCGACGACAGCCTCGAAGGTGTAGTGGCCCGCATGGGTGGTGGGGGTGAAGCAGAGCGTGGTGAGTGCGAGTGTGAGCAGACGGATCGCGCGGGCAGTGGTCATGTTTCTGTCCTCCTGTCGAGCCCCTGTCAGCCGGGTTGTTGGAACGACGATCCGCGCGGCGTGTTCATCGCCGTTGGATCGTCCGGCAGTGCGATCTTGCGGATTGGTGAGTCGCCGTCAACCTCGAATGAGGGGAAATTGCGGCCGTTTTGCACGATTGGCATCAAAAGAGCAACGTTGTTGCACCCAATGAAATATCAGGGACGCCCCGGAGCGTAGTGGGGGGCGGTCCCTGATGGATGTGCGGGAGAGCGTGTGTCGCGCGATTGCGCTCAGCGGCGGCGGCGTCGCACCATGAGCAGCGCGCCGGTGGTGAGCAGGGCGAGGCTCGCCGGCTCGGGGACGAGCGCAGCCTGGTAGAGGCGGATGGCTTCATCGACCGTGAGGGCGCGGTCGAGCCAGATCGCCATTTCATCGATCGCGCCGCGGTTGGTGTAGTCGTGGCCCGGGACGGCGACGCCGTCGACGCGCGTGCCGATGTGGGCGTTGGTGCCGGTGGTGCCCCAGTCGGCGCTGGTGGGGGTGAGCATGCTGGTGTAGTCGATGCCGTCGATCACGACCAGGGCGTTGTTGACGTTGTCGCCGTTGCGCACGACGACCACGTGATGCCACTGGTTGTCCTTGATGTTGAAGACGGTGTCGGGCAGGCCCAGTTGCATGTTGGGATCGTTGTCGTTGCCGGTGGCGATGACGAGGTTCCACACGCCGACGGCGAGGTTGATCTGGAAACTGTCGGCGGTGCTTGCACCGCTGCGATGGACGTTGTTGGTGAAGAGGCGATCGCCCTCGACGACGCCCCCGGAGTGTTTGAGCCAGAAAGCGACGGACATGGTGTCGGCGGCGAAGTTGGTTCCGACGCCGAGGTTGACCGCGCGTTGATTGGCGTTGTTGAGGGCGACGTTGTCGGGTGCGAAGCCGGGCAGGTCGGGGCCTGCGATGAAGATGCCGGCGCTGTTGCCTTCGTGCGTGCCGTTGATGCCGCCACTGCCCAGGTCGATGACGACGCCGAACTCGGTTTCATTCAGCGGGTAGTAGTGCGTGGGGTTGAGATTGAGCACGGCATCGGTGTAATCGGCGTTGGCGGTGACACCGAACGCGATGGCGAGCCCGCCGGCGAAGCAGCAGAGTGTGGAAGCGCGCATGACGACCCCTCATGAAGATGAGCGTCCAACGAATGAAAAGTTGTTGAACAACCAACCACGTGTGCCGGGACAGACCCCCTGTCCCGACACTTGACATGTTAAAACGGTTGGGTGTTGGCCCCAAGCCTTTTTGCGTGATTATTCCCGCATTTGAGGCGCGCGGAGGTGGCGCGATTCGAGGCGGGAGCCGGTCATCCCTTGCGCTGGATCGTCACGAGGGGCGCTTCATCCTCGGGCACGGCAATCGTTTGCGTGGTGTGGAACTCATCGGCGGCGACTTTGACGGTGTACGTTTCGCCGGCCGCGATGAGGAACGGTTTGGCATCGCTGCCGATCGAGCCGTGCGCCACGATGACGCCGTTGTGGTAGACGGTCACGGTGGCGGTCAGGGGCTCGTTCGCGTCGCCCTCGGTGAGCCGGAACGTGACGGGGCGGCGGTGGGTGTAGAACGGCGTGACGTTGTGGGCGGGCACCTCGGTGGAGCGGATCTTCCACACCAGCGGGAAGTGCGTGTTCGTCTGCTTGTACGAGGCGGCGTAGATGCGGTGGATGACGCTGTTGTTGTCCGCCGCGGCCGCGTTGCCGACGAACCAGCCGGAGTTGAGCCCGCCGCCTTCGCACGCGCCGATGTAGTTCCACTGCCGGTCCCAGCCTTCGACCCAGGAGTGGTTGCCGCGCGTCTGCGTCCAGCTCGGCGTGCCGACGAAACGGGCGGGGATGCACACCGCCCGGCAGACATCGATGAGCATGATCGACAGCCCCGTGCAGGAGGCGTACTTCGCTTCCATGGTTTCGAAGGGGCTCATGTCGGGCTTGGGGCGTTTGGTGGGGTGATAGGCGACGCCGTACGCCTTGAACGCTTCGACGTTGAGCCTGACCAGTGCTTCGCCGGGCGTTTGGCAGGTTTTGGCGATGTCGATGAACTTTTCGTAGAACGTTTTTCGCCAGTTGTCGCGCTGTTCGTTGACGTTGGCGTAGGGCAGGACGTACTCGAAGAAAAGCTCCTCGGGCAGGTCCGCGCCCCAGGGCACTTCATTGCGGGCCTGGTAGGCGAGTTCGATGTTCTCGACGAGGAAGTCAGCCGTGAGCGTGGTGAGGTCGCGCTCGGGCATGTGTTCGATGAGGAAGCCGATGGCGGCCCGGTGCTCGGGCTTGAGGCGCGTGATCGCTTCGATGAGCTGCGGCTGATTGTCCTCGGCAATGGCGAGCTGTCGCACCGCCGCGGGGCGGTAGGGCTCAGGCAGGAGATTGATGGCTTCAAAGAGGTCAGCCGCCCGAGCCGAGGCCAGAGGCAAAAAGAAGCTCAGGCAAAGCGTGGCAATCGTCATCCGTGGCAACATACAGATAAAGCTCCAGCATCAGGTTGGTCGCCCCGCGCGGGTCGTGGGGGACGCCGTGCGTGAGGAAGAATCGATGATATATGCGTCAAGCCAGGCTTGCGTCCGCGATGGCGGGTGGGGGCAGCGTGCCGTGACGCCGCAGTGCGGTGTGTTACGCCGCGTCGCCGAGGACGGGGAGTTTGTGGCTTTTGGCTTTTTCGGCTTTGAGTGTTTGCAGCTTTTTCAGGGCGGCGGGGTTGGCGTAGGTGTTGAAGAGCATCGCCTTGATGGTGCCCCACAGCCCGCCGAAGCTGGAGAAGGTGTGGTTGACGGCGGTGGGTTCGTAGCCGCAGTGGACCATGCACTGGGCGCAGTTGGGGTTGCCGCTTTCCCGGCCGTAGTTGGACCAGTCGGTGTCGTTGATCAGTTCCTCGAACGTGTCGACGTAGCCGTCCTGAATGAGGTAGCAGGGCTTCTGCCAGCCGAAGAGGTTGTAGGTGGGGTTGCCCCAGGGGGTGCACTCGTAGTCGCGGCGGCCCATGAGGAACTCGAGGAAGAGCGGCGACTGGTTGAACTTCCAGCTCTTTTTGCGGTTGGCGAGCAACTGTTCGAAGGCTTCGTTGGTCTTGTTCCGTTCGCGCATGAAGGATTGCTGGTCCGGCGCCTTGGGGTAGGCGTAACCGGGCGAGACCATCATGCCTTCGACGCCGAGTTCCATCATCTCATCGAAGAAGCTGCGCACCTCGTTGGGGTCGAACCCATCGAAGAGCGTGGTGTTGGTGGTGACGCGGAAGCCCATGCCCACCGCCTTGCGAATCGCTTCGACCGCCACCTTGAACACACCCTCGCGGCAGACGGCGAAGTCGTGGCTTTCCTCCGAGCCGTCCATGTGGACGCTGAAGGTGAGGTACTTGCTGGGCTTGAAGAGTCCTTCCTCGAGCTTCTGCTTGAGGAGGATGGCGTTGGTGCAGAGGTAGACGTACTTTTTGCGGGCGATGAGACCGTCGACGATTTCGCCGATCTGCGGGTGCATGAGCGGCTCGCCGCCGGGGATGGAGACCATGGGCGCGCCGCACTCATCGACGGCTTTGAAGCACTGCTCGGGGGTGAGGTTCTTTTTGAGGATGTGGGCGGGGTACTGGATTTTGCCGCATCCCGCGCAGGCGAGGTTGCAGCGGAACAGCGGCTCGAGCATGAGGACGAGCGGGTAGCGTTTTCGGCCGGCCAGTTTCTGGGACAGCACGTAGGACGCGACGGTCCACATTTGTGAAAGCGGGACACCCATGACGAGACGGCCTTTATCTGTGTTTCATCGGGCCCCGCGCCCCTCTCGGTCAGGCCGGCTGCCACGGTGACTGGCTTGCATAACCCGCATCGGCGCTGGCGGCCGACGCATCCGATCCATTAAGGCAATCTTACAGAGCGCGACTGGTGAAGCAAGCTTCCGCGGTGGATTGAGGCGAACGGAACGGCTGCCCGGCGGGGCGGGAAACAAGGAAGGCGTCGCGCCGCATCGCGCAGAGGGGGATGCGGTGTGACGCCTTGCTGGGTTTGGATCGCAGTGTGTGTGGCTCGCCGAAATATTCAGCGGCGGCGGAGGATCAGCAGCAAGCCCGCACTGATAAGGGCGAGGCTGGCGGGCTCGGGAACGATGTTGATCGAGCCGTTGATGACGTTGATGTACTCCTCGCCGGTCGACTCGCGGTGCAGCCAGGTGCTGTCCTCATCGCCGTTGGCGAGCAGGAGGCTGAACGACTGGCCGGCGGTGAGGCCCGAGACATCGACCTTGAGGGTCAGGAGCAGGCCGTTGGACAGCACATCCTCCAGTTCCAGGGCGCTGAGGTCGGCCTGGAGAAACTGGGGGTAGTGGTTGACGCTGGAGGCATACCCGCCGGGCAGGAGTCCGAAGAACGTGCCGGCAAACTCCGCACCGACGAAGACGGGCATGTTGGGCGCACCTTCGGGGGTGGGGGCATCGTCGCCGATCTGGGCACGGATGATCACATCGGTGATGGCGATGTCGCCCGTCATGTAGATGGGGATGTCGACGACGCCTTCGCCTTCGTTGAAGTACCAGTGGCCCACATCGATGCTGGGGGCTTCGATGACGAGCGCCAGCGACGCCTGGGCAGCCAGCGTCGGAAGCAGCAGGGCGACGGCAAAGACCAGCAAAGCGGCAGATTTACGCACTTGGACTCTCCTCATCCTTTTCCTGTAGAGGTGGGAGTATACCACGGAAAAAGGAGGATGCGAAGAAAAGTTGCGGGATGAGAGTTGGGGTGGGTGGTAAGTTGCTTATTTTTCGTTGGTTACGTGGTCGTTGATCGGCGGCTGGCGATTGCCGATTGGCTCCGGATCGGGGCGTTTGGCCCCCGATTGGGGGGTGGCTTCACAAATCCGCAATCCGCAATCAGATCACTTTCGTTCCAGCGCTTCGGTGGGGACGGGTTCGCGGCTGAGAACGACGGTGATGGGGTTGCGCAGGTAGGTCTGGGCGATCGTGCGGAGCGTGGCGGCGTCGAGCTGCTGCACCGCCTGCTCGAAGCGGGCATCGGAGTCGACGCCCAGACCATAGAGGATCTCCAGCGCCGCGTTGGCTGCCCGGTCGCTGTTCGTCTGGCGGTTGAAGAACTCGCTGGTGAGCACCGCCGCCTTGGCGCGGTCGAGGTCCGCATCGGACACGGTCTCGTTGCGGGCGCGGTCGACCACCAGCCATGCACGGCGAAGCGCTTCGGGCGCGGTGGCGGGGTTGGTGTTGAAGAGAATCGCAAAGTGCCCCGGAACCAGGCCGGTCGACGGCACGGCTCCAACGGCGTAGACGAGGCCGGGCCCCTGACCACGCAGTTGATCCTCCAGCCAACCGGCGGGGAAGCTGCTCATGACCGAGGCGAGCACGCGCAGGGCGGGGTAGTCCGGGTGGGCGCGTTCGACGGTCGGGCCGAAGCCGAGCATGACGGCCGCCAACGGCTTGTTGGACGACTCGCTGATGATGGCGGGCTGCGGCGTGGCGGGCAGCGGCGCGGTGAAACGCTCACCTTCGGCAAAGGCGGGCATGTCGCCAAACCGCTTGAGCACCCGCTGGTGCACCTCCTCGGGATCGACATCGCCGAACACCGCGATCACCGTTTCCGATGCGGCAAGGTGACGCTGGTGAAACGCTTTGAGGTCATCGGTGGTGAGTTTGGCGACCACTTCACGATCACCCATCGGCGTGTGCGACCAGGGGTGGTTGCGGTAGTACGCCTTGCGGAAGCGCATGCTCAGTTCGCCGTACCACGAGTCTTTTTGCCGATCGATGGCGGCGAGGAGACGGCGCTGCATGCCGGTCCATTCGTCCTGCGGGTAGGTCGGCTCGAGGGTGACATCGGCGACGAGATCGAGGAGCGTGGTCCAGTCCTCGCTGAGGGCGACGCCCTGTGCATAGGAGGAGTTGGCGCCGGCTTCGGTGGTGAGCGATGCACCCAGGTCTTCGATGGTCCGGGCGATCTGGGCGGCGGATCGGCCGGCAGCGCCTTTCATGCGCATGGCGGCGGCGGCGTAGGCGACACCCTCACGCCCCGGCTCGTCCGCCAGCAAGCCACCCGACTGATAGAGCTGAATCGCCACCGCGGGCACCGTGGTGTTGCGACCCACGACCAGACGCAAGCCGTTGGGCAGCACATAACGACGCGGCTCCTCCACCGTAACGGTCCGCGCCTGATGCGATGCATCCTGCAGCGACTCACGCAGTTGTGCAAGCAGGAGCGAATTGTCCAGATCAACGGCTTCCGTTGCGAACGCGGCCGGATCGACCTCGTCCCTGGGACGGGCGACATCGGTGGGGCCTTCGTCCGCCGTGGCGGGCAGCAGCGTGACGGTGATCTGACGGTTGGCGCGGAGGAAGCGGTCCGCGGCGGCCTGAACATCCTTCGCGGTGATCTTTTCCAGTGCGGTGGTGTAGCGCGTCAGGTAATCCGGGTCACCCGTGGCGAAGATGTCACGCGCCAGACGGTCGGCCATGCCCTGTGCGGTCTGGGCGCTGAGCACGGCGGCGACGGTGGTCTGTCGACGGGCGCGGGCGAGTTCCTCGTTGGTCACACCGTCATCGCGGATACGCTTGATCTCGGCGAGCACAGCCGCGGTGGCGTCGTTGATCGCCTTTTCGGTCTTCGCATCGTCCGCGCCGGGGGGGACGGCCACTTCGAAGTCGACGCCGAAGAAGCCTTCGCCCCAGTGCATGCTGGAGTGGTAGGCGCTGATGGTGTTGACCAGTGCCTGTTGGTCGCGCACGGTGCGAACGAGTCGGCTGGATTCGCCGTGGCCGAGCACGGTCGCCAGCACGTCCAGGGCGTAGTCGCCATCCTCGGTGAGCTTCACGCTGGGCCAGGCGAGGCGCACCTGCGGGCGATCGATGGCGGCGCGACCCTGAATGGCGCGCGGCTCGGTCAGGTCCTTCTCCACCGGGAAGCTCAGATCCGGCAGGTCGCCCGCTTTCTGATCCTTCCAGAGTTTGGCGACCTGATCGATGACAGCCTGCTTGTCAATATCGCCCGCGACAACAAAAAGCATGTTGTTGGGCACGTACATGCGTTTATAGAAGTCGTAGATCTCGTCGCGGGTGACGGTGAGGAAGGTGTCGAGGTAGCCGATGGTCGGATGCCGCGCGGGGTGCGCCTCGTAGCGCGCCATCTGGGTGAGCTTCCAGAAGATGCGGCCGGAGCTGCCCATGCCGAATTCGAACTCGCGCTGAATGACATCGCGCTCGCGTTCGTACTGTTCCTGCGGAATGGTGGAGTTGATCATCCAGTCGGACAGCAGATCAATCGCGATGGGCGTGTGCTCGGCAGTGGTGTTGATGTAGTAGGCGACGGCGTCGAGGCTGGTGAAGGCGTTGGTCTGCGCGCCGATTCGGCCGAGGATCGCGTTGGTTTCCTGCTCGGTGCGGTTTTTGGTGGAGCCGCCGGCGAGCAGGTGTTCAAGGAAGTGAGACAGACCCGCACCGACGTGTTCCTGCTCGTAGATTGAGCCGGTCTTGATCCAGACCTGCGCGGAAACGACGGGGGCGGTGCGCACCTCCTGCGCCACGATGATGAGGCGATTGGGCAGTTGCACGATCAGTCGATCATCGCTGCGCTGGATCACGGTGTAGGGCGCATCGTCGGCAGCGGCGCGGAGCATGGAGGTCATGAGAAGCGTCATCAACAGGGTGAACGCCACGACAGGCGCGGCAAGGGTGTGACATCGCATGAGTCAATCCTTGGTAGGGAAGAGAGTCGCAGCATTGTGCGTCGGGGCGCATGCAACCGCAAGCGGGGGATCATAGGAGGGTGGAAGTGGTGGGGGAAGGGCTCCCGGGGATGGCGATTCCCGGGCTTTGATCTTCAAGTCACCGGTCGGTTAGCGTCGTGGCACTTCTTTGTGGGTTCTTGTCGTTATCGGGGCGGGGGGTGAACCGTCCGGAAAAGACGGGCGTAAGCCTCGGATCAAACCCGGCCGCACGGTCGGGAGAACCCTGAACCCCGGCGTCGGTCCGCGCGGGTGTCGACGGCGTGTGCCGCCACCCGATGACTGCGACCGCCCGCCAATCCAGGAGCGATCATGAAGTTCTTGTCTTCCCCGGTTTCGCCCTGCGCGATGCGCGAAGAGACGTTTGCGTTGGAGTCGCTGGAGCAGCGGATGCTGCTGTCGGTGTCCATGGACGGGGCCGGCTGGACGAAGGTGGGCGCCAGCAACGACACGCGGGTGATCTATGTGAGCAGTTCATCGGGCAAGGACAGCAACGATGGCCTGTCGCAGAACGCGCCGGTGAAGTCGCTGTCGCACGCCAAGAGCCTTCTGCGCGATGGCAAGCCGGATTGGCTGATGCTCAAGCGCGGCGATGTGTGGCAGGAATCGTTGGGCAAGTGGACGCTGTCGGGTCGATCGGCGAACGAGCCGATGCTCATCAGCGCATACGGCAAGGGCAGCCGCCCGCTGCTCAAGACGGGTTCGGACACGGCGATTTCGACGTCCAGCTCCGACAAGGTGAGCCACGTGGCGATCATCGGGCTGCACCTGTGGGCCAACGACCGCGACCCGGACGGCAAGTTCAAGACGAACAAGGGCGGCCCGGGCGTGAAATGGATGAGCGGCGGCAGCAACCTGCTCATCGAAGACACCGTGGTGGAGTCGTACACCGACAACGTGCTGGTGCAGTCGAAGCAGGGGTTCAGCCATTTCACGATGCGGCGATCGCAGGTGATCGATGCCTATGCCGTCGGCCGCCACTCGCAGGGCATGTTCCTCAAGAACATCAGTCATGTGACGCTGGAAGAGAACCTTTTCGATCACAATGGCTGGAACGAGAAGGTCAAGGGCGCGCACGCGACGATCTTCAACCACAACATCTACGTGCAGACGGACACGAAGAACCTGACGGTGCGCAACAACGTGATTTCGCGGGCGGCAAGCCACGGGTTGCAGGCGCGGCCGGGCGGCGTGGTGTCGGGCAACCTCTTCGTGTCGAACCCGATCGGCATGTCGTTCGGGCTGGTGCGCGGCGGATCGGTGAAGAAGGGCATGGTGCCTGACAGTGGTGTAAGCGGACAGGTGACGGACAACGTGTTCCTGCACGGCAACGACATCGATGGTCGCCTGGATCGTGGCACGGGGCTGGAGATCGCCAACCTCAACAACGCGAAGATCAGCGGCAACCTCTTTGCGCATGAAGCGAGCGCGGGGCTTGGCAGCAAGGCGATTTCGATTGACGGCGAGCTGGCAGGCGGGATGCGCAACACGACCATCAGCAACAACACGATCTACAACTGGCTCGGCGGGCTGCGCGTGCAGGGCGACGCCAAGCGGTTCAAAAACGTGACGTTCAGCAACAACACGCTGCAGAACTTCGATGCTGATCGGCCGGTGATCCGGTTTGATGCGGCGCTGGGCGGCGCGTTCAAGCTGAACAACAACACGTATCACACGCCGCGACAGGACAAGGCGTTCCGCATCGGCGGCAGCGAGATGAGCTTCGACGATTGGACCAGCCGGTCCAACGATCGGAACAGCGGGGTCACGCTGGTGAAAATGGCTGATCCCAAGCGTGATGTGGCGGCGTACCACGGCACGATGAAGAAGGCGAAGTCGACCGCGGCGTTCCTCAACGGCGTACGCGCCAACGGGGCGCAGGGAGCCTACAGCGCGCAGAAGGTGAACGCGTGGGTTCGCGCGGGGTATGCGGTCGTCAAAGGCAAGTGATTGGGAAGTGAGACCGCGCGTTGAAAGCCCGGGGATCGCCATCCCCGGGCTTTATCGCGCGCCGAACGTTATTTGGAGGTGTCGGTGATGCGGATGTTGCGGTACGCCACGGGGCCGTGATCTCCCTGGAACATGAGCGGTCCCTTGGGCGCTTCCTTGCCGGTGAGCCCGCCGGGGGTGGGGCCCTTCATTTCGGCGTTCTCCTGAATCACCTTGCCGTTGAGCTCCACGCGGGTGAAAACGGCGTTGCCGATCTTCTGGCCGTTCTCATCGAAGCGCGGGGCTTTGAAGTCGATCACGTACTTCTGCCACTCGCCCGGTGCCTTGCAGGCATTGACGCGCGGCGGGGCGGCGCCGTAAATCGCGCCCATGTCGCCCATGCCCATCTGCGTCTTGCCGTAGCTGTCGAGCACCTGAATCTCGTACTCGCCCATCACATAGATGCCCGAGTTGGAACCCTTGGGCACCATGACTTCCAGTTCGATGCGGCAGTCGCCGAACTTCGCTTCACTGAAGATGTCGACGCTGTCGCCATGATCCGCGGCGAGGTTGATCAGCGCGCCTTTGTCGCCGGCACTTTCCAGCAGTTTGTTGTTGGCGGTGGACATCTTGGGCTCGCCGACAACCCACTTGGTTTTGTTGCCCTTGGTCTTCCACGCATCGAGGCTTGTGCCGTTGAACGGTTCCGCCGTCGCGCCCGGGTTGCACTTGAAGCAGACGGAGTTGACCTTCGCCTCGGCAACGCAGCAGGGGTGGGTGCAGGTCTTGCCGGCCGCCTTCGCCTTGTCGCAGCAGCTCTCGGCGACGGCATGGGCGGCGCTCAACATCAGCGCAAGCACAGCAACCAACGGCACGATCGAACGTGGGGTGAACATGACACATTCCTTTCTCAGAAAACGCGTGAGCCGGGGAGAAGCCCCGACCCTTGACAATGACGCCCAGTATACCGCTGTGGCACACCCGTTCGCGATCAAAAACGCGATGCACTATGCTGCCGATGTGACCAGTCCCCCTCAGCAGTTGGATATCGAAGATCACGCGGCATTGCTGACGTATCTACGCGACAGCGGGCGCATCGATCCGCACACCCAGCCGACGATGCACACGCTGGCGGGCGGCGTGTCGAACCGAACGGTTTGCGTGGAGTTGGGCGATGGTCGGGCGTGGGTGCTCAAGCAGGCGTTGGCGAAGCTGCGCGTGGCGGTCGACTGGTTCAGCGACCCGGCACGTATCGAACGCGAGGCGGCAGGGTTACGCGCGTTCGGCGAACTGGCGGCAGGCAGCGTGCCCGCGATGATATTCGAGGACCGCACGCACCACCTGCTCGCCATGGAGGCGGTGCCGCAGCCGCACGCCAATTACAAGGAAGTGCTGCTCGCCGGTGGGGTGGATGCGGATCAGGTGATGTCGTTCGCCGCACTGCTGGGGCAAATCCACCGCGAGGGGTGGCGACAACGCGAGCGTTACGCCGTCGCGTTTGATGATCGCTCCTACTTTCAAACGCTGCGGGTGGAGCCTTACTACCACTACGCTGCCGCCCAGGCCCCCGCCGCCCGCGCGTTCATCGATCAACTCATCGAACAAACCCACCGTCGCCGCCTGACCATCGTGCACGGCGACTACAGCCCCAAGAACGTGCTCATCCATCAGGGCAGGCTCATCCTGCTCGATTTCGAGGTGATCCACTTCGGCGACCCCGCGTTCGATGTCGGGTTCGCCATGACGCACTACCTGAGCAAAGCCCATCACCTGCCGGCGCATCGCGCGGCGCTGCTCACGGCTGCGCAGCGGTTCGCCGAAGTCTACGATGCCGCACTCGGCGATGTGCCGTGGCGCAGCGAGCACGAGCCGATGTGTACGGCTCACACGCTCGGCTGCATGCTTGCGCGGGTGCGCGGCCGATCGCCTCTGGAATATCTCACCGCCATCGAGCGCGACCGCCAATGCGGCATCGTCCTCGCGATGATGCAGGCGGTGCCACGCACGTTGAATGAACTCGTCACCACGTTTGCGGAAGGTTTGAAGCAGTATGGCGCGGATTGAATCGGTCACGGCAAGGGAGATTCTCGACAGTCGCGGCAGGCCAACCGTCGAGGCGACATGTGTGCTCGATGGCGGCCGCGGTACGGCTTCGGTGCCTTCGGGCGCTTCGACGGGCGCGGCCGAGGCGCTGGAACTGCGCGACGGCGACGCTTGGCGCTACCTGGGCATGGGCTGCCGCAGGGCGGTGGCGAACGTGAACGATGTCATCGCGACATCGCTGCGCGGCCGATCGTTCAGCCATCAACGCGAACTCGATGCACATCTGCTGCAACTGGACGGCAGCGCGAACAAAGCCAACCTCGGCGCCAATGCGCTGCTCGCCGTGTCGATCGCTTTTGCACGGGCGGAAGCGGCGGCGCGAAACGTGCCGTTGTATGAGCATTTCGCCGACATGATCGGTGAGCCGTTGCAGACGCTGCCGCGCATGACGATCAACCTTTTCAGCGGCGGCAAACATGCCGGCGGGCAGGTGGAGATTCAGGATGTGCTGATCGTCCCGGCGTCGGCGCGCACGATTGATGAAGGGCTCGCCACGACGTTCGCCGTGTACCAGGCGGCGGCAGCGTTGTGTCAGGAGCGTTACAACTGGCGTGCGCTCACCGCCGATGAAGGCGGGCTCGCGCCGCCGGTGGAGAGCATCGATGCAATGCTGACGCTGGCGGTGGAGGCGATCGAACGGGCGGGATACAAGCCGGGCGACGATGTGGCGCTGGCGCTGGACGTGGCATCGAGCCACTTCCATGCGAACGGTCGTTACGTCATCGGCGGACGCGAGCTCGACAGTTCGGCGATGATCGAGCAGGTTCATGCGTGGGTCACGCGCTATCCGATCGTGAGCGTGGAGGATGGATTGAGCGAAGAGGATTGGTCGCACTGGCCGGCGCTTCGCCGCACGCTGGAAGGTCGCGCGATCACGTTGGGGGATGATTTTCTTTGCACGAATCCGCGGCGTATCGCCCGCGCGGTGAACGAACAGGCCGCCGATGCGCTGCTGCTCAAGGTGAACCAGATCGGCACGCTGACGGAGGCGGCTGAGGCGCGACGGTTGGCGCGGTCAAACGGCTGGCGCATCACCATCAGCGCCCGCAGCGGCGAAACCGAAGACAACTGGCTGGCCGACCTGGCCGTCGGCTGGACGGGCGATCAGATCAAGATCGGCTCGATCACCCAATCCGAACGCCTCGCCAAATACAACCGCCTGCTCGCCATCGAAGCGGCGACGAACCTGCCGGTGACGGCCTGGCCCGGGCATTGACCACCGCGAGCACCTGCAACAGCGATCACCGGGCTTACGCTTCCTCCGCGCGCCGCATCCATTCTTCTTCCAGCGGTCGAAGCTGGCTCTGCAGCTTGTCACGTTTGGATTGGAGCTGCTTCACCTTGCCACCGTCGCGGTAAAGTTCCGGGTCGGCCAGTTCGCGGTCGATCGTGGCGAGTTCTTCCTCGATCCTGACGATGCGTTCCTCGAGCGTCTTCTGGTTGAGCTTGCTCAGCGCGTTGTCGTTCTGCGGCGTTGCTTTGGATGCCTTGTCCGCTGATTTCCTGTTGGCGGGCCTGGTCCGGGTCGGCGCGGGGGGCGGGGCGGCAGCGGCCTGCTGAGCGGCTTTCTGTGCTGCGAGGTATTCGCTGTATTTGCCGAGAAAGTGCGTCGCGTGCCCCTTGCCATCCAGAATGATCAGGCTGTCGACCAGATCCTCCAGCAGCATGCGGTCGTGGGTGATGAGGATGAGCGTGCCGCCGCCGATGGACGCGTTCTCGCCGTAGCCCGTGGGCTCACGGGTAAAGGCCTTGAGCGATTCCTCCAGCCGCTCGGCGCTGGGGATGTCCAGGTGGTTGGTCGGTTCGTCGAGCACGAGCAGGTTGTGTCCCCCCGCGACGAGTCCCGCCAGCACCACACGGCTGCGCTCGCCGCCGCTCAGGGCGCCGAGCGGCTTGTCCTGATCGCCGCCGGTGAAGAGAAACGCGCCGGCGAGGTCGCGCGCCTGCTGTTCCGAATCCACGAAGTGGCGCAGGTGTTCGACAATCGTCGCCTGCAGGTTCAGGTGTTCGTGCGTCTGGCGGTAATGGCCCACATCCACCTGTGAGCCGAGGCGCACCTTGCCCGTGTCGGGCTGCACCGAGCCAAGCAGCGTGTTTACGAGTGTGCTCTTGCCCGCGCCGTTGGGGCCGATGATCCCGATGCGCTCGCCGCGTTTGATGACGACGCTCAACCCACTGAACAGCGGCTTGCCCTCATACCCCTTGCTCACTCCCTCAGCCGTGACAACCAGATCGCCCGCGCGGGTGCGCGGCTTGAGGCGCAGGTCCATCGTGTCGAAGTCGGGCGGACGTTCGATGCGTTCGTCGCGTACAAACCGCTCCAGCCGTTTCTCGCGGCCCTGCGCCTGTCGGGCACGCTGGCCGGCACGGTAGCGGTCGATGAACGCCTGCTCACGCTTGATCTTTTCCTGCTGCTTCTCGTACACCCGCCACTGCGCCAGCCGTCGCTCCTCGCGAAGCTGACGGAACTTGGCGTAGTTGCCCGGATATTCGACGAGTTCGCCATCCTCCAGCTCGTAGATCTTGCTCACCACGCGGTCGAGCAGCCAGCGGTCGTGGCTGATGATGATGACAGCCCCGCGGTACTGGGCGAGAAACTGCTCCAGCCATTCCCGGCCGGCGATGTCCAAGTGGTTCGTCGGTTCGTCCAGCAGCAGAATGTCAGGGCTCGACAGCAGCAGTTTCGCCAGCGCCAGTCTCCCCTTCTGTCCGCCGGACAGGTCCGCCACGCGCACGTTGAAGAAGGTGTCGGTCAGCCCCACGCCGTGCAGCGTCGCTTCGATCTGATGTTCGACGGCATATCCGCCCGCCGCCTGGATCTTGTGTTCCAGTTCGCCGTACTGCTTGAGCAGCTTGTCCAGTTCCTCGCCCTGCGCCTCAGCCATGGCGTGGGTGACGGCTTCGAGCTCCTCGTGCAGCCTGGTGATGTGCGCGAACGCAGCGGACGCTTCCTCGTGCAGCGTTCGCGACATGTCCAGGTCGTGATCCTGCGCGAGATACCCCACCGTTGCGCCGCGGGCGACCTGCACCTGCCCCGCATCGATCTTCAGCGGACCGATCCCCGCGATGAGCTTCATCAGGGTGCTTTTGCCGCACCCGTTGCGACCGACGAGCCCCACATGCTCCCCCTCGCTGAGCGTGAGATTGATGCCGTCGAGAATGTGACGGTCGCCGTAGGAAAACACAAGATTGGCAACACTGAGTAGA
Source organism: uncultured Phycisphaeraceae bacterium (assembly GCA_964511575.1). GTDB lineage: Bacteria > Planctomycetota > Phycisphaerae > Phycisphaerales > Phycisphaeraceae > CALKHT01. The sequence goes on along the minus strand of CAZEFM010000010.1, from coordinate 24,256 downwards.
GCCATGGTTTATCTGGTGATCTGGTGATCTGGTGATGGGGTGATCTGGTGAACGGAGGGCGTGAGAGCAACATGGTGATGGCTCTCTCACTGCATCACCAGATCGCCAAATCACTCGATGGTTTGAAGTCTCACTCCCACGACGGGGATGCCGGCTTTGTCGGCGGCGGCGAGGAAGTTGGGTTTGTCCAAAAGGATGACGCGGCCGGCTTCTACGGCGATGCAGCCGCCGCCGGCGCGCTTGAGGTTCTCGATCGTGTTCAATCCCATGACCGGCACGTCAAAGCGCATGTCCTGATTCGTCTTGGACGTCTTGACGAGCGTCCAGTTGCCCACGCGGCAAAGCTCACCAGCGCGGGCGATCATCCGGTCCGTGCCTTCGATCGCTTCCACCGCGAGCACCTCGCCCTCGGTCACGGCGATCGCCTGCCCCACATCCAGCTCGTTCATCCGCAGCACGATGGGCAGGGCGAAGGCGATGTCCGCCTGTTGCTTGGCGCTGGGCTGCACACGGGTCAGCACGCCTTCACCGGCGAGGTGTTCGGGAATGTACTGCGTCGAATCAATCAAATGGATGCCTCCCGCAGCCAGTTCGTTCGCCACGGCCTTGAGCAGTGCTTCGTTGCGGCGGTCGTGGCGCAGCACGTGAAACCACAGCTTCGCCGCCCGCCAGTCGGGTATCTGCCGCACCAGCCGCAGCGGCTCGTACATGCGCGCTTTGCGGACCCGGCCGACCATGATCGCCTCCTGCGCGCCCCAGCGGCGCAGCAGGCGAATCCACTTGCCCATGCGGATGATTCCCGCCTCGGCATACCGGTCGCACAGGGGGCGGAGGGCGGCGTCCGCCTGGTCCGCCAGACCCACGCACACCACCTGCCGACCTGCCGCGCGAATGCCTTCCGCACAGAGGATGGGCAAACGCCCCTGTCCCGCGATGAGCCCGATCGGCCGATCCATCTTGCGAGGAATGATAGCAAAGCCGCCCGGCACGGGGTGAATCGGGCCGTTCGTGGGCGGTGCGGCGGGGCGGTCGCCGCCGATGGGGCGCACACCGCCGGTGATAAAATGGCCCACCATGACAGAGCACGCGGTGACGGTCGAACGGGTGACGACGGCGCAGCAGATGGCCGCTGCCCTTGCCGTGCGCCGTGCCGTCTTCATCATCGAGCAGGCGGTGCCCGAGTCGGTGGAGATCGATGAACACGATGGCGACCCGGCGGAGATGACTTCGGCGCTGCACGTGATCGCGCGGTGTGATGGCGAGGTTGTGGGAACGGCACGGCTGCTGCTGCCCGAGATATCGGACGGGGTGGCGCACATCGGACGGGTCGCGGTGCTGCGCTCCCATCGCGGCCGAGGCATCGGCTACGCCCTCATGCGCGCCCTGCACGACCTGGCCCACGAACACGGCATCACGACGATCGCGCTCAATGCCCAGCTTCACGCCCTCGCCTTTTACGAAAAGCTCGGCTACCAGGCGCATGGCGACGTATTCCTCGACGCCAACATCCCGCATCGGGCGATGACGGTGAGACATGTTTTGAACCCTGAAGACATGGATTGAACCACGAAGGTCACGAAGGACACAAAGAAAGGCAGGGGGAGGAGAGTTTTGACGGGATGAACAGGATTGACGGGATTGAGAAGCAATGCCGGGGCGCGGAATCTCGCATTTCAAACTATCCAGTTCATCCTGTGAATCCTGTCTAAAAGCATCCGCGTTCATTCGCGTTCATTCGCGGTTCTCTTCCCCCGGTTTCCATCGGGCGCGCCAGATGTTGGCGCGGAAGGCGAAGTCGCGGTAGGCGACCTCGACGACGCGGCCTTCGGCGATCTGTTCGGCGCTGGCGGGGGAGAGCGCCAGTTCGATGCCGCGTTCGATCGTTTCGTTGGGCTGGACCACTTCACGTGCCAGCCGTTGTTTGGGGTAGTTGAAAAGATACACGTAGCGTGACGGCTTGGTGATGTCGGGGTTCGCCATTTCGCCGACCACTTCGGGGGTGAACTCCATCGTCCACGGCGAGTTGTTGGTGAGCACGAGCGTGCCGGTGACGGTGCCGTCCTTGTCCGGCGCGAGGTTTTTGAGTTGCACGGGCCAGAAGCGTTCGGCGGCGGAGGCCCTGACCACCTGCGCGAGCTGCACGACGATGCGCGAGACGACGACCTGCCCGGCCATGCGGCGAATGTGACGCCACTCCTGCTGCGATCGGCCAAGCTTCAACGTGTCGCCGTCGGCGAACGTGCCTTCCCACGACTGCACGGCTTCGTACTCCTCGCCATCGCGCTTCAGCAGCGTGCAGCTCAGCTTGCCGCGCGTGGCGTAATCGATGGAATAGCTCGCGGGCGATTCGGGACGGCTGGCGGGCTTTTCGATGATGTCACCCACACGCGTCTGGCCGATGTAGCTCACCCGCAGCCGATGACCGGGCGGTTCGTCCGCTGCGGCGAGCGCGCGGCGCTGGGCGGCGGTGAGGTAGATCAGTTGCGACACCTCGCTCGTCACCTGCTCGGCGATACGGCGGTCGACTTCCGCGCCCAGCCCCGTCTCCACCGTCACCACCACATCGAACGGCGCGACCGACGCCTGCGTCGACACGGCGAGCCAACCGATCCACATCGCTGCCAACACCACCCGGACATGCCACATGATCAATCCCCCACTTCAGAACACGGACCAGAACCGAACCGCCATTTTACCGTGATCGGCGTTCCAGCGTGATGAAACTGTGGGGCAGGGGGCTGTCGTGCGATTCGCGGGCGGTTTCCGTGAAGGTGTCGGCGGGCAGTTCGGGGAACCAGGTGTCGCCCTCGATGTGGTCGTGGATGAGGGTCAGCTCGATGCGATCGGTCCGCGGCAGCGCCTGCCGATAAAGCTCACCCCCGCCGATGATGAAGACCTCCTCTTCGTCCGCCAGATGCGCCAATGCCTCATCGAGACTGGAAAAGACGGTCGCGCCGTCGACGCGATAGTCCGGTTGGCGGGTGAGGATGATGTTGCGGCGCTGCGGCAGAACGCGGCCGATCGATTCGTAGGTTCGCCGGCCCATGATGATGGCGTGGCCGGTGGTCAGACGTCGAAACCGCTTGAGGTCTTCCGACAGATGCCAGGGCAATCCGCCGTCGCGACCGATCACGCGATTCTCCGACATGGCGACGATGATGGTGAGTTTCATGTTATGAGCCACAGATGGATACGGATGGACACGGATGAAGGGGGATTTTAGACCGGATCAACAGGATGGACAGGATTGTTGTCGTGCTTCAGCCAGCGTCTTTCGACTGTTTCTTAATCCAGTCAATCCTGTAAATCCCGTCCAATCCCTCTATCCGTGTCCATCTGTGTTCATCTTTGGCTAACACTACACCGCGACGGGGGCTTTGATGGCGGGGTGGGGGTTGTAGTTGGTGAGCGTGAAGTCTTCGTATTTGAAGTCGAAGAGGTTGGTGACGTTCGGGTTGAGCGTCATGGTGGGTAGGGGGCGCGGGTCGCGGCTGAGCTGTTCGCGGGCCTGCTGTTCGTGGTTGAGGTAGAGATGCACATCGCCGAAGGTGTGGATGAATTCGCCGGGTCGGAGGCCGGTCACCTGGGCGAGCATCATCGTGAGGAGGGAATAGCTGGCGATATTGAAGGGCACGCCGAGGAACATGTCGGCGCTGCGCTGGTAGAGCTGGCAGGAAAGTCTGCCGTCCGCCACGTAAAACTGAAAGAGCGTGTGGCAGGGGGGCAGCGCCATTTTGTCGATGTCGGCGACGTTCCAGGCGCTGACGATCATGCGGCGGGAGTCGGGGTTGGTGCGGATGGTGTCGACGACCTGCTGGATCTGGTCGATGGTTCGGCCGTCCGCCCCCTCCCAGGAGCGCCACTGCTTGCCGTAGACAGGGCCCAGTTCGCCGTCGGCGTCGGCCCACTCGTCCCAGATGGTGACGTTGTTGTCGTGGAGGTAGCGGATGTTGGTGTCGCCTCGCAGCAGCCAGAGCAGCTCGTGGATGACGGAGCGGAGGTGGATTTTCTTGGTGGTGAGCAGGGGAAAGCCGTCGGGCGATTGCGAGAGGTCGAAGCGCATCTGGTAGCCGAAGACGCTGAGCGTCCCGGTGCCGGTGCGGTCATCCTTGTGAGCGCCGTGGTCGAGAAGGTGCTGAAGCAGGGCGAGGTAGGTTTGCATGGTGTTATGTGGTGATCTGGTGATCTGGTGATTTGGTGATGTCGTGCGGCGGGAGCGCCGGTCCGTTCACCAAATCGCCACCTCACCAAATCACCAAATTTCTTCCCTCGGTGCCTTGGCCCTCAACCCTTCTTTCCTCAGTCGTACCGAAACACGCCCTTGCGCCAGGCGTAGGCGAAGGCGATGATGCTGGTGAGGATGAAGAACAGGACGCGGGCGAGGAAGAGCAGGCCCAGGTCGCTGCCGGCTTCGAGGCTGGGGAACACGGCCGCCCAGGGGATGAGGAAGACGATTTCCACGTCAAAGAGCAGGAAGGTCATGGCAACGAGGTAGAAGCGGACATTGAACCGCCGCTTGGCCGTGCCGAACGGGTTCATACCCGATTCGTAGACCATGCCCTTGATGGCACCCTGTCGCGACGGCCCGGCGAGGGTGGAGATCACCACGTTGCCGATCCCGAACGCCAGACCGATGAGAATGAGCACCGCAACGGGAGCCCAGTGACTGAACGCTTCCTGTGCCAGAACGAACATCATGGGAGTAGTTTAGCGATGTCGGCGCGCGGGGGCGAGTGGGGGGAGGGCGTGGTGAGTGGTGAGTCGTGGGTGGTGGGTGGTGAGGGGCGAGTGGTGAGGTAAAGCCCGGGGATGGCTATCCCCGGGCATGACGTGTTACCTGTGCAGCGTTTTGGCGACCTGCGACAGCCAGGTGTCGCTGGGGTGCATGTAGGGGCGGAATTTTTCACGGATGCCGCGTTCATCGCTGCAGTAGAGCGCTCGGTAGAGGCCCAGACGATTGGCATCGGGGGAGTCGATGAGGTTGCTCGAATCGGAAGCGCCCATCTGGAAAAGGACACGCTGGTCGAACTCGCGCATCGACTGGCGGTCGACGATGCGTTCCAGCGTGTTGGCGGAGTCGCACCACGCCAGGATGTGGACGCCGACGGTGGGGCCCTCGCGGAGGATGTCCGCCAGCAGCTTGTCGGGGCTGGGGGGCGTGGGTTCGTCGCTGAAGGAGAAGCCCATGTCGTCCTGTCGACGGAGCATGCGGTAGCGCTGCAGGCCGAAGATGGTGATGAAGAGGGCTGGCGCGTCGGTGATATGCTCATCGTGGCGACGCTGCACCTCGGCGGCGACCTCGGCGAGCCAGGTGTCGACCTGGCGGTATTCGATATTGGCGACCTCGTGGGGCAGGAGGTCGGCGAGTCGGGCGAGCTGGCCGGCGAGCGGGGCGTCGGCGGGGGTGCCATCGACGATGGCGAAGCGGGCGGCGTCGCGCGGGTGCTGGGCGGCGAGGCTCAGATTGCTCATGAGCATCATGGTGAGGGCCAAATCGTCGCGCTGACCGACGATGAGCAGGTTGTCTCCGCCCTGTCGACGGAACGTCGCGGCGGTGGGGTCCTTGATCGTGATCGGTTCGCCGCGGACCGCCAGCGGTGCGGCGGGGGCTTTGGCGGGCGGGGGGGCGGCGAGCATCGCCTCGAAGTGGGTGTTGGTGGCTGGATCGGGTGCGGCCTGTCCTTCGAAGACGATGGGGCGGCGGCGGGTGTCGGCGGCGCGGGCGGCGATGGCCTTGAGCATGTCATCGCGCTTTTCATCGGCGAGCCAGGCGACCTGGAAGGGGCTGTTGGCTTCGACCGCGCCGCCGGCGTCGTTGTAAATCGCCTCACCGGGGCGGGAGAGGAGTCGTGCGGCCGTGTTGCCGTCGCCGAGGATGAGCTGCGAGTCGGCATCGGAGCAGTTCAGCGCAATGCGGATCGCCATCTGGCCCATGGTGGAGCGCGCCAGGCCCGCCGCACCGGCGAGCGTCTGCGAGCCCAGCAGCACGTGGATGCCAAAGGCGCGGCCCTGGCGCACGAGGCGGTCGAGCAGGAGCGCGGCATCCTGAGCGATCTTGTCGTCTTCGCTGAAGAACTCCTGAAATTCGTCGATGATGAGGAGCGTGCGTGGCATGGGCTTGCCACTGAGCTTGCGGTAGCCGGCCAGGTCCTGTGCGCCGAGTTGGCGGTAGAGGTCGCCGCGGCGTTGCATTTCGACATCGAGCTTCTGCAGGACGCTGAGGCCGAACTCCCGATCGCTTTCGATGGCGATGGCGCGGGCGTGGGGCATCTGGTGGGTGGCGTAGGCTTTGAACTCGACGCCCTTTTTGAAGTCGATGAGGTACAGCTCGACTTCATCGGGGCTGTACCACAGGCCGATGCTCGACACGAGCACGTGCAGGAGGGTGGACTTGCCCGAGCCGGTTTTGCCGGCGATGAGCGCGTGCTGGGCGAGGCCGCGGCCGAGGCGGAGCTGTTGCAGGCGCGTCGCACCGAGTCGGCCGATGGGCACGCGCAGTTCGCTGCTGCAGTCGCCGGTCCAGATGTCATCGGAATGGGGCGCGATGGCTTCGAAGGCGACTTCGACGCGTTCGCACTGCCGGGCGGCCTTGCCGACTTCGTGGAGGATGGTGGTGAGCGCTTCCTCATCGGGCGGCGCTTCCAGTGCGAGCGGGTAGTGGCTGAACACGGGGTCCTGCCAGGTGAACTCGCCCTGAGGGTTCTGGGCGATGTGGGCGCTGTGTCGGACGAGGTCCGCCAGGTCGACGCCGCCGGGCAGGGTCTGACGCTGATCCATGGCGATGAGGGTGTAGACGCCGCAGCGCGCGCCGCTGTTGATGATGCTGGTGAGGCGTCGCATCGACTCTTCGCTGAAGTTGGCGGGCAGGTCGGCGATGACGAGGAAGCGATAAGGTTCGGCGAGTTCGCCGGCCTGGGCGTTGTAGGCGTCGATGGTTTCGTATTCGTTGCGCAGATACTTCTGGATGACGTTTTCCATGTGCGTCGTCATGTCGACGAGACGCTGTTCGATCTGGTCGGTTTCGGTCCAGATGCGCACGCCGACAAGCGATTCGCTGTAGTCGACCAGGTGCATGAATGCGGCGAAGCTTTGGCCGAGGCTGACCGGATCGATGAAGGTGAAGCGTGCCCGCCCCGGCGGCATGAGGGTGAGCAGTCGGTAGACGGCGGCCTGAAGGGTGCGGATGGCGGTGTCGCGGCCGTCGGGATCGTACTGGATGAAAAGCGAGCCGTGCTGCGGGAAGTTGAGCAGGGCAGGGGCATTGAAAGGCGGGGGTGGGGTGAGCCGCAGTTCGTTGTCGCTTCGCCGGGGAAAGAGGCGGGCGATGTCGATGTGCAACTGGCCGAATGGGGTGGACTCGGCGAAGGTCTGCGGCGCTTGCCAGCGCGTGGTGTCGCCGTTGCCATGGTAGGCGCTGTCGAGGCGGCGGGTTTGTTCCTCCAGCGCGGTGATGCGGGCGGCGCCTTCCTGCCAGCGCGATTGCAGGTGGCGGAAGAGGCGGTCGAACGCTGCCTGAGCATCGGCGATGGTTCGGTCGTGGCGTTGCTGGGCAAGGTCGATGTAACGGTCGTAACGCGCGCGGATGGTGGCGATGGCGGCATCGCTGCGCTGCTGCGCTTCGGCGCGGGTGGATTCGTACGTTTGCGCATCGGTGGCGCACTGCGCTTCGTAGTCGGCGATCATCGCCTTGAGCGTGGCTTCACGCTTCTGCGCCAGTTCGGCGAGCTGCGGCTTGTACTTCTGCTTGGTGCGCTGGATCTCCTGCGTGCGGTGCGTTTCGGCATCGCGCAACGCGCGGTCGCGACGATGCACCATGGCGCGGCGTTCGGCATGGCAGGTACGCTGGGCGGCATCGATCGCTTCGACCAGCGGACGCATCGCTTGGTCAAGCTGCTTGCGCGCGGCGAGTCGCAGAACCGCGCCGAGCGCGAGGGCAAGCACGGCCGCAGCGCCGGCGGCGATCGCCACGGGTGTCAGGGCGACATCCGTGAGCGCGGCGGTGATGCCACCTGCCGCACCGGCGATGACGAGCAGAAGCACAAAGGGGATCGGCCCGCGAAAGAGCTTGGCGAGCGTGACACCCCGCACCGCATCGAACCGCTGCTGCACCTGGTCGCGCTGCTGCTGAAAGCGCTCGACCGGATCGGCGCTCGTGTCGGGGCTGGCGTCGGCGGCATCGTCGGCTTGCGATGTTTCACTGGGGAACGGCGCCAGCGCGATCCCCGCGGGCAGGCACAACCGATTGCGGTCACACAGTGCGGCGAACTGCTCGCGCATCGCCTGCACCGCTTCGGTGTGTTCGTTGAGCGCTTCCTGATTGGTTTTGTAATCGTCGTTGGCCTTTTGCTTGCCGGCATCGAGCACGCTGTCGGCGACCCAGAGCATGTGCTCGTAGTCCTGCTGCATGCGGCTTTGTTTGCTGTCGAAGGCGTCGACGGTTTCGGCGTAGCGCTTCTTGTGGGTCTTGTCGCGCTTGAGGCACGCGGCGTCGTACTGCTCCTTGAGTGCGGCGGCGGATGCGGCGTGCTGCACTTCGAGCGCGTGGATCAGCGGGTCACGCCGTTGCATGAGACGTTGGCGCGTTTTTCGCAGGCGTCGCTCGGCATTTTCGCGCGTGGTCTGGAGTTGCTGTCGGGCCTGGGTTTCCTCGGCGATGCACGAGGTGGACAGCTCGACCATGTCGCGCAGGGCGGCACGCTGGAGCGCAGCATAGCGCGTGGAGCCATCCATCGGCTGGGAAGCGGAAGTTGGAGCGGGCGTGGTCTGCGACATCCAGGGTTCCAGGCTACGGGTCAACTGCAATCACGTCGCGCGGCTTGCAGCATCTTGTCCAGTTCGTCCATCGCCGCCAGCGCCATGCGCACCGCCGGGGGAATCGGTTCGATGTAGCTTTTGGCGAAGCGTTGGGCGGTGCGGTCGTTCCAGCCGCGATGCACCTCGTCCCACAAGGCCATGATATCCTTGCTCTGACGCATCAGTTTTGCCTGTGCGGCGGACACGCTCATGACGGCTGCTCCGGCGGGGGGGTGTCGGTGGCGTCCGGCGTGAGGTCATCGTCATCGGACGCGGTGTCGTCGGCGGGCGGCGCGGCCTCGGCGGGGGAGTCGTCCAGTGCCGCCAGCGCCATGCTCATCGCCTGGGTCTGCACAGCCGGGTCGATGCGCCGCGCGGGCGGCTGCTCCGCCAGGTACGCTTCGACGGCACGCATGAGCCGATCCAGCGTGGCGGTGGCGTTGGGGATGGTCGCGTCGTTCACCTCGTGAATCGACCCCAGCGCGCCGCGGTAGATGGGGATCTGCCGCTCGAGGCGCATCTGCCACTGCTTGATGGCGCGGATCTTGTGCTGTGCTTCCTCGACCCGTCGCTGTGCCGCGGCGAGCATCTGCTTTTCCTCCACGGCCGAGGCGGTGTGGCCCGAAGGCGTTTTGTAGAGCGTTTTGTGGCGCACGGCTTCGCGCGCCTGTTCCAGTTGTCGGCCGCGCAACCGCAACTCGCGTTGCCAGTGGTCCATCTGGTCGGCTTCGAGCCATCGCCGGGTGCGCTGGAAGTCGCTTTCGGCTTCCGACAGCGCGCCGCGCGACGCCTGCTCGAACTTCAGCAGCGCTTCGCGCAAGCGGCGCATCGATTCGAGGGATTCGACTCGGACCTGCTGACTCATGGCGTGTCTCAGCGCTGCTGCAAATACTCTTCGATGCGCGCTGCTTTACGCACCAGGAAGGAGGCGTGTTCTTCGGAGGCTTCGGTGAATCGGCCGAGCGACTTGATGGTTTGATCAAGCTCCTCGGCGAACTTGCGGTGTTCCTGATCGCGCCAGGTGCGCGCCAGGCCGTGCGACCGCGCGTGCAGCGCCGACAGCAGCGTCTGCAGCTCATTATTGAATCGCTTCAGGTCCATGGCGAAGCGACGCAGTTCCCCGGGATCGACATTGGCTTGCGCCATCGTGGGGTGCCTCGTGGATGGAAGGAAAATCGGTCGGCCGCGACAAGGGCGCAGCCAAACACCCCGGGCGGGGGATGTCACAAACCTAAGCATACCCCATGCCCCCAACGAAGTGAAGAGTCGCCACCCCTCTCCCCCTTACTCATGGCCCATGGCCCTAGTCTTTAATATACCCCCATGCCCGCACTCAACATCATCCTCACCCCGGCCGGCTCCAGCGGCGATATCCATCCCTTCGTGGGCATCGGCAGCGCGCTTCGGGCGCGGGGGCACGATGTGACGGTTATCACCAACGCGCCGTTTCGCTCGCTGGTGGAGCGGGCCGGGCTGCGGTACATCGAGCATGGCACGGCCGAGGAATTCGACCGCGTGACGCAGGACCCGGACCTGTGGCACAAGACACGGGGGCTGGGCGTGGTGATGGGGACGATCGCCGCGGGGATGCGCGACCAGTTCGCCCGCATTGCCGATGTGTACGAGCCGGGGCGAACGGTGCTGGTGGGGCACTCGACCTCGGTGGGCGGGCGGGTGTTTGAGGATGTGCACGGGTTGCCCGCGGTGACGATGCACCTGGCACCGATCGCGTTTCGCAGCGATTATCAGATCGCGGCTCACGCGCCGGGGCGCGATGCCTCGTGGCTGCCGTGGTGGGTGCGGCGGGGGATGTGGCGGCTGGTCGACTGGGCGCTGCTCGATCGGCATCTGGTGCCGCAGCTCAACGCGTGGCGGCGGGAGTTGGGGCTTCCGCCCGTAAAGCGTCCTTTTAAGGATTGGATCCACTCGCCGCAACGCGTGATCGGGTTGTTTCCCGACTGGTTCGGTCCGCCGCAGCCCGATTGGCCGGCGGCGCTGCGGCTGACGGGGTTCCCGCTCTTCGATGAGCGGGACCAGGCATCGCCTGACGATGAACTGGAGGCGTTTCTTGCAGCAGGCGACCCGCCGATCGCCGCCACACCGGGCTCCGCCAATCGGCAGGCACGTGCGTTTTTCGAGGCGATCATCGCCGCGGCGGCACGGCTGAGACGAAGGGCACTGTTGCTGACGCGCTACCCCGAGCAGTTGCCCGCGACGTTGCCGGAACATGTGAAACACGTGGCGTTTGTGCCGTTCTCACGATTGCTGCCGCGGTGTGCGGCGGTGGTGCATCACGCGGGGATCGGCAGTTGTGCGCAGGGGCTGGCGGCCGGGGTGCCGCAGTTGACGATGCCCATGGGGTTCGATCAGCCGGACAACGTGACACGACTGATGCGATTGGGCGTGGGCGGGTATGTGCTGCCGCGGCATTTCACCGGCGCGCGGGTGGCGGCTGCGCTTCGGCCGCTGCTGGAATCGCCGGACGTCGCCGCCGCCTGCCGTCGCTGTGCCGCCCGCATCGCCGAATCCAACCCGGTGGCGCGGACGTGCGACCTGATCGAGGAAGCGGCGAAGTTCGATTGACGAAAAGAGGTGTTTCTCGCGCCGTTTCGACATTCGGTATGCGTCATTCGTCCTTAGATATTCGTCGCGCGTCCTTTCTGTATGATTGTCGCCATGATTGCACGCATTGCCGGGTATCTGGACGCGGTGGAGGGTGGGATGGCGCTGGTGCGCATGCCCGTAGGCGACGGGGCCGTTGCGGGGGAGAGTGGCTGCGCGTTTACGTATGAGGTGCTGCTGCCGGCGTTTGCCGCTGCACGACTGAGCCGCAATATCGGCCAGCGCATCATGCTGCACACGCTTTACTACCTCGAGGGGCAGAACCAGGGCGCATCGATGCTGCCGCGACTGGTTGGCTTTCTCACGATTGAGGATCGGCAGTTTTACGAGCTGTTCACCACCTGCAAGGGCATCGGGCACCGCAAGGCGCTGCGGGCGATGACGCTGTCGACCGATGTGATCGCCGCGGCGATTGCCGATCGCGACCTTGATCTGTTGCAGTCGCTGCCGGAGATCGGCCGACGCACCGCTGAGACGATCGTGGCGACGCTGCGTGGCAAGGTGGATCGCTTCGTCGCCACCGCGACGTACCCCACGCCACAGCGCAACGGTGCGGCTGCGGGCAGCGAGGCGGAAGTCGATGCGGCGCTCGCGTCAGGCCCGGCCGGTCAATCGAACGTCGCGCGCGAGGCGCTGAAGGTGCTGCTGCAACTGGGCGAGACGCGCGCCGATGCGGTGCGGTGGATCGATCAGGCGCTTGTCGCGGCGGAGGATGGCGGCCAGGATCGGCCGAAGAGTGCCGAGGAACTCATCGCCCGTGTTTACCAGATCAAGAGCATGTAGTCGGCGCTCTTCCAACCGCGACGCCGTCGCTTTACCATGTCGACAGGAGTTGCGCCCATGGAAACAACGATTGGCGATCTGACGGTTCGAATCGACCGCGACCAGTGCATCGGCACGGCCAACTGCGTCAAGATCGCGCCGCAGATCTTCGAGATCGATGAAGACAACATCGTGCGCTTCAAGCCGACGCTCGGCCGCATCGAGCGCGAACAGCTCATCGAGGCGTGCGATGTGTGCCCGGTCGATGCGTTGACGGTGCTCAGCAGCGACGGCACGCAGCTCGTGCCCCGCTGAGGCGGTATGACGCTCGGCCCGGCGCGACGCGACGCTGGCGTGCCGCATCCACGAGAAACACACGCTTTTTCGCGAGATCAACATGCCTCTGGACATTACCTTTCTCGGACATTCGGGTTTTCTGCTCAGTGACGGCCGATTCACCCTGGCGATCGATCCCTTCCTCACGGGCAACGAACTCGCCCGGCACACTCCGGATGACATCGAATGCCAGTACATCGCGCTGACGCACGGCCACAGCGACCACTTCGGCGACACGCTCGCGATCGCCAAGCGCAACGACGCCACCGTCATCGCCGTGTTTGAAATCTGCGACTACGTCAGCAAGCACGGTGTGAAGCGCATCGAGCCGGGCAACACCGGCGGCAAGATCCTCACCGATTTCGGTTACGTCGCCTTCACCCCCGCGTTCCACTCCAGTTCGTATGAAGGCCAGTACATGGGCATGCCGTGCGGCCTGGTCGTGAGCATGGGCGGGGCGGTCTTCTACCACTGCGGTGACACGTGCCTCTTCAGCGACATGCATCTGATCGGCGAGATTTACAAACCCGACATCGCCGCGATCCCGGTGGGCGACCGCTTCACGATGGGTGGCGAGCTCGCCAGCCGTGCCGCCGACCTGATCAACCCGCGTTACGCCATCCCGGTGCATTACAAGACGTTCGGCCTGCTCGCGCAGGATGCGGCGAGCTTCAAGCCCACGGGTGTGGATGTGAAGGAAATGACGCCGGGCGAAACCTGGCGGTATGCCCCGTAGGGGGACGTGGCCCAAGGGGGGCGGTTTTGCACGCCTACTCCTGATCCCAGCCTCTGAGCCCTGACTGTGTTTCCAAATCTTGCCCTGCGTGGTATCCTGATTCCCGATTGGAGGAATCCCTGAGGGTGGGCACCACGACGTTTCCCAATCTTGACCTATCTTCATGCCGGGTTCCGGCGTGTCCCCCAATCAGCTTTCTCTGCGCAAGATGCGGCATCGCCATCGACGTGAGCGGCGACCGCGGTTCGTGAGGCATCTCTGGAGGCTCCTACATGTCGTTGAAACGATTCAGGAAAATGCTGGCCAAGAACCGTCACCGTCAACTGGTGCGCCGGCGTCGCGAACGCTTGCAGCCAGTCAAGGTGGACGCGCGACCCACGTTCGAAGCGATGGAGCAGCGGCTGCTCCTCTCGGCGGTGATCGTGGTCGACTCGGCACTGGACGTGGTGGACGCCAACGACGGCGTGACCACGCTGCGGGAAGCCATCATTCTTGCCAACTCGACGCCGAACGTCGGCGGCCCGGATGAGATCCACTTCGACATCCCCACCGACAATTTCGGCGATGTGGCGGTGATCAACATTCTCAGCCTCCTGCCGGAAATCACCGAGGCGGTGATCATCGACGGCACGACGCAGCCGGGCTACGACGGTTCGCCGCTGGTGGAGCTGCGCGGCAACTACGCGACCAACGTTCGCGGCCTCACGTTGTCCGAGCATGAGGGTTCGACGATTCGCGGCCTGAGCATCCACGGTTTCGCCGGGGAAGGGCTGCGCATCACCACCAGCTCCTCGCAGCTTGGCGGCCACACCATCGAATACAACTACTTCGGCGTGGATGCTGGCGGCGTGAGCGGGCTGGGTAACCGCACCAACATCCAGATCGCCAATTCACGTGACAACATCATCCGCAACAACGTCATTTCCAACGCCCAGTCGATCGGCGGCTCCGGCGGCGTGGGCATGCACATCGGCGGCGTGTCGCTGGGCAACATCGTTCAGGGCAACTTCATCGGCACCGACGCCACCGGCACCATCGCCGTGGGCAACTTCCAGGAAGGCATCATCCTGCAGGGAACGGGCGTGCGCAACAACCTGATCGGCGGCTCGGGCGCCGGTGAGGGCAACGTCATCTCTGCCAACCGCAACGGCATCTTTCTCGCCAACGAAGCCCAGTCCAACATCGTGCAGGGCAACTACATCGGCACCGATGTCACCGGCACCGTCGATCTGGGCAACACCGCCTCGGGTGTGGTCATCAGCACCATCGGCGCGGGCACGGCGGCGCACAGCAACACCATCGGCGGGCTGAACGCCGGTGAAGGCAACCTCATCGCCGGCAACGACGCGAACGGCATCAACATCCTGGGCAACAACAACGTTGTGCAGGGCAACGCCATTGGTGTGGACGCCAACGGCGACGCGATGGGCAACGGCAACGCGGGCGTCGGGCTCGCCGGGCTTGCCGCCAACAACACGATCGGCGGCATCGACGCCGGCGCAGGCAACATCATCGCCAACAACGCGGGTCACGGCATCGATCACGCCGGCAGCCGCGCGGGCAACGCGTTCCTGGGCAACTCGATCTACGGCAACGGCCACGGCCAGGTCGATCCGCGCCGCGGGCTGGGCATCAAGCTTGGCGGCCTGTTCGCCATGAACGAAAACGACCCGGGCGACACCGACACCGGCGCCAACAACCTCCAGAACCACCCGGTCATCACCAGCGCCTTGGCCGGTGCGAGCAGCATCACCATCGAAGGCACGCTCCACTCGCACGCGGAAACCACGTACCGCATCGAGTTCTTCGCCAGCCCGGCGGGCGATCCGACCCGATACGACCAGGGCCAGATCTTCCTCGGTGCGGCTGATGTGGTCACCGACGCCAGCGGCAACGTCACGTTCAGCGAAACCTTCGCTGTGAGCGTGCCCATTGGCTACGTGATCACCGCCACCGCCACCGCGCCGGATGGCAGCACCAGCGAGTTCTCCCGCAACGACGATGGCAACGCCGAGGTCGTCAGCAGCAACAACCCGCCGACCGACCTGACGCTCTCCGTCGACACGGACACCGTGGTCGAGAACGACTACGTCATCCTGCACTACACCTTCAGCGATGCCGATGTCAACGACAGCCACTTCATCACCGTCGACTTCGGCGACGGCTTTGTGTGGAGCGGTACCTACACCAACCAACGGTCGTTCTACCACTCGCACAAGTACCTCGACGACACCGGCAGCACCAACGGCGTGTTCACCATCACGGTCACTGTGACGGATGGCGTCGATGTGGTGAGCGACTCGATCAATGTCACCGTCCTCAATGCCGACCCCGTCGTTGCCGCGATCTCCGGCCCAACCGAGGTGATCGTCGGTGAGGAAGCGAGCTACAGCAGCAGCTTCACGGATGTGGGCACGCTGGACACGCACACGACGTCTTGGGTGATCACCGATGGTGATGACAACGTTGTCGCCAGTGGCAGCGGTCTGTCGATCGACTACACGCCGACGACTGCGGGTGAGTACACCGTGACCTTCACGGTGACGGACGATGACGGTGGCGTTGACAGCGAGTCGCTGACGTTCACCGCGACGGTGCCGAACAGTGCGCCGACCAACCTCGATCTGTCGCTCGACAGCTCGACCATCACCGAAAACGGCACGGTGACTTTGACCGTGACGTTCGATGACGATGACTCGGCCGATGAACACACGGTGACGATCGATTGGGGCGATGGCAACAGCGATGTCATTGTGCTGACCAACGGCGAGCGCGAGGTCAACGTCGGCCACCAGTACCTCGACGACACGAACGGCAACGGTGGTGTGTACACGATCGAGGTGACTGTCGCCGATGCCGAGGATTCGGTGGTTGATTCGGCGAGCATCACGGTGACGAACGCTGATCCCGTCGTTGCCGCGATCTCCGGCCCAACCGAGGTGATCGTCGGTGAGGAAGCGA
>CAZEFM010000010.1:0-7946 GCA_964511575.1 uncultured Phycisphaeraceae bacterium | reverse complement strand
TACCTCGACGACACGAACGGCAACGGTGGTGTGTACACGATCGAGGTGACTGTCGAAGATTCGGTTGGTTCCGTGAATGACACGATCGATGTCACGGTGACGAACGCGGCCCCGGTGGTGGCGGCGATCGCCGGCCCGACGCAGGCGCTCGTCAACGAAACGGCTGTCTACAGCAGCAGCTTCAGCGATGCCGGCACGCTCGACACCCACACCACCTCGTGGGTGATCACCGATGCCAACAACAACATCGTTGCCAGCGGTGGCGGTCTGTCGATCGACTTCACGCCCACCACGGCAGGCAGCTACACGGTCACCTTCACCGTGACGGATGACGATGGCGGCAGCGCCAGCGCATCGCTGAACGTCACGGTGGGTCACGTGGCCCTGCGTGCCGACGACGTGACGGGCAAGATGACGCTGTTCGTTGCGACGAAGGACAACGGTGGCATCGTGGCGGTGCAGTCGGCGGGCGGCGGCGGCGTCCAGGTGAGCTACCTCGATGCGGTGAGCGGCCTGCTGGTCAACCAGACCTACGCAGCCGGTGCGATGCAGCACGTCGTGGTCTACGGCGGCGCGGGCACGGACATCATCGCCATTGATGCCATCACCGGTGTCACGGCTGAAATCTACGGCGGCGGCGGCTCGGACGTGCTCGCCTCCGGCGTGGAAGCCATCATCGTCGGCGGCGACGGCACCGACATCATCAGCGCCCTCCACTCCGGGCGCAACGTGATCATCGGCGGCGACGGAGCCGACATCCTGCAGGGCAACATGGGCGACGACATCATGATCGCGGGCGTCACCGTCCACGACAACGATCGTGTCGCGCTCAACGCCATCGCCAGGGAATGGCGAAGCAGCAACAACATCCAGACCCGCGTCAACAACCTGCGGCAGGGCACAGGCCTCAACGGGTCCTATGTCCTGAACGCCGGCAACGTGTTCCACGATGGCGATTGGAACATCGTCTTCGGGCTCGGTGGACGCAACTGGTACCTGATGAACGCGGCCGAGTCCCTCGCCCTCGTCACGAGCACTGACGTGCTCGACAACTTGACGACCGAGATCTAATAAGTCTGAAGGCTGACGGTTTAGGTCTTCAGCCAAAGCGTTACCATGACACAGCACCGTTCGCGCGGTGCTGTGTTTTTTTTGTTTGTCCCGCCGCCACCGCCCGGCGCTGACCGCTCCGGCGGAAGGCGGGCGATCGGTGACGGCACCATTTGTCCTGAGAGGAGATGGTCGATGGAGTCGAGGCACAGCCAACCAGTTGACGCCACCCCCGGCGTCAGCGTCCTTGCCCCCCGGCGTGCAGCCGAACTGCGCGAGCACTATCGGGCAGCGCTTTTCGACGACGTCATCCCCTGGTGGATGCGCCACTCGCTCGACCGGGAGTACGGCGGCTACTACAGCCAGATCGAACGCGACGGCACACCCTACACCACCGACAAATACATGTGGATGAACGGCCGGCAGCTCTGGATGCTCAGCCACCTCTACAACACGCACGAACCCCGCCCGGAATGGCTGGATGCGGCGAAGCTGGGACACGATTTCATGGCCCGCTTCGCCTGGCGCGAGGATGGCGGCATGCACTTCCGGCTGGATCGGCAGGGCGTCAGCCGGGCACAGGTGCTCAGCCTGTACACAGAGGTGTTCGCGGCGATCGCGCTGGCGGAATACAGCAGGGCGGCGAATGATTCGGCCGCGTGGCATCGCGCCTGTGAGGTGTACGACCGGCTCGTGCCGCGTCTTGGCCGACCGTCTGACACGCCGATGCTCGGCTACCCGATGCGGCAGCTGTTTCACCTGCACGCGCACGACATGTGCCGCATCACCGTGGCGTGGGTGTTCAACGCCATTCAACCCTCACAGCGCTTCGAGGACGATCTGACGCTTTCGGTGCGCAGCATTCTCGACCGCCACTGGAAGCCGCACCTCAACGCGTTTCTGGAGAACGTTGGGCCCGAGGGTGAGGAACTGCTCGACCTGCCCGAGGGGCGCATGTTCCACCCGGGGCATGCGATTGAAAGCGCTTGGATGCTTCTGGAGATCGCCGAGCGGCGGGGCGACACGTCGCTGCGGGACACGGCTGTCGACATCATCCGCGCTTCGCTGAACCACGGCTGGGACGAAGCGTTCGGCGGGCTGCGTTACATCACCAACATCGACTGGACGCCCGTGCACAACCTCGAGGCGGACATGAAGCTGTGGTGGCCGCACTGCGAAACGCTTTACGCGCTGCTGCTGGCGTGGAAGCTCACCGGCGCTGCCGACCTCGCCGCGTGGTATGAAAAGGTGCACGCCTACACGTTCAGCCACTTCCCCGACCCGGAGCACGGCGAGTGGTACGGCTACCTCAACCGCGATGGCAGCCGCGTCTGGACCGCCAAGGCGAACGGCTGGAAGGGCTGCTTCCACCTGCCGCGCGTGCTGTATCGCTGCTATCAGACGCTTGCGGATGTGGTGGCCCCGGCATCGTGAAAACTTGGCGGTGCCCCCATAAACCTCGGAAGCCCACGGCATGATTCACACGCCGTGGGCTTCATCGTTGTTCGGTTCGGTTGTTGGGTGCGTGGCTCAAACAGCTTCCGCGCTGAGGCTGAGCTGCGAGGAGAAGGCTTCATCGAAAGCGAACACGCCGACAAAATCCTCCACGCGATCGTTTTCGGTTTTGTGCATCAGTTCCGCTTCGACCATAGCGAAAACGATGTGGCCGAAGTCCTCGCAACTGTTGATGCGCCAGCGTTTGAGGACGGTACGTGCCAGCAGGCCGTACTGATGAATCGCAAAACGTCGCAAGCCGTGACACAGTTGTTCACCCGTCACATGCCGGGACTGCATTTCCTCGGGGGCGGCGTTGTCCGCCATCTCGCCGTGAATGGTGCGCACGGTGTGATCCAGCCCCTGCTGAACGAAGATGAAAGCGTCCACCGGATACTTCGTGTTGCGAGCGATTGCAGCTAAGTCCTTGACCATCTTTCTCGTCCCGTTGAAGGAGTTTCGCCGCCCTGGTGGGACCCGTGCCCGGGCCCGGCTTAAGCGACACTATTATACGTGGATCAGGGGACTCCGTCATGGTCTTCTAAGGATATTCCCGAGTAATCGACAGGTTGACGCGAAAGGGGACGAGGGTTCCCGATTGTTGCTGGCAGCGTATGGCGGCGGCAGACCTGCAACGCTGCGCAAGTCGTTAACGTGCCCGCAGCACGCGGGTTTCGGTCACAATCACGTCAACGGGACGGTCGGTGGCGACGGTTGGCAGATGGTCGGTGATCTGAAAGTCGTACGCCAGTGCGATGACGCAGCCCGCCGGGTGACGGGCGAGGTAGCGGTCGTAGTAACCGCCCCCCGCGCCGAGGCGTTGACCCGTCGGGGTGAACGCCAGACCGGGGGCGATGCACACATCGACGTGCTGTTCGTGAAGGTTGGCCGCGGTGCGCTGCGGCGCGGGAATGTCGTACCGCCCCGGCGCAAGCTCTGCCAGGCTGTGGATACGGCACGCTTCCATGATGCCCTGCCCCGTCACAAGCGGCGCCGTGACGATGCGCCCGCGTTGAATCAGCGCCTCGATCATCGTCCGTGTGTGCACCTCGTTGCCCACGGAGATGTAAATGAAGAATGTCTGCGCCGCTTCCACCTCGGGCAGGGAAAGCACACGCTTCTCAATCGCCAGCGACTTTTCGAGCACCTCCACGCCGGACAACGCCTGGCGCTGCTGCCGGAACCGCTGTCGTAATGCATCCTTGGTGAGCATGGAGTACTTCATCCAACAGGAGGTCGCAGAACATCTTCCTCACGGTATCTCCACGCACTGTCCCGTGGCGGCGGATTGGTAGAGGGCTTCGATGATGGCGACGGCCTTGCGCGCTTCGGGGCCGTCGATCATCAGCGGTGCGGTGCCGTCCAGTGCATCGAGGAACGCCTTGATGTTGCGGGTGTGGTTGCTGTAGTCGATTGCCATCGGGTCGGATGCTCCGCCGCTGGTTTGCGTGCTGCGCGCGAAGCGCTGACGGATGGCATTGTCCTCATCGGTTGCGTGTCGGAACTGCCAGGTGATCAGTTCGTCTTCGAGCAGTTCGGCGGTGCCGTCGCGGCCGGCGATCTGAATGCGTTTGAGGCTTCCCGGGTACATGCTCGTGGCGCCGAGCAACTGGCCCAGCGAACCATCGCGGAAGCGCAGCACCGCCACGGCTGTGTCCTCAACTTCGATGAGGCCCGCATCATGCCCGCGTTTGGCGGTGAAGGCGAAAACCTGCGCGACGGGGTTAACGTGCGGGTCGCCATTGCCGTTGTGCTGCTGCGCTGCTGTGGCGAGCCATTGCACCGCATCGACGCCGTGGATCGACTGGTTCATCATCGCGCCGCCGCCGTCGAGGGCGAGCTTGCCCTGCCAGCGATCGGGCGCGTAATAGTCATCGCCACGCCACCAGGGGACGTAGCTGTTGACGACGGCGAGCCGGCCGAATCGTCCGGCGCTGGCGGCGGCGTGCAACTGTTGCACCACCGGGTTGAACCGCTGCGGGAAGATCCCGCCCAGCAGCACGCCCGCTTCACGTGTCGCGGCGATCATCTGATCGATCCGCGCGGTGGTGATCTCCAGCGGCTTTTCGCACAGGATGTGAATGCCACGCTTCGCGGCCGCGATCGTCGGCTCCAAATGCGCGCCGCTGGGCGTGCAGATGGTGATCACATCCGGCTTTTCGGCATCGAGCATCGCCTCGCAGTCGCCGTACCATCGGCAGCCGAACTGCTCGGCGAACGCGCGACCCTTGGCCTCGCCGCGACACGAGCCGGCCACCAGCGTGGCGTTGCTCAGATCCGCAATCGCCCGCGCATGCATGGTGGCGATCGCACCAATTCCGACTATCGCGATTCGGTACATGAGTGATTCCTGTTAAGACAGTTCAGACGGGATGAACGGGATTGACGGGGTCATGGTTGACGATGCGGCTTAACAGGTAGCCGGAGGAATCGAGGACGATCGGGAGCGAAACATCGTCGTTTTCCATCCTGTCCATCCTGTTCATCCCGTCAAAAAATGCTTATCCCACCCTCAGGGACGTTGTTGCAGATGACTTTCCTCCAGATCGGCGTGATGTTCGCGGTTGGGGTCGATGCGCAGGTATTCGCTGAGGTACTTCACGCCGATGTAGAAGGGGATGGTGTCCAGCAGCGCCATGATGAACTTGAAGGCGTAACCGGTGAAGATGAATGTCAGCAGTTGTGGCCAAAGCGGCTGCGTGTTCTCGATCGGCAGGGCGTGCGCGTAGAAGTGGGTGATGAGAATCACCGCGGTGGTGTCGACCATCTGGCTGATCATGGTCGATCCGTTGTTGCGCAGCCACAGGTGTCTGCCGCGGGTGAGCTTCTTCCAGAAGTGGAAGAGATATACATCGCAGAATTGTGCCGCCATGTAGGCGATCATCGATGCGGTCACCGCGCCAAACGCGAGGTTGCGGATCTGGAAGAACGTCCAGCCGGTCTCCTCGTAGGCGAGCTTGTCGGGGTTCCATGCGGGCAGCGGCGGCATGTTCGTGATCGGATCGTTGGGCATGAAGCCCGGCAGCGAACTGCCCAGCCAGAGAATGAACACCACCCAGAGGTTCAACAGCAGCCCGACCCAGACGACAAAGTTGGCGCGTTTGCGGCCGTACAGCTCGCTGATGAAGTCGGTGCAGAGAAAGGTGATCGGGTAGGGGAGCACGCCCACGGCGACGGCGAAGATCCAGGGGTTGTCGCCGACGATGCGGCCGAAGGCGAACGTCGTCCCGCCGTCCACCGTGCCCGCCGACGCCAGCACGATGAAGCGGCTGATGCCCAGGATGTTGAGCATCGCCAGCGTGCCCAGGAACAACCCGGCAAGCACGAGGAACACGCGTTCGCGGCGTTCGTGCAGCAGAGCGGGAGGGAGTTCGGGCAGATGATCGTACATGAGGGAGGATTGTAAGCATTCACCGCATCACTGCGCGCGGTTGGCCGTCTGTCGCCCGTCCCGCCCGCGGACATTTTCCCTGCTTCGAGCGCGCCAAAGAGCACCGCGAACGACGGCGGGCGGGGTATACTGAACCCTGACGGAAATGATTTCACGACGGCACCTTTCATCGCGAGACTCACGCATGGCCACGAACCTGTCCAAAGGACGTATCTACGACGGCGAAGGCGATCGGCTTCTTGAGGATCTGGGCATGGGCGAGCGGATCGTCCTCCTGCCCGATGCCAAGCCGTCGCGCACCGCGGACATGAGTCGGCGGATCCGCATCATGTGGGGCCAGCACCTGCTCGACGATGTCACGGCCGGGCGGTACCGCTCGCTCGTCTGTGCGGTGAACGCGCAGGACAACTCCAGCGGCATCATCACGCAACTGGCGGAACTGCTGCCCACCAGCCAGTGGGACGAGGCCTCGATCACCGCCTACGCCGCCCAGTTCGCCAAGCGGCAGACGGTGACGGTGCTCAAGTACGACATGGATCTGGTGGAGGTGTTGGCGCTGCTTCGGCCGACGGATCGCGACCACCTCACGCCGGGCGATCTGGCGCAGGGGTTCCAACTGGTGAGCGAGATGATCCGCCGCAAGCCCAACCGCATGCCCGCGGCCTCGGTGTGCTTCCTCGGCGCCCGCGCCAACCGGCTGCTGGATGAGAACGGTCAGGAGCCGAGCTTCGAAACCGTCCTGCGCACCATGCACGAGGCGGGGTTCGGCGGCGATGTCTACCCCGCCCTGTGGATGTGGGACAGCTCGCCCACGCCGGTCTACGCCCGCTACCCGTTCCCCTCATCGATCGACTCGATGCGGCAGGGGGGATTTTGAGAGGCGTGAGGCTTGAGGGGTGAGACGCGAGGTGGCCGTTGGCCCTGCCTTTTTGAATTCCCCTCCGCCCAGCGATACCCTGTGCGACCGCTGCGCGATCATTGCGCGGCTGAAGGGAACCGATCGTCATGTTTCAGAACGTCGAACAAGCGCCGCCTGATGCGATTCTCGGGATCAACGAAGCGTTCAACGCCGACCCGAACCCGCAGAAGATCAACCTGAGCGTGGGGGTGTTCAAGGACGCCAGCGGCGCGACGCCGGTGCTGGCGGCGGTGAAAGCGGCGGAGCAGCGGCTGCTGGAACAGGAAAAGACCAAGAGCTACAAGCCGATCAGCGGTTCGCCGCAGTACGCCGCGGCCGTGCAGGCGCTGATGTTCGGCAAGGGCCACGAGGTGATCGAGAACCGCCGCGCCGCCACGGCTCACACGCCCGGCGGGACGGGGGCGCTGCGTGTCGCCGCCGACTACCTCAGCCGCAATCATCCGGGGCTGACCGTGCACCTGCCCGACCCGACGTGGGAGAACCACCAGCAGATTTTCGCTGCCGCGGGCGTGCCGACGAAGATGTATCCCTATTTCGACCGGGCGACGAACGGGTTGGCGTTCGATGCCATGCTCGCAGCGCTCAAGCAGTTGCCCGCGGGCGATGTTGTGCTGCTGCACGGCTGCTGCCACAACCCCACGGGTGTCGACCCGCTGCCGACGCAGTGGGAGGCGATCACCGATGTCATCGCCGAGCGTCAGCTTCTGCCGCTGATCGATTTCGCGTATCAGGGGTTCGGCGACGGGCTGGAGGAGGACAACATCGGGCTGCTGGAACTGACCCGGCCGGGGGCGGAGCTTTTGGTGTGCAACAGCTTCTCCAAGAACTTCGGCCTGTACTGTGAGCGTGTTGGCGCGTTGACGGTGGTGGCGGGCGATGAGCGCGCCGCCGGGGCGGTGATGAGCCAGGTCAAGCGGGTGATCCGCTGCAACTACTCGAACCCGCCCGCCCATGGTGCGGAGATTGTCACGACGATCCTCACTGATGCCGACCTGCATCAGCAGTGGGAGCGCGAACTCGCCGCGATGCGCGATCGCATCCACGGCATGCGCTGGCTCTTCGTCAAGGCGCTGGACAGCCGGGGCGTGAAAC
>CAZEFM010000009.1:0-63189 GCA_964511575.1 uncultured Phycisphaeraceae bacterium | reverse complement strand
ATCGAGCACCTGCAGGAACAGATCAACCGTCGATTCTGCCGATGGCTCGCCGCTCAGAACACCATCAAGAGCAAAATCCGTTGCATGGGTCGGCGCGGGCGCATTCTTCCATTGCATGTCCCACGCAAGCACCGCGTGAAGTTCAAGCAGGTCGGCATAAAGCTCGCGCGCCTGCGCATCCTGTTTCAACCGTGCGGCAAGACGTGCTTCCTGCTCGTCGGTCAACTCCTGATCGAGCAGAGCGGCAAACAACGTGTCCAGGTCATCGGGCGCTCGGTAGCTCATCGCACGGTCCTTTCCTGAGCGGACCGTTTCACGCAGTCGAGGAGAAGCCGACGAATGCGATACAGCGATTGAGAAATGGAACCGATCGGCCTGCCGAGCTGCGCCGCAATGGCGCGCACCGAACCACCCGTGCTGTACCGCCGCATCAGCAGATCGCGGTGTTCGGCCGGCAGCTTTGCCATGCACTGATGCAGCGTCTGCCACCGATGGTCAAACCCATCGCTTCGCCGCTGCACATCCTGCGACATCTGATCGAGCAGCGCCTCATCAAAAAGATGACGATCCCGGCTGCGGTCACGCCGGTAGGCAAGAACCTGAAAATACGCGACCCGACACGCCCACGCGACGAAGTCCATGCCCTCGGTGTAATCGCGATTCTTGCGCCAAAGCACCAGGTTCGTTTCCTGGAGCACGTCGTTGGCACAATGAGGGTCGGGAAGAAGAGTCATGATGTACGCGTAAATGCGACGCTGCGCCTCGGTAAGCTGGTAAACGAACAACTCCGATCGGTCTGTGACTTCCATCGCCGGATCGCTTCGATCAGCGGGCACATCCGCGTTCACCCCCAACGGGGCTCGGACTTTTGGATGCGTCGCCATGAAGAAGTACCGCCTGCGGAGTGAATCTCACCGTGACATTGCGAAAAACACGTAAAAAGCTCATCGTTCTCGGCCGCTATCGCGCGTACCGCCCCCGAAAGCACGCAGCCACATGCGCTGCGAGCTCTCAATCCTCAGCCGTCATACTTGGTGGCATATCCCAGCGCAGCCCCCCCATCGGGACAGATCGTCTGCCCCGTCAGGAACGAGGCTTCCGCGGATGCCAAAAACGCGCAAACTTCCCCAATCTCATCAATCGTTGCCATCCGACCCAACGGGTGCCAACGGTCCACCATGCGCAGCGCCTCAGCGGGGTCGTATTCGCTGGCGGCCCACTCTTCAACAAGTGGCGTGCGCACACCGGCGGGACACACCGCGTTCACACGAATACCTTCCGGTGCCAAATCGAGCGCCAACGCACGGGTCAACCCAATTTGCCCAGCTTTCGTCGCCACGTAACTCGATGCGGCATGCTGCCCCATCAACGCCACCGCGCTGGACATATTGATGATCGAGCCTTTCGTCTTCCGCAAATGCGGAATCGCATACTTGCAACCGAGAAACGTGCTCGTCAGATTCAACCGTAGCAATGATTCGAAATCCGATGCACTGATTTGATCAATCGGTGTTGCGGGCGGATGCCAGCCCGCGTTGTTGAGCATGCAATCAAGTTGGCCGTACCGCTCCACGGTGTAGGCGATAACGTTCACCAGATCGTCTTCGCGTGTCACATCGCACGGGAAAAAGGCCACATCCGCGCCGGTTTGACGCAACTGCTCCTCGGCCTTTCGCCCCTCTTCCTCGCCTCGGGACGCCATCACGACCTGCGCGCCATGACGGGCGAACACCCGGGCACAGCCAAAGCCGATGCCCTTGCTTCCCCCCGTCACAATCGCGACCTTACCCCTGAGCTTCACGTTTCAACACTCCAAGGCCTCGCACGGAGCCGATCAAACCGGTACGTCACCGCGGAAACATCAGTTCCTGAACACTCATCGCGGTCGAACGAATATGTGCGCCCATTGCATCGGCTGCGCGCACGCCATCGCAAGCGTCCAATGCCTCAAGAATACGCAAGTGTTCTTCCATGGCGCGGCGCTGCACGTTGTGATGGTTATGGAGATAACGCCGAATCGACTGCATCAACGCGTCGTATCGCGCAATCTCGTGTCCCAGTCGGGCGCTGCCGCAATGCGCGGTGATCAGATCATGCACGCGCCGATCAAGCGCAACAGCATCTTCCGACCACTCGCCATTCGAATCATGCCGACCAATCAGCTCCTGCGTGTCGTGCACCAGCTCACGCAGCGCAAGGACGGGCACCTTGCCGCACGCGCCGCGCGTCGCCTCCACTTCCAGGATGCGGCGAATCTGATAGATCTCCTGAAGCTGCTGCGCGCCGAATGGTCGACACACCGCCCCACGATTGGGAAGCAGCTCCACAATGCCGATCGCCGCCAGCTCCACGAGCGCTTCCCGCACGGGCGTCGCGCTGATGCCCAACTGCTGAGCCAGCTTCTGCGCGATCAGCCGGTCTCCCGCCACGATGCGCTTATCGAAGACCGCGGCGATGACCTGATCCACGACATCGGAGCGCAACCCCCCGTTGCGGACGAGCCGCGACATCGCCAGACTGGCTTGGGGCGCATTTGACATATTGAATAAAATATTTAATATTAACATCACTGTCAAGTGTGGAATAAAGTTGTGCCGCAAATCGAACCCACATCGCAAGTTCTGCTCGAAGCCGAACACATCCGACAATTCTGCACCCAACTCTTTGTTGCAGCAGGAGTTCCCAAAGACGAAGCCGACATCGTCGTCGACGTCCTGCTCGAAGCGAACCTACGCGGCATCGACTCGCACGGCGTCGCACGCATCCCCCACTACCTGGCACGGATGGAAGCCGGGAGCATCGAACCCAAGCCGAAACTGACCATTGAACGGGTCGCCCCTTCGAGCGCGATCCTCGATGGCGGCCACGGGCTGGGGCATCTGGTGATGAACCGTGCCGCGCATGAGGCGATCGCCTTGGCGCGGGAAACCGGCGCGGGCTGGGTGAGCGTGCGTAACTCCAGTCATTGCGGTGCCCTGGCACACCCCGGCCTTCTTATGGCGGAGGCGGGCATGATCGGCCTGGTCTTCACCCACGTCGATCCCATGGTCCTGCCCCACGGTGCGCGTCAGCCCTTCTGTGGCACGAACCCGCTGTGCTTCACCGCACCGGGACGCAACGGCCAATCCCTGTGCCTGGACATGGCGACCAGCGTCACCCCGTGGAACAGCATTGAAAACGCACGCATCGAAGGCATGCCCATTCCCATGGGTTGGGCTGTCGATGCACAGGGCGTCGACACCACCGACCCCGCAAAGGTTGCCGCGATCTATCCTGTAGGTGGTTACAAGGGATCGGGGCTGGGGCTCATGATCGATGTGTTCTGCTCGCTTCTGAGCGATGGTCCTTTCGGCCCGGACATTCCCAAGATGTATGGCGACCTGTCGCAGCGGCGACTGCTGGGCGGGCTCGTGGGTGCGATCGACATCAGCCGTTTCGTTTCACTGGAGCGGTTCCAGGATCGCGTCGTGGAGATGATCTGCCGTTGGGGTCGGCTGAAACCGGCCGAACCGGGCGGTAAGGTGATGTACCCGGGTGAACCGGAAATGATCGCACGCGCCAAACGACTGCGTGAAGGCGTGCCCCTTGGCGCATCACTCGTTGAGATCTTCAACGGCTTGGCTCAGCGCTACAACATCAATCCTCTTTGAACGCGCACAACGGATCACCCCGCGTGCTGATCGGCGACGCGTACCCTGGAGCGAACGGCCGTGACTTTCATTCTCGCTGAACAGTCTGGGATGAGCATCCACCCGTTGGACCTGACGATCATCATCGGCTACATGGTGGCGATCGTGGTCATCGGCCTTTTGGCGTCACGCAAGGAGGCTGCCACCAGTCAGGGTTACTTCCTCGCCGGCCGATCGCTCCGCTGGCACGTCATCGGTCTGGCGTTGTTCGCCACCAATATTTCGACCGTTCACCTCGTCGGTCTTGCCGCCGATGGATACCGCGTCGGGCTTGTCATCGGCAACTTCGAATGGATGGCGGCGTTCTGCCTGGTGCTGTTGGGGCTGGTCTTCGCCCCGTTCTATTTCCGCAGCCGCATCAGCACGCTGCCTGATTATCTCGAACGACGATTCAGCGGTGCATCGCGCACCATTCTGGCGATCATGGCCGTGGTCGGCGCGCTGTTCATCCACATCGGCATGAGCCTCTACGCAGGCTCCGCCATTTTTGAACAGTTCTTCGGCATCAATGTCTATTGGTCGATCCTTATCATCTCCGCCATCACCGCTGTGTACACCGTGCTGGGTGGGCTCAAGGCGGTCGTGGTCACCGAATCGATTCAAACCGTGCTGCTGTTGCTGGGTGCGGTGGCGGTGACGGTGTTCGGCATCGTTGCACTGCGCGACAACGGCATTGAAACCTATGCCGCCTTTGAAGAAGCGGTGGAATCGCACCGGCTGAGCATGCTTCAGAGTGAAGGCGGGTTGTCCTGGTACGCGGTGCTGCTGGGCTATCCGGTGCTCGGTATCTGGTACTGGTGTGCGGATCAGACGATCGTGCAGCGCGTGCTGGGCGCCTCCACTGAAGAGGATGCGCGGGTGGGCCCCGTCTTCGCGGGATTCATCAAAATCCTGCCCGTGTTTCTCATGGTGTTCCCCGGCCTGATGGCGTACGTACTTTTCCGCGAACAGATCGGTGAAAACTACAACAGCACGCTGCCTGTGCTGATCAACGAGTTGATCCCCACCGGATTGAAGGGGCTGGTGGCGGCGGGTCTGCTCGCGGCACTCATGAGCACCGTCGCCGGGGCGCTCAACAGCACCGCCACACTGGTCAGCCTCGACATCGTCAAGCGGACGCGGCCTCAAACCCCGGACCGCACCCTCGTGACCATCGGCCGCGTCACCGCCTGCATCGTCATGCTTCTGGCGATGGCGTGGTCCACGCAGGGCAGCCGCTTCGACAGCATCTTCACCGGTCTGAATGCGATGATCGCCTGCCTGGCGCCGCCGATCACCGTCGTCTTCCTCTGGGGCGTGTTCTGGCCGCGTGGCACACAGCAGGCGTCGCTGGTCACCCTCACCGGTGGGTTCCTGCTCGGGGTGGTCACCTTCGCGATGGACTTCCCGCTCATCGGCGACACCAAAATCGTCACCGATGAATGGGGCATTCCCTTCATGATGCAGGCGTGGTGGCTGTTCGTCATCTGCTCCGTGCTGTTTGTCGGTGTCAGCCTTGTGACACCGCGGCCACGCCCCGAGCAGATCGAAGGGCTTTGCTGGAAGAATCCGTTCAGCGTCATCGCCTCGCATCCGTTCACCGGTGTGACCGATCCTCGCCTGCTCTCGGGCGTGCTCGTCATCGTGATGATCGTGCTCTATGCGACATTCGCGTGACCTTCTTTGAAAGGATTTCCCGTGACAAAGAGAACCGCTCTACTGGCTCACTTTCTCATCGCCCTGACCGTGATCGGCACGGTGAGCGTCGCCGACTGGCGCGCCCATGCCCCCGACAAGGTCGATCAGGTGCAGCGTTTCGGCAGCGTCATCGGCATCAAGCCGGAAAAGATCGCTTACTACAAGGAACTGCACGCCAACACCTGGCCGGGCGTTCTCAAGCAGATCAGCAAGGCCAACATCCGCAACTACAACATCTACCTCAAGCAGATCAGCGACGATCAGTGGCTGCTGTTCAGCCACTTTGAATACGTCGGCAACGACTTCGAAGGCGACATGAAGCGCATCGCTGAAGACCCCGAGACGCAGCGATGGTGGAAGGAAACCGACCCCTGTCAAACGCCGATCCCCAACCGCAAGGAAGGTGAATGGTGGGCGAGCATGGAGCGTGTGTTCTACCACCCGTAAATCGACAGATCCCGCTTACCCCACCCAAGCCCGCGTGATTGGCACCCTGCCAACCGCGGGCTTTTTTCATGGCGCGGGTTTGTGGCCGAAGCGATGGAACATAAAAAAACCACCGCACGGTGAAGCGCGGTGGTAGGACGTCGAAACTGGATTGTGGAAGCGGGTTCAGTTGCGTGCGCCGCCCGCCGCCGGACGAGCCGCGGGCTTGTCGCCGTCGCTTTCGATCCGAACCATGCTCAGTTCACCCGCTTCGGGGTCCAGACGGAACTGGAAGTGCTTGAGGAAGCTGTTGCCCAGCAGCGCGGGAGCAGCAACGAGCTCCTCCGGCAGCACCAGGCATTCCACGTTCTTGACGATGAACTGCCCCACCTGCACCGAATCAAGAATCTTGGCGGCTGCAAGGACGATGCGACCATCGGCGAGCTGCACCTGTACCTTCTGATCCTCATCGGTGACGGTCAGGCCAAGCTCGTTCGCCATGTCGAACGGAAGCGAGATCGAACTGGCACCGGTGTCGAGCACCATCTGCCGCGTCGGCTTTTCGTTGAGCCGAACATCGACGAGGAAGGTGTTGGCTTCGCGGTGAAGCTTGATGACGCCGGACTGGATGTGCTCGGTTTCGCGGCCGATCATGCGCCGGGCATTTTCAAACGCATTCGTCGGGCCGATGATGAAGCGACGATTGTCCTGGCTGAGCGTGGCAAGCGCGGCCTTGACCGCTTCATCGTTGTTCAGGGCGTCGTACTGCTTGGCGGTTTCGTCGAGCTTCTCGGAAATCTCCAGCACCACGTTGACGAATTCAGCCTGAGCCTTGTCGTAGTTCGTCTGGTTTTCCTTCTCGGCCTGCTCACGCTGCGCGGTGATGTTCTTGAGCTCGGCTTCCAGGGCGTTGATCTCCTCGACGAGCTTGTTGTAGTCGCGCGCGTTCTGTGCCTTGCGCGTTTCACCCATGAGCTGCTCGAGGCGGAACTGTCGATCGGCGATGTAAGCCTTGGCCTGTGCGATCTTGCGTTCCATGGCCCGGTGATCGTTCTGGGCTTTGCGGAAGGCCGCCTTGGCGCGGTTGAGCGCCGCGGTGGACTTGGAAAGGTCCAACTCGGCGGGCAGCACATACACGTTGCCACGCAGCACCAGCCCCTTGTCGGCAAGCACCTTTTGCGCCGCCTCCTCATCCGCCAGAACGGTCCCCACGAGGAGGAACAAAGTCATACAAGCGACTGCCAGATTACGCATGATGGGCCTCACTTTCCCAGAAATAAGAAGTCGCAAGGTCGCCCCCGTCGGGATCGCCGCCCTCACGTTGGCTGCGATTATACCGCGATTCGCCTGAAGCACCGCGCGATCCGAACAGGGCATCGGCGTTTGGTTCATTGGATACACGGGGACAAGGGGTTTCGGTTGCGGTCGATCATCGACGGATCATTCAAAAAGAACGGTGGGCGTACGAACGGCGATGGGCTCGCGGCCCCACCTAACCCCTGAAAGCGAAACGTTTAACACGCAGCGAACGGCACACTCACTCCCCGAACAGGTTGGTCGGGGCAAACATGCCCTGTGCTTCGAAGTAGGCGATGGCTTCCTCCGTGGAGGCGAAGACTTTGGTGGCGGTTTCGGTGATGAAGGGGCTCGGTGAGCGGGTCGGCTTGTAGACGACGTAGACCTCCTTGCCGTGCTCGAAGGCATGCTGGAGCTCGCGTTCGACGCCGCTGGAGAGGCCGGGGATGCCGCCGGGCAGTTGCGGGATGTAGCTGCAGATCATGTCCGACTGATCGATAAGCTTGAAGTCGCGCATGTAGATCTGGCCATCGATATCGCCCGCGACGTCGAGCACCTGTTTGACGGAGACGGGGATCGTCTCGGTGCCGAAGCGGGCATCGATGAAGTCGATGCCGTTCTTGGCGGCTTCGATCGCGCGTTCGAGCAGCAGCTTCTCATCCACATCGCCCGGATCGAAGGCGATGAAGTGTTTGGCAAGCTCCTCGCGGAAGGCGTTGATCTCCGCTTTGACATCCGGCAGCGACTCGACGTGCGTCATCGGAAAGGACGGATACACCTTGCGCATCTGCGGCCGACAGATGAGCCGATAGCACGTTTCGATCGAGTCGGCGGAGCGTCCCCGCGACAGGACGTAGAACTGTTGATGGCACCCCAGCGCCTGGGCGAGCAGTTCCGTCGCCATGATTTCCTCCTCGCGCCAGACCATCAGGTCCTTGAGCGTGACGTCGAGGGTGTGCTCCTGCTTGAGGCGATGGTGGACGATTTCGATATTGTCGACCAGACAGATGAGCATGTCCGGTTCGAGTGCTCGCGCCTGATCGAAATCGAACGCGGCAAACAGGCCATGCCGCCAGCGAAACGTGGCGTGGGTGTTGACGATGATGTTCTTTTTTCCGATGGCGTCGGTGATGATGTCCTTGAAGGCGGCCCGTCGGATCGCCTGAAGCCGGGAAAGCGGCAGGTCGAGGATGCGACCAGGCCGAACATCGGCGGCCTCAGCGTACATGCGCCCACCGACGTGATAGACGGACATGGGTTCGCCTCGTTCGCGCGCCAGCGCGGCGACGGCGTCGAGGTAGGGCTTCTTGTCCATGCCGACCTGACCGGTGACGATTGCTCGCATGGCGGGGATTATAGGGGAATTCGCCTATCGCCATTCGGCTGACATGACCAGCCGTGATTCATTCACAGGAATCACGCGAAACCGCACGACATGAGCTGCCCCCTACCCGTGCGGGACGATGCACCTTACAATGCGTGGGCGTCTGATCGGGGGGAACTCCATCGCGGGGATCCGGTTCGATCGCAATAGGAAACTGCCAACGAGGAGTTGACATGTTTGCTCATCCATTGTCGCCGTTCACACTTGTGCTTGCTCAGGATGCCCCGGGCATGGGTTCCTACCTGCTGTGGGGGCTCGCGATCATTCTGATTCTGGCGGTGATTCTGGGGTTGGTGCTTGCCGCCCAGTACATCGGTTTGTGGGTGCAGGCCTGGTTGTCGGACGCCCGGGTGAGCATGTGGGCGCTGATCGGCATGCGGTTTCGGCGCGTCGATCCCAAGACGATCGTGCTGGCGCGGATTCAGGCGACCAAGGCGGGGCTGAACGTTTCCACCAACCAGATGGAAACGCACTACCTGGCGCGGGGCGATGTGCCGCGCGTCGTGCGGGCGTTGATCGCCGCGGACCGCGCGAAGATCGACCTGTCGTGGGACACCGCCTGTGCGATCGACCTGGCGGGTCGCGACATTCTCGAAGCGGTGCAGACATCGGTGAACCCGAAGGTGATCGACTGCCCCAACCCGTCGAGCGGTCGGCAAACCATCGATGCGGTGGCGCAGGACGGCATCCAGCTTCGCGCTCGGGCGCGCGTGACGGTGCGGGCGAACATCAACCGCCTGATCGGTGGCGCAACGGAGGAAACGATCATCGCGCGTGTCGGCGAAGGCATCGTGACGACGATCGGCTCCTCCACGAGCCACAAGGCGGTGCTGGAGAATCCCGACCGCATATCCAAGACGGTGCTGGACAAGGGCCTGGACGCGGGGACGGCATTCACCATCCTGTCGGTCGACATTGCGGACATTGATGTGGGCGAGAACATCGGCGCGAAGATTCAGGCCGATCAGGCCGAGGCGGACAAGCGTCGCTTCCAGGCGGAAGCGGAAAAGCGCCGCGCGATGGCCGTCGCGCAGGAGCAGGAGTTCCAGGCCGAGGTGCAGAAGAACCGGGCGCTGGTCGTGCTCGCCGAAGCGGAGGTGCCCAAGGCGATGGCCGAGGCGTTCCGTTCGGGGAATCTGGGCATCATGGACTACTACCGCATGCGCAACATCCAGGCGGACACGTCCATGCGGTCGAGCATCTCCGGTGAAGGCAGCGACGGCGGCCCGCAGGGGAA
This sequence comes from uncultured Phycisphaeraceae bacterium, assembly GCA_964511575.1. Taxonomy (GTDB): domain Bacteria; phylum Planctomycetota; class Phycisphaerae; order Phycisphaerales; family Phycisphaeraceae; genus CALKHT01. Next base: position 53,480 of record CAZEFM010000009.1, on the reverse strand, counting down.
TTGAACGTTGGGGTGGGTGGGTGAGTGGTGAGTGGCGATGACGGACCTTTGTCCTCCGTCGTCGGACTGCCTCCCCGCCACGCTACCGCATCCTTGCCAGTTCGGTCATGCGCGACAGTTCATCCCAGCCGCTGAAGTTGAGCGGTGCGGTTGTCTTCGGCTTCGCGCGCTGCGGTCGTGCCTTATTGATGGCAATTGCGCCGAGCACCGCGCCGGCGGCGAGCGTCAAACCGGCGGCGACCCAACCGCGATGGCGTGACACCCACTGTTGCGGGCTGTGGTTGACAGCCTCGGCATCGTACGGACCATGCGCGCCCCAGTCGCCGGGCAACGCATCCATCAGGTTGTCCGGCCGATGCGGATCGTCGGGCTTGTCCGTCATATGGCCCTGATACACAACCTCCGCAAGGTAGCGGTCGAGATATCCCGGCGCCACGCGGTTGCCGAGGATCGTTTTCATCGTCTGCCAACCGACATAATGCTCGCGACGTCTGGCATGCGCCGCGAAATGGATCGCGCGAGCGGCGACCTCCGGCTGAAAGATCGTGCCCAACGGCTTGGACTGTCGCCCCATGTAGTTGCGGACCCATTCGAACTGCGGCGTGTTCAGCCCGGGCAACTGCACCATCGTGAGATGCACATCGATGCTGTCGTGGATAAGTTCGGATCGCAATGATTCGGTGAACCCCTGGATCGCATGCTTGCCGGCACAGTAAGGCGATTGCAGCGGGATGCCGCGGTACGCCAGTGCCGAACCAACCTGAACGATCGTGCCGCGGTTGCGTGGAACCATGCGTTTGAGTGCCGCCATGGTCCCCCACACATATCCGAGAAACGTCACATCGATTACACGTTTGAACTCATCGGGCTTGATCTTCATGAACGGGCCGAACACCGTCGCCATGGCGTTGTTGACCCACACATCGATGACGCCGAAGCGTTCTTCCGTCCGTTGCGCGGCACGTTCGACGGCCTCGCAATCGGCCACATCGGTCGGGATGACCAGCGCCTCGCCGCCGAGGTCACGCACCTCCTGAGCGGCGGCTTCGAGTCCATCACGGCCGCGTGCCAGCAGCGCCACGCGCCAACCGTGTCGGGCGAACTCGCGCGCGGTGGCACGCCCCACCCCTGCCGAGGCACCGGTGATGACGACGGTCTGAGCGGTCGATTGCGTCATGGTTGCGTTCCTCGTGTGTTGGAGCGATTCAGCGCGTGCGATAGCGGTACCTCTGGTGGTCGGCACCGTCATACTCAACGTTGTGTTCGCGATGGGCGCCAGCGGCGTTCGGCGGATGCCCCCAGTCACCGATCAGCGTGAGCGGGCCGTTCGGCAGCAGCGGTGTCTGACGCCATCGCTCGATGAGTTCCTTGTACGCCAGGCCAACCGGGGTGATGTTGCGGTCCAGATCGAAGAGGCCCACATCGTGGACGTGGCCGTTGTCCTCGCGCATCGCGGTGTCCCAGTCCATCTGATGGGTGAGGCTGTACCACGTCATGCCGCAAAGTGGCACGCCGTCCTGTCGCAGTTCCTGAATGTTCTGCCACGTGTGCCACAGCCAGTTCACCGCCTCGTCACCGCGGGCGTTCGTTTCCGTGTGCATCACCGGGAGGTTGTATCGCTGGTAATAACGCTGGGCGATGGCGTAGTAACCCAGTGTTTCCTTCAGCGGAACGCGTTCGGTTTCGTTGATGAGCAGGTGTTCGTTCGTTTCGTAGTAATCGTGCCCCATGATGATGTGTTCGGTGAGACGGCAGTTGAGGAAGAACTGGTATTCATCCTCGCTCATGCCGTGCTCACGGAGGTAGACGTACATGCCCGAATCGACCAGCCAGCCGCACGTCAGATCGAGCGCGAGGAATCGGCGCTCGTTGAACATCTTGGCTTCCTCGGCAAGATCGGGGTGCCGCGCGTGGGTGTTTTCGGACGATTCAGCAAGCACGAACAGCGCGCTGGGCGTGACCTCGATGATCGCGCGCATGGCCTCGACGTTCGCCCGGGCAACGTGCTTGATGGCGGTGACGAACGCATTGTGCGATTGGAGCTGCTCGTTCCACCAGCCGAAGAACGCGCTGAACTCGGCGGTGATGTACATCTCATTCACCGGGGTGTAACACCAGACCCATGGATAGCGTTCCGCAAACGCCCGGGCAAAATCGCGAAAATGGCCGGGAAATTCCGGGTTCTGAAAGTTCTCCAGCCAGTCGGGCACGCCGAAGTGGCACAAATCGATGATCGGGACGATGTTCATGTCACGAAGGACGGGCAGGACCTCATCGGTGAAGTCCCAGTCGTATCGGCCTGGCCCGCGATGGATGCGGTAGTACGGCACGCCGTAACGCAGGAAGTGGATGCCCAACTCGCGGGTGAGTTCCAGATCCTCACGCCAACGCTCGTAATGGCCGCAACGTTCAAGCTGATCGTAACGGCGGCGACCATCAGGATATCGGCGGGTGGGATAACTGCACTCAATGCCCGTGGCAAAGATGAACCGCTGGGTGGTGGGATGGTGAACCCAGTCGATCGGGCGGTAATGACTGATGATGCTCATGTTTATGCTTGCCGCGCGGCGGGCATGGTCCGCTCTAGAAACCGTAGGGTGGCAGATCCGTGCGTCCCATTGGTAAAGCAACGGGATCCGCCATCGGGCAGATACGCAGGCAAGCACGGTTTACCGAAAGCGGAACCGGATCATGCATGCATTTGTGAAAGGAACCGATCAATCGAGATACGCATACTGTCGCAGCATGCGGCCGGCCATGCCGCGCACCAGCGCGGTTTTGAGCATGGGCAGTTCACGCCGCCATTGATCATCGAGCTTAAGCTGGACATCGCCGGTTTTGAACCGGATGGGGTTGCCTGCGACGGTGTGGTTGGAACGGAGGTGAACGGTATCGCCCTGAATGTGATCGAGCGGCTTATCCGTCATGCCGATGTCACGCATGATGGTGGCGACGACGGTGCGCGGCTGCCGGATGAAATCCTCGTAGCGGATGGCGGTGTAGCCGGTGTGGGTCTGTTGCCGCTCGCCATTCTTCTGCAGCGCGGTGGCGAACTGGCGGCATACCTTGTTGATGAGCACCCATCGCATGGCGGTCTTCCACGCGGGGTAGGTGGGCATGAACGCCTGCCGATCGGTGATTTCGGGGCGGCGCTTCCTGCGTTGCATCGAAAAGGCGACAGCCCGGCAGTCGCGCACAACGTGGACGACATGCATGTGGATGTCCGGCACACCGGCGGCAAGCCATCCGTGCGACGGTGCTTTGGAGGAATCGATGATCCACTGCGCGCCGGTGGCGTGCTGAATGCCGCGATAGAGCCTGCCCAAAGCCTCGATGTACTGCTCGCGGTGCTGCCGGAACGCTCCGGTGTAGCGCTTCGGTGAGAAGAACGCGTTACGAAAGACGGAACGGGGCTGATCGACGCGTGCCTGCAGTTCGCACAGTTCGCGGGCGCGCTGCGGGCTGTCGAGCATCTCCTTGCCGAACGCCGAGGCGATGATGGTGCGCCACAGGGCGCATTCGTGGAACTTGCTCTGACAGCCACACAACTGGTTTTCGACCAGGCCCCGCGACCAGAGGTATCGCAGCTCGCCGGCGGGCCAGAGTCCCGGGATCTGACCAAGCGTCATCTCCAGGAGCGTGGTGCCGCTTCGGCTTTCGCCGGCGAGGTAGAGCAGCTTCAGGGGTGCGGGGGTGGTGTTCACGGCTGAACCGTCGGCATACATCGTCGGGGGGTTGTTCCGATCACATCATCAAGGGTGTGTTCAAACAGCGCCGCATCTTACGCGTTTTTGGATCCGAAGAAGGCGAAACTGTGAATATTCAGGTGTTTCCTGACAAGCGTGTAGGCCCATGTATTGCGGATGAGCAGCGAGAGGCTGGTCGCAAAGGCCGCCCCTTCAATGCCCCAGAGCGGGATGAGCGTGGCGTTCATGGCGAGGTTGATGCCCGCGGTGACGCCGAACACCCGCATGCTCTTGTTGTGGTGCCCGGTCATGTTCAGCAGGTGCCCGACGGGGCCGAAGCTCGCGCCGATGAGTTGGCCGATGGCGAGAATCCACAGGGCGGCGGCGGCGGCTCGGAACTCGTGGCCGAAGAGTCCCAGCACCGGCTCGGCGAGCAGGCACGCCGCCAACGTCAGCACCAGCGAGGGCCAGAACATCCAGCGCGTTGCGGTGCGCACCATCCGCTGAAGCGCGGCATGATCGCCCCGGGCGTGCAGCGATGCCACCAGCGGCGCGGCAATCGCGTTGAGCGCCAACAGCGCGAACCGCGCCAGCATGGCCGTGCGCACCGCCGCGTTGTACCGCCCCACTTCCGCCGTGTCCTCCAGAAAGTACTGGATCATCACCACGTCGGTCTGGCGCAGCACCACGAGCGATTCCTGCACGAGGAACAGCGGCAGCGCGACCGCCAACCAGCCGCGCACTTCGTACATGCGCCGGATCGTCCCATCGTGCGGCAGAATGCGGTTCAACCCGCGCCACTGCACCAGCAGCACCACCGCGCCGCTCACCCCCAGCAGAATGAGCGCATCGGTGGGCAGCAGCGCGCCGTTGAGGCGGTAGAGCACAAAGGCGGCAACGATGAGCAAAGCCGGGTGAAGCACCTGCGTCGGCGCAAGCGACAGCGCCATGTGCCGCGCGCCGCGTGCGGCTTCCTTCTGAAAGTTGACGACGGCCAGCAGCGGCGAAAGCCACAGGCCGATGAGCATCACCTGTCGCAGATCATCGGGGGCAAGCACGAGCGTCAGCAGCGTGCCGATCGCCGCGAGCAGGATGCCGCCGATGAGGCACAGCAGCCACCCGCTTCGCAGGAAGCCGTGCAACCGCTGATGGTCGGCATGCTCGATGTACTGGGGGATGAAGCGCACGGCCGCGACGGGGATGCCCAACCCGGCGATGAAGGCAACCATCTGTGACCAGGTGAAAGCGTAGGAATACGCGCCGTACGCCTCCGCGCCGCCCATCCAGCGCGCCAGGAGCATCTGGGTGACGTAGAGCACCGCGACGCCGCCGACGTTCAGCACCAGCGCCACGGCTGCGCCGCGCCGCAACCCGCCTCGAGGCCGGGCCAACTTCCGGGCTGGTGCATCGGTTGAAATCGGCAACGCTCCTGACAAACACGCGCGGCATCGCGGCCGCATCTCGCCTCACTTCACATCCGACGGCTCACACGTCCGCCGTCGCCACCACCCGATCGTAAATCGTCCGCGCCGACGCCCATCCGGAGGCATACGCTGGGTCAAGCACCAGCTTATCCCGCAGCGCCTGCTTACGGTCCTCCTTCAACGCCGCCGGCCGCGACGTCGTCTGCTCCGCCGCCCGATCCGCCGGCCGGGTCCGGGCGTGGTGGGCATCCATTGTCTCGAAAACGCGTTGTTCCTGCTCAGCATCGTGAACGAACGGGGCGAAGCGCGTCCGAAACTTTGCGTTCACAACCTCAAGCACCTTGCCGAAGTCGCTCGTCACGGTCTCAAACCGCGCCAGCACAAACGCGTCGCGGTATGGCTCCACGGCTCGGTAAAACCGCGTATAGCTCGTCAGGACCGAACCGAACGGCAGCGTCGGCGTTCGCACGTGGAACGACAACACGGCATCGACCGGGTCGCGGATGATCACCAGGGCGGGCACCCCCCACCGTGCCGCGGCGATAACCTGGGCCGGCGCATGCAGGTGATGCGCCAACTTCACGGGTCTGGGCTGAGACAACTCGAAGGCGAACCGGGCGAACGTGTTGCCGCTGCGCGGGTAGGCCTCGATCACCAGATCAGTGTCGCGTGCCACGGCCCGGTCGCTGCCATCCTTGGCGCGGTTAAACCGCCGCGCCAACGGCAGATAGATGCGTGGGTACTGCCGCAACACATCGAAAAACCAGTAACGGAGGGAAGTCGTGGCCATGACAGCGTGGAGGGTAGAGGGTGAGGGGCGGGAGGTAAAGCGAAGGGGATTTGGTGATGTGGCGATCTGGTGATGTGGCGAGTTTCGATTGCCGATTGGCAAGTGCCGATTGCGATGGCAAGTCGGAGGCCCGGACGTCTGACACCGAACGTTAGGCACCAAATCGCCAAATCGCCAAATCACCAGATCGCACCGGTCAATGGCGGGTGGCGGGGCTTCTTTCGCCCCATTGCATGTCGCGGTTGAGGAGGGTGTAGAGCGCTTCGTTGTGAGGTTTGAAGTAGGCGTTAAGTCGGCCGCGCATGGCGGGGGACATGCGATCGCGGTAGCGGCCGACGTTCAGCTTCTTGCGTTGAGCGAGTTGGTGGAACGGCAGGCCGAGGAACCGCAGGACCTCGCTGTACGTGGTGTCCGGATCGGCGTAGTAATCCTCGCTGCGGATGATGTGCAGCCGTTCCATGGGAAAGAGCCGGAGCCAGCGTTCGAGTTGTTCGGCGTACCGGCCCCGCGCCAGATAGCTGTGGTGGCGATGGTGGTAGTCGCCCTGGCTGCCCGGTTCGGCGAGTCGCACCGGCTCGGCGTCGATGGCTTCCTCGAACGTCAGGTGTTCGTGGCCGCGACGACGTTCGTGGTGATAATGGGACCAGGCGCGGTCGACCGGGTCGCGCAGCATGACGATCAGTCGAACATCGGGCACCACCTGCTGCACCCGCGCGGGCACCTGCGGGTCGAAGAGGTAGATGGGGCTGGCCTCGCCGGTGGACTGACTGGCGGCCCGGCGGGGAAAGTTGGCGCGGTACCAGGCAACCCCCCGGTGCCAGCGTTCATCGAAAAAGTGCGGCTCCTTGCGGAACGCGGGCCCCACGGCTGGGTGCTGACACAACTCGGCGTAGAGCGATGTGGTGCCCCCCTTCTGCGTGCCGATGATCAGCCAATCGGGCAGCGCCCGGCTCGCGGCGGTCGCCCGGCGGGGCACCATCAGCGCAGCACGCACCGCTTCCTTGAAGAGGTAGCCGGGTTGTCGTTCGATCTGCATGGACGTTGTTGCGGGGTGGTCGTTGGGTCAGGTGTGAACGATAGTCGACTGGGAAGGCGGTGCAAGCTGAGGACCAGGCCAAGGGAGGGTCGGGGGCTGAGGTCAACGGGTTGGGGAATGGCTGATCTGCTATAACCGGGGGATGCTTGCGCAGATGGCACTGTGGCAGATCGCATGTATTGTGCTGCTGGGGCTGATCGCCGGGGTGGGCGGCGGTCTGCTGGGGGTGGGCGGCAGCATCGTGATGATCCCGGGGCTGGTGCTGCTGTTCGGACACACCGGCACGGAGGGACTCAACCAGCACGTCTATCAGGCGGCGGCGATGGTCGCCAACGTGGCGGTGGCGGTTCCCGCGGCCCTGCGGCACTACCGCGCGGGAGCCACACTGCCTCGAGCACTGGCGTGGATGCTTCCCGCGGCGCTGGTGACGGTGCTCATCGGCGTGCGGCTGAGCAATCAGCCCCTCTTTGCCGGCGCGGAAGGTGGGCGATGGCTGGGCCGGGTGCTGGCGCTCTTTCTTTTCTACATGGTGTTTCTCAACGTGCAGCGGCTCGTTGGCAAAGGCGCGGTGCGGGAGCAGGAGGCGACGCCGCGCATCACCGCCGGGCCTTCGCTGGCGGTGGGCGGACTGATGGGGACGATGGCGGGGCTTTTGGGTATCGGCGGCGGCGCGGTGGCGGTGCCGTTGCAGCAGGCGCTCATGCGTATGCCGCTCCGCCGCGCCATCGCCAACAGCTCGGCCATCATCTGCATCAGCGCCGCCCTGGGCGCATACTACAAAAACGCCAGCCTTCACCTGCACCACGCCCGCTGGCAGGACAGCCTCGTGCTGGCGGCAATTCTCGCGCCGAGTTGCTGGCTGGGCGGCACGCTGGGCGCGGGGCTGACCCATCGGCTGCCGATCCGGCAGGTGCGAATCGCATTCATCATTTTCCTGACGGTCGCGGCGGTGCGCATGCTCGATCTGCGTTTCTGATGTGCCAATGCCCCTGCAACCCATCGCTGACCAGTCAAACAGCCTCAACTCGTTCCGATTGAACGATTTACCGCCAATGTCATGACGGGGAATATTGCCGTTCTCCGTGGCGTTTTACTGATGCTTGCGGCGAAAGAACGCCGCGTCGCCATGGCCCCACCCTTGCATTGGGGTGACCGTGAGGCGGTCTATGATTGACCACAGGAGTTCGCTTTCATGACACGATTCACCAACAGTCTGAAAACCGCGGTGCTTCTTGGCGCGATGTTCGCGCTGATCCTGTTCATTGGGCAACTATTGGGCGGACAGCAGGGGCTGATCATCGCGTTCTTCATCGGCGGGGCCATGAACCTGGTCGCCTACTTCTTCAGCGACCGCATCGCCATCGCGTCGATGCGGGCCCAGCAGGTCGATGAACGATCGTATCCCGACCTGGTGCACATGGTGGCACGCCTGGCGAAGAACGCCGATCTGCCCATGCCCAAGGTGTACGTCACGCCTCACGAAGCCCCCAACGCGTTTGCGACGGGTCGCAATCCGAAGAACGCCGCCGTGGCGGTGACGCAGGGCGCGCTGCGGCTGCTCGATTACGATGAGCTTGAAGGCGTGATGGCGCACGAACTGTCGCACGTGAAAAACCGGGACACTCTCATCAGCGCGGTGGCCGCGACGATCGCGGGCACGATCAACTTCGTGGCGTGGATGGCGATGTGGGAGCGCGACATGCACCCGCTGGTGCGGATCGGGCTGTTCATTCTCGCACCGATCGCCGCGGGGATCATCCAGATGGCGATCAGCCGCAGCCGGGAGTTCGTGGCCGACCACGATGCAGCGGTCATGGTGGGCTCACCCCATGGGTTGATCAGCGCGTTGCGCAAACTTGACAGCATCAGCAAGCGGGTGCCGATGGAAGGCGAAGCGCCCACGTACAACCACATGTTCATCGTGCAGCCGCTCAACGCAGCGGAAAGCTTCACGCGGCTGTTTTCGACGCACCCGCCGATGGAGGCGCGGATTCGGGCGCTGCAGGAAATGTGAGGGAAACCGGGGGGAGACCCCGGGGATTCAATCTCCGGGCTTCGGCTTCGGGGGCGAGTGCTTTCGCGGTCGATCACCGGTATGCTGTAGCCCTTCCTCGCTCTCCGGAGTTGCCCCATGGCTTTCTTTCGTCGCAAGTCCCAGGCGCCCACCTCGGTGGCGTCGCGCTCGGTCAATGCCCCGCCGTCCGGGGATGCCCCCCCCGCCATCGCGGCCGTGGAGAACCGCACCCAGGCCATCGGTCGGGAACTGCTCGCGCTGGTGCGTCAGCAGCGTGACAGCGTGTTCAGCGCCCGCTTCTGGCAGGATGCGCTGATCGACTGGGCGATGCGTGATGAAAAATTCAAAGTGCAGATGTTCCGGTTCGTCGACGTGTTTCCGATGCTTTCGACGCCGGAGCAGGTGCACGCGCACCTGGTGGAGTACCTCACGCAGCCGGGCGTGACGCTGCCGCCGGGCCTTTCCACCGCGATCAAGGCCGGGGCGCTCGCCAAGGGCATGGCAACCAAAACGGTGACGTCGCAGATCACGGCGATGGCGGGCAAGTTCATCGCGGGCGTCGATGCCGCCGAGGCATTGCCCAAGCTCGTCGAGCTGCGCAAACAAGGCGTCGCCTTCAGTGTCGATCTGCTCGGTGAAGCGTGCGTCAGCTTCGAGGAGGCCGAGGCCTACCGCGACCGCTACCTCGATCTGGTCAACACGCTCAGCGGCGAGGTGGCGAAATGGCCCGCCAACGACCTGCTCGACCGCGACCATCTCGGGCCGATCCCCCGCGCCAACGTTTCCATCAAGATCAGTTCGCTCTACCCGCGCACCGATCCGATCGACTTCGACCACACGGTTGAACGACTCGTCGACGGCTTGTCGCCCATCCTCGAAGCGGCGGCACGACAGAACGTGCTCATCAACTTCGACATGGAGCAGCAGTCGCTCAAGGATGTGACGCTTGAACTGTTCATGCGCTGCTGCGAAAAGTACGACTTCGTGGCGGGCCTGGCGATGCAGGCGTACCTTCGCAGCGGCGATGAGGATGCGCGGCGGATCATCGAATGGTCCAAACGCACCGGGCGGCAGGTGACGGTGCGACTGGTCAAAGGCGCGTACTGGGATTACGAAACGATTCACGCGCAGCAGATGCACTGGCCCACACCGGTATGGAGCCGCAAGCCGGACACCGATGCGTGCTTTGAGCGCATGTCGCAGCAGTTCATTGATGCCATGCCCACACGACCGGACGAAGGCGGGGTGAAGCTGGCGCTGGGTTCGCACAACATTCGTTCGATGGCGGTGGCGCTGGCACTGGCGGAAAAGCGCGGGCTGCCGCCTGAGGCGCTGGAGTTTCAGATGCTTCACGGCATGGCGGGGCCGCTCAAGGCTGCGACCATCGCGCGCGGGCTGCGGCTGCGCGAGTACGTGCCCGTGGGGCAGATGATCCCGGGCATGGCGTACCTGGTGCGCCGTCTGCTCGAAAACACCTCCAACGAATCGTGGCTGCGTGCGGGTCTGCGCGATCAGGCGGACGATGAGGTGCTGCTGCGTTCGCCGCATGGCGGTGAGGGGCCGGGCGCCCGGGCGTTGCCGGGCAAGACGTCGACCGGCAGGACGACACGTGAAGGCGTTGAAGGCTCGGAATGGTCCGCTCCGGACTACCACAACGAGCCGCCGCGCGACTTTGCCGATCGCGCTCAGCGTGAAGCGTTCGCCGGTGCGGTGCGTTCGGCGCGCGTGGAGGTGATCGCCAGCGATGCGACCCAGGCGCAGGCCGACGCCACGATCGCGACCGCCGCCAAGGCGTTTCCCGCGTGGCGCGACACGCCGTTGCGCGAGCGGTGTCAGCGATTGGTCGATGTGGCGGCGGTGATGCGGCAGCACCGCGATGCGCTGGCGGCCATCATGGTACAGGAGTCGGGCAAGACGTGGCAGGAAGCGGATGGCGATGTGTGCGAAGCGATCGACTTCTGCGAGTTCTATGCCCGTGATGCGTGGGAGGTGTTCCGTCCGAAGCGCCTGGGACGCTTTGATGGTGAGATCAACCAGCGCTGGTACCAGGGGCGCGGCGTTGCCGTCGTCATCAGTCCGTGGAACTTCCCGCTGGCGATCTGCACGGGCATGACCGTTGCCGCACTGGTCAGCGGCAACACCGTGATCGTCAAGCCCGCGGAGCAGACGCCCTTCATCGCCAAACGCATGTGCGAGATGCTGTGGCAGGCGGGTGTGCCGCGTGATGTGCTGCACTTTCTGCCGGGGCAAGGTGAAACGATCGGCGCGCAACTGGTGCGCGACCCGCGTGTGGCACTCATCGCCTTCACCGGCTCCAAGGCGGTCGGGTTGGACATCATCGCCGCCGCAGCCGTTACCGGTGAGCAGCAGGAACAGGTCAAGCGCGTCGTCTGCGAAATGGGGGGCAAGAACGCGATCATCGTCGACTCATCGGCTGACTTGGATGAAGCGGTGGTTGGTGTGCGCGACTCGGCGTTCGGGTTTGCGGGGCAGAAGTGTTCCGCCTGCAGCCGTGTGATCGTGCTCGATGATGTGTACGACACGTTCCTGTCGCGTCTCGTCGCTTCGACGCGCACGATTCGCCTGGGCGACCCGCGCGATCCGAGCACGGACATCGGCCCGGTCATCGACGATGAAGCCGCCGACAAGATTCGCCGTTACATCGACATCGGCAGGCAGGAGGGCGAACTGGTGGTGGCGATCGATCCGCCGTCGCCGTTGCCTGATTTGCCGTTGAAGAAGCCGTTCGTCGGCCCGCACATCTTCACCGGCATCCAGCCGCACCACCGACTGGCGCGGGAGGAGATCTTCGGCCCGGTGCTCGCGGTGATGCGCGCCAGGTCGTTCGACGAAGCGCTCGCCATCGCCAACGGCACCAGCTACAAGCTCACCGGCGGGCTCTTCAGCCGAACGCCCAGCCACCTGGAACGCGCCCAGCGCGACTACCACGTGGGCAACCTCTACCTCAACCGCAAGATCACCGGCGCACTCGTCGGCCGCCAACCCTTCGGCGGCATGGGACTCTCCGGCGCGGGATCGCAGGCAGGCGGCCCCGACTACCTGCTCAACTTCGTCCAACCCCGCGTCACCACCGAGAACACCATGCGCCACGGCTTCGCGCCGATGGGCGAGTGAAACAGTGCAAAGCGCATCGTGGAACGTTCAAAATTCTTGTAAGACGCACAACAGATGCGCTCGATGCAAGGTTCCACAACGTTGCACTTTGAACTTTGACGTTTGCGTTCCTACGGTTGAGCATGATCCGACCGGCAGGGCGAGATCGATCGGCCGCTGACTATTTCCCCAAGGGCAAGCTGTCGCTGGGCAAACTCGAAGCGGCGGCAGCAGCATGCAAGGGGTGCGACCTCTACAAGCACGCCACGCAGACCGTCTTCGGCCAGGGCGCACGTGATGCACGCATCATGTTCGTCGGCGAGAAGCCGGGCAACGAGGAAGACAAGGAAGGCAGGCCGTTCGTCGGCCCGGCGGGCAACATCCTCAAGCGCGCGATGCAGGAAGCGGGCATCAACCCGCTCAAGTGCTACATCACCAACGTGGTGAAACACTTCAAGTTCATCCCGCGCGGCAAGCGACGCATCCACGCCCGACCGGATGCCCGTGAGATCGCGGCGTGCCAACCGTGGCTGGAGGCGGAGATTGCGCTGGTGAAGCCCGATGTGCTCATCGCCCTTGGCGCCACCGCCGCCCAGGCACTCTTCGGCAAGGCTTTCCGCGTCACCCAACAGCACGGCCGGATCTTCGCGTCGGACTGGTCGGACAAATCGATGGGCACGCTTCACCCCTCCGCCATCCTCCGCGCCCCGGACAGCAAAACCCGCCACGCCATGTACGAATCTTTCCTCGACGACCTGCGCATCGCGGCCGATGCGCTGACACGTCGATCGGGATGACGCGATCATATGTTCGAGGGGATCAACAGGATCGACGAAATGCGCGATGCACACTGCGACATCGCAGCGCCCGCCGACGAAGCGGCGTGACGTGTCACGTTGATAGCGGTTTCCATGCTTACGCGTTTGCCGGACTTTGCGGCGCACCGACGAGTTCGGCGTTGGTCTTGAAGCGGTCGAGCGCTTTGAGCAGTTGTTCCACCTGCATCACCGGCTGCATGTTCAGCAGGCGGCGGCGAAGAGCGGACATCGTCTGCAGCTCCGGCTCGGTGAGCAGCAGGTGCTCCTTGCGCGTGCCGCTGGCGGCGAGATTGATCGCGGGGAACACGCGCTGCTCGGCGATCTTGCGATCGAGGATGAGCTCCATGTTACCGGTGCCCTTGAACTCCTCGAAGATGATCTGATCGGCGCGCGAGCCGGTGTCGACCAGCGCGGTGGCGATGATGGAGAGCGAGCCGCCCTCTTCGAACTTGCGGGCAGCGCCGAAGAGCTGCTTGGGAATCGCCAGTGCCGAGGAGTCAAGACCGCCCGACATCGTGCGTCCCGTCTGGGCGATGCCCGGAGCGTTGTTGAATGCCCGGCCGAGCCGCGTGAGCGAGTCGAGCAGAATCACCACATCGCGGCCCGCCTCCGCCATGCGCTTGGCACGGTCGATCGCCAGCATGGCGAGCTTCACGTGCTTCTCGGGCGTGTGGTCGTTGGAACTCGCCAGCACGGTACAGGGCACGTTGCGGCGGAAGTCGGTGACTTCCTCCGGCCGTTCATCGATCAGCAGCGCGATCACGTCCACATCGGGGTGATTGCGTTCGATGGCGAAGGCGATGTTCTGCAGGAGCGTGGTTTTGCCAGCCTTGGGGGGCGACACGATCATCGCGCGTTGGCCGTAGCCGATCGGGCAGAACAGGTCGATGAGGCGACAGGCGGGCGGGCAGCCGGGGTACTCGAGGGTAAGCCGGGGCTGCGGGTCGATGGTGGTCAGATCCTCAAACTTGCGTCGCTTGAGGTAGTCCTGCACGTCCATGCCGTCGATGCGTTTGACCTGCGCCACCGTTCGCGCGTTGGGAGCGATTTTGTTGGTCTTGCGCTTGTTCTTTTTCTTGCGGTTGCGACCGCCGCCGCCTCCCCCGCCGCTCTGCCCGTTGCCATACGGCCCGCCGAGTTCCACTTCCAGTTCGACGCCCGGGCGGAGTTGAAGCTGGTCGACGATGCGGGTGGGCACCACCGGGTCATCGGCTTCGGCGATGAGGGTTTTATCGAGGATGCGCAGACGGCCATGCCCGTTGTCGGACATATCGAGGATGCCGGTTTTCAGATGCTGTGTCATTGCTGTGTTTTTGGGTCGGCTCGTCGCGCGGCAAACAACCGAAGCGACAGCGGACCGAGTAATAAAGGAGTACCTTTTTGGCGGAAGTCACCGCAGGCCTTGAAGGTCGTACGCGGGACGAATGATGGAACAACCCTGGCGCGTTTGTTGACCGGAAGTCGCCCGTGAGCGGCCGGACCCGCCGTTGCCGGCCAGGCGTTTCTCACGGATGCGATTGCAGGCAGGGGGCGATGCTCAGGTACGGTTCAGAACCGACCCATTTCCGCGGCGGTCCGCGCCGACCGCCGAGTCGCAAAGCCTTGTATCGGAAACACTTGAACGCCGGCGTGGAAGGCCCGACCCGCCGCGAAGCGCCTGCGACGCCCCGTCACAGCGGACGAACTTGCCCAAGCGGGCGACTGAGTGAAAGTCCGAAAACGAAAAGATCCGACCCCTACTGCCCAAGCCAGACCGGCTCGGATCGCTTGGTTTGTTTTACATACTTCGGTCGAATCGGGCAAGCCCTGTGGGAAATTCTTTTGCCCGCCCCATCCGTCCCCGACTCCACCGTCCGCCCGCTTTACAGGCGAACCGGTTCGTTCCATACTGCGTAGACACCACCAAGCCGTTTACCCGTTGATGCCTCTCGCATGCCCACAGTCGCACTGATTGCCCTCTATTGTAGCCTCATTCTCGCCGCGTCGCTCGCCGGCGGACTCGTTCCCATTCTCATTCGCCTCACCCACAACCGCATTCAGCTGTCCATCAGCTTCGTTTCCGGGTTCATGCTCGCCGTCGCCGTGCTGCTGCTGCTGCCCCACGCGATCATGGAAAGCAGCGCCCCGGCCGGGGAGGCGACCGCCTCGGCCGTGCAATGGCTGCTGGTGGGGTTGCTGGCGATGTTCTTCATCGAGCGATTCTTCAGCTTCCACCACCACGATGCCCCCGATGAGCTCGCCGCCGCCGAAGCCATGCGGGAAAAGAGCGTCGAGACGTACGGCTCCGATGCGGGCCAGGATCACGTCAATCACCATCACGACCACCATCACGGACACAGCCATGGCCACAGTCACGGTCATGGCCACGGATCGCACGGCCCGACGGCAGGCACCGCCCTCACCTGGAGCGGTGCCGCGGTGGGCCTCACCCTCCACAGCATCGTCGATGGCATCGCGCTGGCGGCGGCGATCGAAACGCAGGTGGGCGGGCACGGTCTGTTCGCGGGGCTGGCCGTCTTCCTCGTCGTCCTGCTGCACAAGCCCTTCGACTCCATGACGCTCGTCACCCTCATGGGGCTGGGCGGCTGGTCCATGCTCTGGCGGCACGTGGTCAACGGCCTCTTCGCCCTCACGATTGTGCTGGGCGTGGCAATCTTCTACCTCGCCAAATCGTCCATGGGAGACACCTGGCTGGCGGTCGAGGGCAACGGCGTGGTCAGCGCTGCCCTGGCGTTCTCAGCGGGGACCTTCCTCTGCATCGCCCTGAGCGACCTGCTGCCGGAGTTGCAGTTCCACCGTCACGACAGGCTCAAACTCTCCGCCGCCCTGCTCATCGGCGTCGGGCTCGCCTGGGCTGTCGCCTTCTTCGAAGCCAAGGCACACGACCACAGCGGCCACGGTCACAGCCACGGCCCCGATGAGCACCTCCACGACCACGGACACGGTCATGATCATGACCACGTGCACTGAGACGTTTTGCTTGTGATCGCCCGGTGATCGACGATAATGGCAGTGGAGCGACGCCCCGTCTGATCGCGTCTCACCCGTCCGGAGGCCTGCCATGTCACATCAACGCGGGTTTACCTTGCTGGAACTGGCGGCGGTCGTTGTGATCCTCGTGGTGCTGGTGGCGCTGATAATTCCCGGAGTCTTTCATACTCGGTGCACATTATCGCGGCCAATGGAGAATGTGAGCCGGCTACGCGGCATTCATCAGAACATCGTCATCTGGTCCCAGTCCAACCACCTTTACTACCCGGGGCTGGATGGAAGAGGTCAACCGAACGACACGACGGTCGAAGCACGCTTTCAGGTGTTGCTCGAGGGAGACTACTTCAATCCGGAGTACATCATCTCACCCGGCGAGTTTCTTACCGCGTGGCAACCCGGCACAGCGCTCACCGCGGCGAACTATTCCTATGCGATGCTGCAACTACCACCACAGGGCCAGCGGCTCAAGGCGTGGCGGGACACCTCCAACGGTCTGTCCGCCATACTGAGTGACCGCAACATCCACGCCGACGGCAAGCCCGCCGCCGCCCAGAGCATCTGGACCACCAATCCCGGGGAGTGGCACGGCAGTGTCGTCTGGAACGACAACCACGTCGACGTGCGGCTTGAAACGAGTGTGCTCGAAAAAACGCAGTACGCCAAAAGCGCCACCTTCACCAGCGACAGCCTGTTCCTCGATGGCGATGCCGTGGACGCGGATGACCCGACGAAGCGTGCGGCGGCGGGGGACGACACGTTCATGATCCACGCGGGGAAGTAGGCGACGCCACGGCGGGAACTTAACACGACAAGTCGCGTCGCTTGATATCCGTTGTCGCTTGGTGGCTTTCTCCCCCCTCCCCTGTCCCGCGGCGAGGTTCTTACCTACAATTCCCGCCGTGAGCCGTCATGAATCCCCTCAACGTGAGTCCGCGACCGCCGAGGCTGCCCCGGTGCAGACGGTGGCGTTCGTGAGTCTGGGCTGCCCCAAGAACCTCGTGGACAGCGAGAAGATGCTGGGCCTGCTCGCCGAGGACGGGCTGATGCCCATCGCCGAGGAGGAGGAGGCTGACGCGATCGTGATCAACACGTGCGGCTTCCTCGAGGCGTCGCGGCTGGAGTCGGTGGAGGAGATCAACCGCGCGGCGGCGTTAAAAAAAGCAGGCGTGTGCAAACGGATCGTCGTCGCGGGCTGCCTCGTGCAGCGCCACCGCGCCAAAATGCTCGAATGGTGCCCCGACATCGACGCCATGATCGGCGTGTTTGACCGCGACCGCATTGTTGAAGCCGTACGAGGCTCGTCCCGCTCCGGTGGACGGGGAAGCGAACCCGTCACCTCGCTGCCCGTTTATTCCTCGATCGCCGGCACCGCCACCGTCGCCAAGAAGGCACGCGGCATCACCGACAGCGGGTACTTCGAATCCGATGCCGCCCGCCTGCGCCTCACCCCCCGCCATTACGCCTATCTGCGCATGAGCGAGGGGTGCAACCAGAACTGCGCGTTCTGCACGATCCCCTCGATTCGCGGCAAGATGCGCTCCAAGCCGGTCGATGCCATGCTTGCGGAGCTGCGCGAACTGCTGGCGGACGGCGCCTTTGAAATCAACCTCATCGGCCAGGACACGACGAGCTACGGCCAGGACATCGGCTACGCCCCCGGACTGGCGGGCCTGCTCGACACCCTCAACCGTGAAGCGCGGCAGGAAGGCGGCGCGTGGCTTCGCCTCATGTACGCCTATCCCTCCTGCTTCACCGATGAGATGATCGACGCGATCGCCCGGCTGGAGCACGTGGTCAAGTACATCGACATGCCGCTGCAGCATATCAACGACCGCGTGCTCGACAGCATGCGCCGCCGCACCAGCCGCAAGCTCATCGAGACGCTGCTCGCCAAGCTGCGCGATCGCGTTCCCGGCATGGCGATCCGCACGACCTTCATCAGCGGCTACCCCGGCGAAACCGATGCGGAGCACGATGAACTCGTCGCCTTCGTGCGCGACTTCGGCTTCGATGCGATGGGCGTCTTCCCCTACTCGCCCGAACCGGGCACCCCAGCCGGCACACTGCACGCCCAAGGCGAAGCCGTGCCCGATGATGTCATTGCCGATCGCATCGATGAACTGATGAGCGTGCAGCAGGAACTCGCCTTCGCCCGCAACGAAGCGATGGCGGCCGAACAGCGCGCGTTCGATGTGTTGATCGATGAGGTCACGCAGTCCGATGCGGTCGCCACCACCGGCGTGTCGCGCGGCGGCAAACTCTACATCGGCCGCACCTATCAGCAGGCGCCGCAGATCGACGGCCTCACCTACGTGCAATCGCTCGAAAAGCTCAGTCCCGGCGAACTGGTGCACTGCCGCGTCACCGGGTACGACGGCTATGACCTGATCGCCCAACCCGTGAGCCAACTGGACAAGCAGGTCACCCTTCCCGTCCTGCGCGGCTGACCGCCCCGGCGTGGTCGCTTCACCGAACCACGTGCCTTGCGCGATTACGGGACGATGCGCACCGTCGACTCGCCCGTCGACAGCATGTTGAAGATCATCTGCACATCGTCATCGCGCAGACGCACGCAGCCCATCGACGCCTGGCTGCCGATCGATTGCGGCTCGATCGTGCCATGGATCCCGTAGCTCCTGAGGTCGCGGGTGTTGTCGTCGATGCCTTCCAGCGACAGCCAGTGTTCACCGATCGGGTTGCGCGGATCGTCCGGCCCGTAGGTTTCGCCGGTGCGCGGGTTCGTCCAGCCCGGGTTTTCCAGCTTCACCCCCACGCGGAACAGACCCATCGGCGTCGAACCCCCTTCACCCAGCCCCACCGAATAGCTCGTGATGTACACCGGTCGGCCGTCCGCCCCTTCCAGGTACAGGTCGATCCGAAACGCGCTTTTCACCACCACCGCGTGAAACGGGCCCTTGATCATCTTCAGCGTCTGCCCCACCTGGATGCGGTTGGCACTTACGCTGTTGATGTGCTCGATGATCTGGTAAGGCACCTTGTATGCCGGCGCGATGCGCAGCAGCCGATCCCCTGATTGCACCACGTAGCGGTCGACCAGCGGGTCGCCCGGCGTGATCGTTTTGGAGAAGACGAGCGTGCGGTTCACACTCGCCATCGCATCGCGGATCATCTGCTCGTCACGTGCGTTGATCTGCCGTGCATGATCCAGCAGCACCCGGTTGAGCACATCCCGCCCCTTCACCAGATCGCCCGCGGCAATCAAGCTCATCCCCTCCTGCACCTTCGACTGCACCGTGGCAGCGGTGCGCGGGCCATCGGAAACGTTGGGCTGGAACGTCTCCGTCGGCGCGACCGGTGTGCGCGTCGCGCGCGACGCGGAGGGCGGCGGTGTGGGTGTCGGCGCGGGTTCGGGCGCAACCGGCTGCGCGGGCGGCGGCGATGCGGCAACCCGCCCCGTCGACGATAGCTCACGTACCGGCGGAGGCGACGAAGTCGGGGGTGTCACCGCGGCGTGCGATGGTTCATCCCGCACAGCGGGCTGCGATGCCAACGGGCCATCCGTCTGCGCCTCGACATCGCGTGCCCCATCCTGCCCGTCGTTGGCGCTGGCGTTCCCGTCGCCGCGCCACATCACCAGCGCCACCACGAGGCCCGCCGCCACCACCAGGCCGACGATCGGCATCATCGGTCGCCGGCGACGACGCGACACCATATGACGCCGACCCGTCCCTTCCCGGGGCATCTGCGATGACAGAACCATGCTCAATACTCCTTGCCGAAGCGCTTTGGCCCCCTTCGTTCTGCTTCGACCAACTTCCAACCCCAAGTGCAAAGTTTCGCTGATGGCAACCACGACGACGCGACGGTCAAGAAGGTTTTCGAGGGCGGCATTTCAGCCCTTGCCCTTTCCCCGTCGTGCCCATCGCGCCGTCATGGTTCTTCACCCCTCCGCGTCCCCCTCCGCTTCCTGTTGCTGCCGGATCCATTCCAGATACTGGCCGATGCGCTGCTCGTATCCGCGGTTGGTCGGCTGGTAGTACGTCTTGTCGACGCCCAGGTAATCCTGCGGCACGTAGCCGGTGTCGCTGTCGTGGGCGTACTGGTAGCCGCTGTGGCCCAGCTTCTGCGCGCCCTTGTAGTGCGTGTCGCGCAGGTGTTTGGGCACGGGGATCGTGCGTCCGTGGCGTACATCCTTCATCGCCTGCCAGATCGCCATCGCCGAGGCGTTGCTCTTGGGCGCGGTCGCCATGTAGATGGCCGCCTGTCCCAGCGTGAGCTGACACTCGGGCATGCCCACGCGCTCGGTAATGGCATACGCCGCCGCCGCCACCTGAATGGCGTGGGGGTCGGCATTGCCGATGTCTTCACTGGCGAGTATCGCGATCCGTCGCGCGATGAAACGGGGATCCTCACCCGCCTCGAGCATGCGCGCCACCCAGTATACCGCGGCATCCGGGTCGCTGCCCCGCATCGACTTGATCAACGCGCTGGCCGCGTCGTAATGCTCGTCCCCCGTCGCGTCGTATACGATCGCCTTGCGCTGCACCGACTGCTCCGCAACGTCCAGATCGATCACGATCGGCCCAGCCGCAGCCCCCTCCGACGCTGGCTTCCCCTCTCCGCCCCGCCCGCCGCTGAGCACCGCGATTTCCAGTGCCGTCAGCGCTCGTCGCGCATCCCCATCGCTCACCGTCGCCCAATGGTTGAGCGCCTCGTCCGTGATCTCGATCGCCAGCTTGCCGTAGCCCCGCTCTTCATCCGCGATCGCCCGGCGAACCACCTCCTTCACCTGCTCTTCGGTCAGAGGCTCGAAGGCAAAAATCTGCGAGCGACTCACCAGCGGCGAGTTGATCGAAAAGAACGGGTTCTCCGTCGTTGCGCCGATCAGCGTGACGATGCCGCGCTCCACATCGCCGAGCAGCACATCCTGCTGCGCGCGGTTGAAGCGGTGGATCTCATCGAGGAAGAAGATGGTGCGCTGTCGATCGTGTTCGAGGCGTCGGCGGGCGTTGTCGAGAATCAGCCGCACCTCTTTGACGCCGATCGACGCGGCGTTCGCCTGTTCGAAATGGCGTTTGGTGTACTGCGCGATCAACTGCGACAGTGTGGTTTTGCCCGTGCCCGGCGGGCCGTAAAAGATCACGCTGGTGATCCGGTCGGCCTCCAGCATCCGCCGCAGCATCTTGCCCGGTCCCAGGAAATGCTCCTGGCCGATGAACTCGTCCAGCGACCGCGGCCGCATCCGCACCGCCAACGGCTCGGCGAACCGACGATTGTCCTCACGCTGCTGCGCCCAAAGGTCCATAACACCTATTGTAGGACCCGCCCCAAACCACGCGCGACCTGCTCCCGTCCACTCAATCCGAAATCCGCAATCCCGAAATCACCCCACGGTTGACAGCAGCTCGCCCATTTCCCCTCGGGCGTGTTCATCACCGGCGCGGCGGGCCGCCTCCATGCCTTCGGTGAGCACCTGCCGTGCCGCCGCATCGTCCCCGCGAGCGATGTACACCTTCGCCTTCTGGAAGTAGGCGTAGCAGTAGTTCCCATCCGCCGCGAGCGTCTTGTCCAGCCACGCCAGCGCTTCGTCATACCGTGCCGCCTTGGCGTGCTCCAGCGCGATGCCATACGTGCAGAAGGGGTCGTCCGGCTCCGCCTCGTGGAGCTTCATCAACTGCGCCAGGCGATCACTCATGGTCAGCCACCGTCGAGCGCATCGCGTCCAGCTTGCGGTTGAACCGGTACAGGTAGGCGGCAAACGCCAGCACCAGCAGCGTCGAGCCGAACAGCATCGTCAGGTAAATCGACTGCGACGACTTCGCGTACATCCGCCAGCACCAGATGGAAAAGCCCGCGTCAAACAGAATCGATGCGGCAATCAGCACGCGATGAAAGTAGTACAAGGCCATCTCAAAAGTCCAAAAGGGGGGGGAACGCGGATCAGTGGTAAGGCCCCCCATTCTACCCCCAATCCCCCGCTGAGGCACCCCCGACGTGTCGCTTCAGCGAACCACGGCCCCCGGCACACATCCCAGCGTCCCCCGCCCCTGCGATATACTCCCCCTCCAATCATGCGCATCATCCCCTGCGACACCGCCCACCTCGAACCGATCCGCGCGATCCTCAACGATGTGATCGCCACATCCACCGCGCTGTACGACTACCAGCCCCGCTCCTCCGAGATGATGGCCGACTGGTTCGCCGCCAAGACAAAGGCCCGCCTCCCCATCCTCGGCGCGGTCGACGACGCCACCGGCGACCTCATGGGCTTCGCAACCTACGGTCCGTTTCGCCCCTTCCCCGCCTACAAGTACACCGTCGAGCATTCGCTCTATGTCGCCGAGCCCTACCGACGTCAGGGCGTCGCCCGACAACTGCTCCAGGCCCTCATCGACCATGCCCAGGCGAACGATGTGCACGTCCTCGTCGGCGCGATCGACGGCGCCAACACGGCCAGCATCCGCCTGCACGAACAGTTCGGCTTCACCCGCGTCGCCCACATGCCGCAGGTCGGCTTCAAGTTCAACCGCTGGCTCGACCTGGTGCTCTATCAGCGCGTGCTGCCCACGCCCGCGCACCCCATCGACGGTTAAGCTAGAGTGGAAAGTGTGGAGCGTGGAGCGAGGTGCGTGAAGCGGAGAACAAACCGCGATCTGAAATTCCGCAATCCGAATTATGTGAGACCATCATGCTCATCGGCGTCATCAGCGACACGCACGATCGGCTGCCCACCTTTCGCCGGGCATTGGCGATGTTCGCACGCATGAAGGTGCAGGCGATCTTCCACGCAGGCGACTTCGTCGCACCCTTCGCCGCCAAACTCATCGCTCCGGATGTGCTGCCGGTGCCCCTCTATGCTGTCTACGGCAACAACGATGGCGAGCGGGCCGGACTCAAGCAGGTGCTGCCCAACGTTGTCGATGGCCCGTTGCGCGTGCAACTCGCCGGCCGCACCATCGTCATGCACCACTTCATCGACTGGCTCAAACCCGCCGACATCCACGATGCCGATGTCGTCATCACAGGCCACACCCACAGCATCGTCAACGAGGTGCGCGGCAACACGCTGTTCCTTAACCCCGGCGAATGCTGCGGCTGGGTCACCGACCGCTGCACCGTGGCGCTGCTGGATCTGGAAAAACGCGAAGCGCAGATCGTCGACGTGGCGGAATGAAATCAGCCGTCGTGTGAGACGTCCCCCGGTTGGTGATGGATGTTCTCACGCGGCGAGGTTGTAGATGAGCGCCGCCGGCATCACGCCTTCCACCAACACGCAATGCAGCGTGCAGGTGCGATTGCCCGCCGCGGTGCACGCCAATACCCGCACCTTGCAGCGACACACCCCGCCATCGTGGCGCGGCATCGTCACCGCAAGCGTCGAGCCAGGCCTTACCCGCGTCCCCGTCGCCAGCGCCAATCCCTCGGCTGAGACGTTCACCACCTGCACGTCCCGCAGCGTCGTCGTTTCCTCATCGAAACGGTTCAACAGCACCGCCGACACCGAAGCGCCCCGGCTCAGACGAACCTCCCGACGACGCTCACGCGTCTCCACCTGATCCTGATGCATCCCTGCGATCATCGCTTGTGCCTCCGAAAAAGCGTTACCACCCCTCCAATCGGCACAAACGGAACCCCAGTTCACCTCCCCAAAGCGATTCCCCCCCACCCCCGGCGTGGTCGCTTCAGCGAACCACGTCCCCGCCGATGTCACGCATCCTCCCGGTCCACCACCCGGTACATCTCGCGCTCCCCGCGACCGCGCAACGGGTAATCCTTCCGCAACGGATGGGCCGGATAACTCTCCCACGTGAGGATGCGGCGAAGGTCGGGGTGTCCATCAAAGCGAATGCCGAACATGTCGAACACCTCACGTTCGGTCCACTCCGCGCCGGGCCAGATGTCCGTCACGCTGTCCACGTGCAGGGCCGGGTCATCCTCGATGCCGCTCGTGTCGATCGACGGGTTGAGCAGCACCTTCACGTGCAGCCGACGATTGTGCTTGTGGCTCAACAGCAGGTAGACCACGCCGAATCGCCCTGCCGCGTCCGGATAATTCAGGTAGTCCACGCCCAGCACATCCGAGAGGAAGTTATAGGCGCACCGTTCATCATCGCGCAGGAACTGCATCACCTCGTGCAGGTTCTCCTTCGGCACGATCAGCGTCGTCTGCCCGCGGAACTCCGTCGCCAGAAAGCGAACCCCGGGAAAGCGTTCCTTCACAAGCGGCAGCGTGGGATGGTCTAGGTTGGGTTTCATATCGTTGATTCAGCCACAGATATGGACACGATGGATTGGTGTGGTGAGTGGTGAGTGGTACCTCGTCACTTGTCACGCAATCACGCCGATCCTGTCAATCCTGTCAAAAAGAACGTTTTACTCATCCCCGATGCGTTCGATCAGGGTTTCCAGCAGGCGGTCCCACTGATCGACCGTTGCGGGCCATTCGTACGCCAGGGCGTCGGCTACTCCCACGAGGTCGCCGTTGGTCAGTTGTTCCTTGAGCTGGGTGAACTGTTCGAGGAGATTGTCGGTCATCGCCTTGACGGGCGTGCCGTCGACATCGAAGGCGTCCAGATCGATCGCCGCCAGCCGTGCCGAGTGAAGCACCGCTTCCTGCACGTGCAGCCACGCCTGAAGCACCGCGCCCACGCGTTTGAGCGCCTCGGCCGGCTCATCCTTCTGGAAAAGCTCCGCCGCCTGCTCCTGATCGCCACGGATCC
This sequence comes from uncultured Phycisphaeraceae bacterium, assembly GCA_964511575.1. Lineage (GTDB taxonomy): Bacteria > Planctomycetota > Phycisphaerae > Phycisphaerales > Phycisphaeraceae > CALKHT01. The sequence continues at coordinate 28,926 of CAZEFM010000009.1, read as the reverse complement.
CTTCGAGCCCTTCACGCACCTGCGCCAGAGTCGACAGCGTCAGCTCGCGCGGGTCCGCCGTCGCCAGCCGCACCTCCTGCTCGCCGACCTCCTCCTCCCGGCGTGCCACCAGGTCATCGCCCACCAGCGGCACTCCCGCCACAGTGACTTCGACGATGATGCGGCCCGACGGCTCCAGCCGTTCCGTTGCCGACTGCAACAGCTCCCCCAAACGCTGACCCGGCCAATCCACCTCGATGTCGTCTACGTAGAGTGCCATGTGCCCAATCATAGCGAAAACGAGCCTTCCGGGCGTCGCCCCACGGGCGTGCCACGCCATCGCCCTCCGCTGCCGTTTCCCGGCACCCGCCGGCTCGCGCCGTACGCCGCCCCCGCGCGGGTTCCCGTTCGACGTTGCACGTCTTCCCCCACGAACAGCTGAACAATCGCAAGCGTATATTTTCAAGGATGTTACATCCCGACAACGCCCGCCTCGGCGATATCGGGGATTTGACCAGAATCCGCTTTTTTGATATGATCGCCCAATCTTATGACAGCCACCACCCCCACCAAGCCCAAGCGAGCCTCCGCGGCTCGCGCCAGTGATAAATCCGCCACTCCCAAGCGTCCCGCCCGGTCCACCGCGGGCACCCGGAAGGCCGGCAAAACCGCCAACGCCAGCGCCGTCGAGGCCAGGGCAGGCGCCATCACCAACTACACCACCGCCCTGCGGTGGCTTTACGAGCATGTCGACTACGAGCGCATGCGGATCGTGCCCTACAACGATCGACTCTTCAACCTCGATCGCATGCGCAAGCTCCTGGACCTGCTCGACAACCCCCACGAACAGTTGCGGTGCGTCCAGATCGCCGGCACCAAGGGCAAAGGCTCCACCTGTGCCATGCTCGCCAGCATGCTTCAGGCGTGCGGCTGTACCGTCGGCCTCTACACCAGCCCCCACCTGGTCGACCTGCGCGAACGCATCACCATCAACGACAACCTCATCAGCCACGCCGAGGTGGCGGACATCTTTAAGCAGATTGCCGCCGTCGAATCCAAGTTCGGCTCCAGCCCGCTGACGTTCTTCGAGATCATGACCGCCGCCGCCCTGCGCTACTTCGCCGAGCAGGCGGTGGACGTCGTCGTGCTCGAAACCGGTTTGGGCGGCCGCCTCGACTGCACCACCGTGGTCAACCCGCTGGTCACCGGCCTCACCGCCATCAGCCTCGACCACACCAACATCCTCGGCCCGGATCTGGAATCGATCGCACGCGAAAAGGCGGGCATCTTCAAGAAGGAGGTTCCCGCCGTCAGCGTGCCGCAGGAACCCAACGTTCAGAAGGTGCTCGACGAAGTCGCCCAGGAAGCGGGCACCGCCGTCGAATACACCGGCGCGCAGATCGACTTCTCCTACCGCTTTGAAGCCAACCGCGAGCTGGGCCCGCACACCCGCGTCTGCCTCACCACCCCCACCAGCCGGTTCGAGCACCTGCCCGTCCCGCTGCGCGGCGAGCACCAGGCGCTCAACTGCGGCCTGGCGCTGGCGATGCTCGACAAACTCAAGGCGCACGGCTTCAACCTCAAGGAAGAAGACGTCATCACCGGCCTCGCCGCCACCAAGCTGCCCGGCCGCATGGAGCAGGTCTGGAACGAGCCGCGCATCATCGTCGACGGTGCGCACAACGCCGCCTCCGTCCACGCCCTCGTCCGAGCGCTCGGCGCTCACATCGCCTACGACTCGCTGGTCATGATCTTCGGCTGCGGGCAGGACAAAGACGTCAACGGCATGCTCAAGCAGATCGCGCTGGGCGCCGACAAGGTCATCTTCACCCGCGCCAAGGCCAACCCCCGAGCCTGCGAACCCGAAGACCTGCTCGCCCGCTTCGGCGAACTGTCCGGCAAGATGGCGCAGGTCGCCCCCAACTTCGAACAGGCGCTCAGCCTCGCCGGCCGAGCCGTCAGCCGCGAAGACCTCATCATCGTCACCGGCTCCTTCTACCTCGCCGGCGAAGCCAAAAAATACTTCGTCGACCACGTGAACAAAGCCAAACGGTGACGCGAAGCACGCGAAACGCGAATGACGAAGGTCGAATTTCGAATGACGAAAGAAGGTCGAAGTTCGAATGGCGCAACGTTTGACAGGATGAACAGGATCGAGCGGATGCGTTGAGTTGAGTCCCCCGTGTGAGGATGACGAGCCCCAAAACCACTCACCACTCACCATCTGTGGCTAAACTCGGCGGCCTCTCATGCGACACCTGCCGCGCATCATCGTCATCGCCATCGCCGTCTACCTCTTGCTGGGCGGCTGGTGGGTGATCGGCCTGATCCGCGACGAATCGCTCTACCGCAACATCCTCGGCTGGATCTACGGCCTGCCGATCCTTCTCGCCGCCGTCGCCTGTCTGGCCGTGTTCCGCCGCTGGATGAAGTCCGCCCGCATCCTCGCCCTCATCGCCATCGCACCCGCCATCCCCATCGTTTTCAGTGAAGGCGTTCCCGTGCTGGGCTACCCTCTGCCCCTGCGCATCCCCATCACCCTGGGCCTGAGCCTCTTCGACCGCGGCTTCTACGGCCTGGGCATCGAACTCATCCCCACCACCCTCTTCACCGCCGCGTGGTTCCTCATTAAGCCCGCCCCATCGCCCGATGTCGTACACTCGCAGTCAGTCTGAGGCAGCCTCTCCCATCATTCCAGAGCGTGATGATGCAATGCCCCCACTTAAGCACCTCTTCGCCGCGGCGTGGTTCCTGATCCAGCGACACACAGCATCGAACCTGCCGCCACGCTTTCGACAGGATGAACAGGATCAACGGGGATGCAATGAAGAACCAACCAAGCAAGACTTCACCCAAAGCCCAGCCACGCAGTGGCTGGGTCCCCCACCGCATCCCCACACCCATCAACCCTGCCCAGTGCAGCCCGCGCCACAACTCCCTAAAATGCCCGGCATGACACGACGGGTTGTAATGACAGGACTGGGACCGGTCAGTGCGGTCGGGCTGGGGATGGCGGCGACGTGGGACGCGGCGGCGGCGGGCCGGTCGGGCGTGGGGCCGATTGGCGCGTTTGACGCGTCGGGCTTCGACTGCCGTGTGGCCGGCGAGGTGCGCGACCTCTCGGTCAAGGACTTCGTCCCCAAGAGCTACCGCAAGGCAACGAAGGTGATGGCGCGTGACATCGAGCTCGCCGTCGCCGCCGCCGACTTCGCCGCCCGGGATGCGGCCCTGGTGACGCGCGGGATCAATCCCGATGCCGAGCCGAGCTATCCGCCCCACCGGGTGGGCGCGCACATCGGCGCAGGGCTGATCGCGGCCGATCTCGACGAGCTGACCGCCGCGCTGGCGGAAGCGCGCGACGACAGCGGCGCGTTCGACATCCACCGCTGGGGCGAGAGCGGCATGCAGAACCTCACCCCGCTGTGGCTGCTCAAGTACCTGCCCAACATGCTCGCCTGCCACGTGACGATCATTCACGACTGCCAGGGGCCCAGCAACACGATCACCTGTGCCGAGGCGTCGAGCGGCCTGTCGATCGGCGAGTCGCTGCGCGTCATTCAGCGCGGCGCAGCCGATGCGTGCTTCTGCGGCGGCGCGGAGAGCAAGCTCAACCCCATGGCGTTTCTGCGCCAGCTCATGACCGGACGATACAACACGCAAAGCAACGACGATGGCACACGTGCCGTGCGGCCGTTCTGCGACACCGCGGCAGGCAGCGTGGTGGGCGAAGGCGGCGGCATCGTGCTGCTCGAATCGCTGGAAACGTTCCAGGCGCGCGCCGCGGCGGCACCGGACGACGCCAAACCGCGCGTCTATGCCGAGGTGGCGGGCTTCGGCGCATCGCAGACGGTGAACATCGCCGCGCGTAACCTGCGACCCGATCCGCAGGGCCGGGGCATCGCCGTGGCGATCCGTTCCGCCATGCGCGAGGCGAACGTCAGCCCCGGCGACATCGATCTGGTGATTCCCTTCGGCCTGGGGCTCAAGGACAGCGACGCCGCCGAGGCCGAGGCGCTCAAGGCGGTGTTCGGCGAAGCGCTGGCGGGTGTGCCGATCGTCTCGAGCAAGCCGCTGGTGGGCAACTGCGGCGCGGGTGCCGGCGGGCTGGACGTCTGCCTTGCCGCCCGAGCGATTGCCGAGCAGATGATCCCCGCCACGATCAACTGCGAATCCCCCCTGCCCGGCCTGAACGCCGCCGCCGCCCCCGCGCGACCGGCCAAAATCAACACCGTGCTCACCTACTCCGCCGGCATCGGCGGCCAGAACGCGGCGCTGGTGTTGAAGAGGTTTGAGGCGTGATGGGAGATGCTTGAGGGGGAATTATGAGCCGGGATCATCGCAAGCTAAAGGCTTTTCAGCATGCGGATCATCTCGCCGTCGCAATATTACATCGCCCTTTCCGGGCGTCTCGGGTACGCAACGAACAAATTGCTTTCAGCTTTGAATGAACCATGTGAAGAAACCATTCGCACGCTCAGCGGTTTGCGCCGTGCGATAAAGGAGATGGTCAGGTGACCCCTCAAGCCTCAAGCCTCACGCCTCAAGCCTCCCCTCGTCGCGTCGTCATCACCGGCATCGGCTGGGTGACGCCGCTCGGCCACGACATCGAAACCGTCTGGCAGCGACTGCTGGCCGGTGAGTCGGGCATCGGCCCCACGCGCCAGTTCGACGCCTCCACCTTCCCCACGCAGTTTTCCGCTGAGGTCAAGGACTACGACTACCGCAAGTACGTCCAGCGCCCCGAAGCGCACGAAGGCGTCGGCTCCAACACCGCCTTCGCCCTCGGCGCAGCGGCGCAGGCATGGCGGGCCGCCCAACTCGACACCTTCGACGCACTCGATCACGAACGGCTGGGCATCTACCTCGGCTCCGGTGAAGGATCGCTCGACTTCGACAACTACGTCGCGTCCAATCTCGCCGGCTGGAACGATGAAACACGCGCCGTCGAAGCGGCGCGATGGGCGGCCGTGGCACTCCAACGCATGAACGCGACCCGCGAGGTTGAGCAGGAACCCAACATGCCGCTCACCCACCTCGCCATGGAGTTCGACGTTTTCGGCCCAACGTACAACTGCCTCACCGCGTGTGCCGCCTCCACGCAGGCGATCGGCGAAGCCACCGAAATCCTCCGACGCGGCGACGCCGATGTCATGATCGCCGGCGGGGCGCACACCATGATCCATCCCTTCGGCGTCACCGGCTTCAACCGCCTCACCGCGCTGTCCAACCGCAACGATGACCCCGCCACCGCGTCGCGCCCCTTCTCCGTCGATCGCGATGGCTTCGTGCTCGGCGAAGGCGCAGGCATGCTCATCCTCGAAACGCTCGAACACGCGCAGAAACGCAACGCGCCCATCCTCGCCGAGGTGGTCGGCTACGGCTCCAGCGCCGATGCGTACCGCATCACCGACATCCACCCCGAGGGCCGCGGCGCAGTCGCCGCCATGCGCCAGGCGCTCGCCAACGCCCAGCTTCAGCCGCAGGACATTCATTACATCTCCGCGCACGGCACGGGCACGCACGAAAACGACTCGATCGAAACCCTGGCGGTGAAACACGTGTTCGGCGAGCACGCCAAGAACGTGCCGATGAGTTCGATCAAGAGCATGATGGGCCACCTCATCGCCGCCGCCGGCGCGGTCGAGGCGATCACCTGCGTGCTGGCGCTGCGCGATCAGAAGCTGCCGCCCACGATCAACCTCAACACGCCCGATCCGGCGTGCGACCTCGACTATGTGCCCAACCAGGCGCGCGACGCCGAGGTCCGCTTCTGCCTCTCCAACAGCTTCGGCTTCGGTGGCCAGAACGACACGCTCGTGATGCGACGCATGGCGTAGGCCTTCCCGCACAAGGAAATTCGAATGGCGAAGCACGAATGATCGAACGCGCCGTACCGCCGTCATTCGAGCTTCGTCATGCGTCATTCTTTCGTCATTCGAATTTCGTCATTTGCCATTCCCCCACCTCCTCAAAGCAAATCCCACAAAAAAAATTTCGCCCGTTCCCCCGCCCGCCTCACCGAAGCTTCCTGCTGACAAGCTGTTCGCTGCACGGGTCCAAAACGCGGCGAATCCGCTGAAAATCGTTGTTTCCCTCACTGCCGAGCGATACATTTTCCGTAGTGCTCGCCACATCAGGGGGCGAGGGGGACGGAAGCCTTTTCACTTGTAAGCTCCACAACAGGAGCGGGAGGGAACACGCTATGGTGCGCGCAAAAACTCTGGCACTCACAACTTTGGCAGCGGTGACGCTGGGATGGGGGGCGGCGCCGGCTGAAGCGCTCACCTCCAGCACCGTGCTGAAGCCTTACACCCCGTCCAGCGGATACGTCGACGTCGACGTCAAGCTGTCCGACATGGGAGGCTACGGCCGCATCCGTGTTGAACTGTGGGCCCAGCCGTACGCCGACATCACCGCGTTCTACTTCAACCTCGCCGACAAATCGCTGGTGGGCGGCCTGTACATCTCAGATGCCAACGTGCCCATCACCGAAATCAAGCAGTCGGCCTACAACGTCGTCTACGTCGGCTCGACGGAAAACAACATGAACGGCGGCGGCAGCTACAACCCCGGGCCGTATGATGTGGGCGTCGCCATCGGATGGCCCCAATCGGAGAACGGCGACTACTACCCCTACGTCAGCTTCGTCCTGGAACACTATTCCAAGTCGCTGACACTCGATGACTTCTACGGCCAGTACCTCGGCGCACGCGTCCACGCCATCGGCAGCCCCTACGGCCCCGGTGCCAAAACCAAGGGCGTTCTCAACGGCGACTACGCCATCCCCGAGCCAGTCACCGCCGGCCTCACCATGGCCAGCCTCGGCGCCCTGGCGTTCACCACCCGACGCCGCCGCAGCGTCTGAACATCCAACAACTTAACCATCACACAGCCGCCGTCGCCCAACCGCACGGCGGCTGTTTTCTGCGCGCTCCCACTCCCGCCCCACCGGATAACCCAACAGCGATATTGATTTTTGCATTATATTAGGGTACCATATAAACGTCCACCTCAGACCGAGAATGTCCCCTCTTGCCACCGCCTTCCCCCAATCCGACAACACCCTTCGCACCAATCACACCTAAAACCAGAACCACACAACCCAAAAAAATCCAGGGGACACACCATTCGTGCGCACAAACCCGCCGAAGCCGACGATCGGAATCCACGTGCCAGATGCCAAAAGCCGGACGCCCTCGAGCCAATCCGCAATCCGAAAATCAAAAGACCATGTCGTCTTTGTCATGGGGGTGACATCGCCTTTTTTCAACACAAACCCCCTGCTTCAAACCCGTTACAGAAAACCGAGCCAGGTCGAGGGGGAGGGGGGGTGACATGGAGCGAAGAGCGTGGAGCGTGGAGCGAAGAGTGTGGAGCGTGGAGCGGTTCGCGATTGGCAATTGGCAATCGGCAATCCCTCACCACATCACCACATCACCAAATCACCCAATCACCCAATCCCCTCCCCCTCCTCCATTATCATGTCGCGTTCCCGGAGCCAATTGCATGCGTATCCAAGAGCTCGCCGTTTATCGTGTTCGTCTGCCGCTGGTGACGCCGTTCAACACCGCGTATGGCGACACGCACGAGATCGAATCGGTGCTGGTTCGGCTGACATCGGATGGCGTTGATGGCTGGGGCGAGGGCACGAGCTGGGCGACGCCGGGCTACTGCCCCGAGTTCGCCTCGGCCACGTTCGATGCGATCCACCGGTTCATCTCGCCGTGCGTGCTCGGCCAGGAGATCCGCACGGGCGAAGACCTCATTGACAAGCTGCGCCACCTCAAGGGCAACCACTTCGCCAAGGCCGCGGTCGATCTGGCGTGGTGGGACCTGCACGCCAAACAGATGGGCAAGCCGTTATGGCAGGCACTCGGCGGACAGCGGCCAACCGTCGACGTCGGCGCGGACTTCGGCGTCATGCCTTCCATCGACGATCTGCTGGCCCAGATCAGCAAGGCGGTCGAAGCTGGCTTCAAACGGGTGAAGCTGAAGTTCCGTCCCGGCTGGGATGTGCCGATGGTCGCCGCGGTGCGCAGCGCGTTTCCTGACCTGGTCTGTCATATCGACTGCAACTCGGCGTACACCCTGGCCGACAGCGCGATGTTCGAAGCGCTGGATGCGTACAACCTGGCGATGATCGAGCAACCGCTGGCACATGATGACCTGATCGATCACGCGGCGTTGCAGAAGCGCATCCGCACGCCGATCTGCCTCGATGAAAGCATCACCTCGCCCGACAAGGCACGCAAGGCGATCGCCATCGGCGCGGCGCGATGGATCAACGTCAAGCCCGGTCGGGTGGGCGGCCTCACCCAGGCGCGCGGCATCCTGCAACTGTGCGAACAGGCGAACATCCCCTGCTGGATCGGCGGCATGCTCGAATCCAACATCGGCGCTGCCCATTGCCTGGCGCTCGCCACACTGCCCAACGTGGCGTATCCATCGGATATCTTCCCCACCGATCGCTTCTACAAGCACGACCTCGCCGATCCGCCGACACAATTGTCCGGCCCGTCACAGGTGACCGCCCTGCCCGGCCCCGGCATCGGCGTCACGGTCAACCACGACCGACTCGCCCACGCGACCATTCAACACGCCACGCTGCGCGCCTGAGTTCCGAGGATTGATTTATGAGCGACGCCATCGTCATCCATCGCGCCACGCCCGCCGACTTCATTGCCGTGGCTGAACTCGACCGCATCGTCTGGGGCGATCACCGGATTCCCGATGGCGAGCACACCTGGCGTATCTGGTGCGAACACGCCACGGTCTGCATCGCCCGCCACGACAACGACGATGCCATCCTCGGCGTGCTGCTGTGTTTTCCCGGTGAGCGCGGCGTTGATGTGCTGCACAAGATCTTCGTCCACCCCGATCATCGCGGCAAAGGCGTGGGCAGCCATCTCATGCGCCACTTCCTCAGCCAGGCGCGCCGCCCGGTCATCCTCACCTGCAACCCCACCAATACCCCGGCGCTGCGCACCTACGAACGCTTCGGTTTCCAGCGCGGCGAAGTCATTCACGGTTACTACCGGCCGAACGAACACCGCTATGAAATGCGGTGGGAACCGCAGAACACCGAACAACGTTGATGGATGGATTGAAAGGTGAACGCCTGTTGATGCGGCTACACCAGCATCATCTCGCGCAGTCGCAGCCACATGAGTCGGGTGGCGTTGCCGCGATGGCTGATGGCGTTCTTCTCGTCGGGCGACAGCTCCGCCGTCGTCTTGCCCAGCGAAGGCACGTAGAAGAGCGGGTCGTAGCCGAACCCGTTGTCGCCGCGTCCCCGCGCATCGGGCCCCGCTTCCTCGCGCGTGAGGATACGCCCTTCGATCGTGCCACGCACCACCGCGAGCGTTTCGATGTCGTTGGCGGCATCGCGTGGCCCGCACAGCGCCATCGCACACACGAACCGCGCGGTGCGACGTTCCGCCGGCGTTTCGTCCAGCCGCGACAAAAGCAGTTGATTGTTCGCCGGGTCCACCACCTGACGCGGACCGGTTTGACCGGCGTAACGCGCGCTGAGCACACCCGGCTCGCCATCGAGCGCATCGACTTCCAGCCCGCTGTCATCGGCGAGACACATCATCCCCGCCGCGGCCGCGTAGTAGTACGCCTTCACGATCGCGTTGGCTTCAAAAGTCGAACCGTCCTCGTTGGGCTCGGGAACGGTGACGCCCGCATCGTCGAGCGACACCATCTCGATCCACGGCGCATCCTCGCCCTGAGCGGCACGGCACGCCTCGAACGTCGCGCGGATTTCTTCCAGTTTGTGCGGGTTGGAACTGGCGAGCAGAATCTTCATGACGGGAACATTCTAGCCGATTCCCGCGACGAATCGCAGGGAATTCCACGTGCGCCACTGAAATAAGGGAATCACCCACCCGGCGGCAGGAAATCATCGCCGCGTCACACGCGCTACCCGCGTCTTCGCATCAAGCCTCGCTACATGTTCCACCAGTTGAGGTCGATCTCGTTGAAGATGATGTCGTGCAGATCAGCATCCTCGATTTCGTGCTTTTCGACATCCGTGAGCTTGCCCAGGTAACTCGAATCCCGCGCGAGCTTCTCCGCATGAGCGATGAGCATTTCAAAGCGAGCGACATGCATGATGAACCGTTTGATGCCGTAGTCGATCGCCTGTCCGCGCGTGATGACAAACGCCCAGTCGCTCGCCTGCAGGAGCAACAGTTCGCGGCCGGCCTTCTGCAGCAGCGTCTTGATCTGGTCATCGGTGCGCCAGGGCAGTTCGAACGTCGCCTTGCCGAACGACGCCTCGCAGCGGTACTCGATGTCCCACATCCAGTTGATGTGGTCGTTGGACCAGACGCGATGATCGCCTTCCTCACCCCACGACCCTTCGGGCATCGACACCACCTTGTCCGGTGGATGATTGTTGAGGTACTTCTCCGTCGTGGTGAGGTTGATCGCCGGGTCGGCGTTGAAGCTGAGGATGACATCGCGCAGGAACTGCGGCCCCTCGAACCACCAGTGGCCGAAGAGCTCCGCGTCGAACGTCGCCGTCACCACGCCGGTGCGACCGCTGAAGTTGCGATAGTCCGCCAGCCGACTGCGCACGAAGTCGCAGAAGTGCATGGCGTGGCTGTAGACCTTGCTCGGCACATCGTCCGGGTAGTACAGGTGCTTGTCGCCCAGGTCGACCTTCGTGCCCGTCACCTTCCAGTAGCGCAGGCCGCGTTCCCTGCCCCACTTCTTGTGGAACTCCAGGTAGGTGCCATCCGCCGGGTAACCGATCGAGCCGGACCACACCTGTTCGCAGACGCGCGGGTCGCGCGCCATGACGCTGACGCGACCGAGCCCCGTGCCATCGGAGTTGACGCTGTGCGCTTCGTTGACGGAGCGCCAGCCGCGGGTCGGGTAGCGCGCCGCCTCATCCCAACTCACCTTCCACCACTGTCCATCGTTGAAGACCTGCTCGCTGTTGGAGCGTTCAATGAGGTGGTTCTCGACGAAGAAGTGGTTGATGGTTTCGTCGGCGACGAGGTGTTCGATGCCGATGCGGTACTCCTTGCCCGCCCAGCCGATGGGAGGGTTCCACGGTCCGCCGGGTCGATAGGCGCACTCGGGCAGCCACATCCCCGTGGGCTTGAAGCCGAGAATGCGATGACTGGTGGCGAGCCCGGCACGCAGTTGAGCGCGGATGGAGGCGTCCTCGTACAGCAGCGGGAGATAGCCGTGCGTCGCCGCCGAGGTGAGAATCTCGATGTGCCCCGCCCGGGCGCGGTCGGCAAACGCCTTGGGAATGTCGCGGCCGAGCGCCTGAAACTGTTCGAGCAGCTTGCTGTAGAAGTCGCGCCAACGGTCGGCGAGGTACTGCAGGTGGCCGTCGCCCTTTTGCTCGAAGTCCCGGCGGTCGCTCTTGGCACGTTCGATGCGGTCTTCGAGGTAGCGTTCGAAGCCGGTCTTGAAGTGCTCGTGGGCGAGCTGTTCGAGCAGAACGGGTGTGAGGCCGATGGTGATCTGCGGCGAGGCGTTGAAGTAGAGGCACTCATCGATCAGCGCGATGAGGGGCAGGTAGGTTTCCGCCGCCGCCTCGTAGAGCCAATCTTCGCCATGAGGCCAGACGCCGTGCCGCAGCACGTAAGGCAGATGACAATGCAAGACCAGACAAAAGCTTCCCAGTTCGTGGCTCATGGTCGCCTATCGTAGCGACAAACCCGCCGGACCGTACGCGCCAATGGCAAAATTCATGAGCCGACTGTCGCAGCGGCGGCGGTGTCCGTCGATTCTTCGACCGCCTGCTGGGGCGGCGCGCCGTGCCGGGCAATCGCCCGGGCGCGATGGAACACGCTGACGATGTAAATGGTCATCAGCAGCGCGATGTAGAACTCATGCAGCTCACTGTGTCGCAACCATCCCGGGCCGTCCTCCCCCGTCGTCCATTCGTAGATGCGTTTGGGAAAGGGGATGATCAGCACGCCGATCGCGGCGAGCAGCCCGGCGCGCGTGGGCCAGAACCAGTAGCCCGGGTTGTCCACCTGCATCGTTTCGCCGCGTCGTCGCAGGTGCAGCGGCAGCAGGACATACGCCAGAAACGTCCCCGCGACGATCAGGTTGGTCGGCCCCTGATCCAGCACGTTGCTGATGTTGTGGAGGTTGGTCTCGTTCTGATCGTTGATCGCCTTGATCGCCTCGGGCACCTGTTCTTCGGTCCAGAACCCCAGGTGCTGCCCCCAACTGATCTCCTCGCCAGCAAAGACGAACATGCCCGCCACCGCCAGGACGAACCACCACACCAGCCATTGTCGCGGCAGTTGATTGCGATAGCGTGCCAGCAGCGTCACGCCGTAGCCGATGCCGATCACCAGCAGGAGGACCGCCAGATACTCGATCCCGCCCTCTTTCCGCATCATGAAGTCGTAAAACTCAGGGGCGATGACGATGCTCGCCATGAGCAGCGGATACGTCACCACCGGAATCATCAGCCGCAACCATCGAGGAGCATCGGGCAGATTCGGAGCATGCGTCACAAACGGTCCAAACAACGTTCAATCACTCCGATCGCATTTCTACTTGCGATCACATGCCCAGTCGATCGCGTTGCGCAACAGCGATTGAAAGGCGGGGTTGTCGAAATCATCGGGATGGCCCAGCGACGTGTAGAACACGTTGCTGCGACCATAGCGGTGGGTCCACGCCACCGGCTGCGGATCCTTGCCCGGCACCGATGCGGTCAGGAGCACGCGCGTGCCTTCCTTGAGCGGACTGACGATATAGAGCGAGCCTTTGCTCTGGAACGTGTCGGGCACGTCCTTCAGCAGCGGATCGTTCCGGGTGGTCTCGGCCTTTACAACGGTCGCGATGGGGCCCGCGCCGTGATGTCCGGTGTAGTTCCCGCCGAGCACCTGACCATCGAATTCAGGCCAGCGTGCCAGTTCGCTGGACGGGTTGTCCAGCGGGGCAAAGGCGTGGCTGGTGGTTCGCAGCGCGACCAGGGGCTTGCCCTGTTCCAGGTGGGCACGCAGGTAGGCCATCTGCCTTGCCGGAAGCGCCCGGCGACGCACGTACAGCACCACCACGTCGGCCGTCGCGATTTCGTCCATGCCGAGAATGTTGTGGCGGTCCTTCGTATCGCCGTGCAGCACGGTCACCTTGACATGCTGCTCGTCGCGCAGGCGCTGGGCGAACCGTGGCAGCGTCACGTGCGACCTGTATTCGTCCTCGGCGGTGATGAACACGACGTGCGGACGCTTGTCATCGGCAAAGCGATGGGCGGGCTTGTCGGTGAAAAAGTGAGACGTCGTCGAGGGGCACCAGTAACGTTCGATGTGCTCGATGACCAGGTCCGTTCCCGCGGCATGCGGGACGAACGGCTTGCGCCGGGAGTTGTACATCGTGTCCGTCAGGTCGCGCATCAATACAACGTTCTGGCCCTGGTAGATCATCTGTCGGATGGAGAACGGCCGCCCCAACACGCACATGTTGGTGTGCACACCCATGACGATCACGTTCTCGATGCCGCGTTCCTTCATGAGGTAATAGGCGTGGGCATCGTCGGTGATGGCGTCGGCATCGTGGATCTCGATCGTGGGGATCTGCCGCGACCAGGCGCGACCCTGTCGGCACTTGGGCTCGCAGTCGCAGCCGCCATCGGAATCGTCGATGGGCAGCGGTGCTTCGCGCTCGGTGTCGAGGCTGCACCAGCCACGCAGCGGAATGGCGGTGTCGACCTTTTGGGCGGCCTGTGCGCGACGGCGCTGCGGCGTGTCGGCATAGAAGTTCATCGTGTCGCTGGGTGCGTGGATGACCAGCACCCCGCGACGGCGAAGCTCCGCCACCGTCTCGTTCATGCGCGGCGCCATCTCGGCGACGCGACGGGTCGCGCCCTGGCACCAGTGCTTGTCCCACATGTCGCAGATGACCACCGCGGTGCGGGTGGGATCCCAGCGGACTTCCTCATGCACGACACGGAACTCGGTGCTGCCGGGGCGCACCGGCACCTGCCGCCGCGCGGTAAAGACCAGCGCTTCCTCCGCGACAACCGTTTCCGCCACCGCCGAGACGATGAGCATGCAGATGGCCATCACGATTGCCCCGCCGCGAAGCACCCGTTGCTGATACATGGGATCACTCCTGTGCATGAAATCGCCGCCGACCACCACGTCGGGGGCCAGTGTCCTACGGTCGTAATGCCTCGTTCGCGGGGACCTCAAGATACCAGATTTCCCCCGGCGACCCAATGGACGCGCCCAAGGCGCATCAGGCGACCGCGGCACGCCGAGGGACGTGTTCCTCCAGGTGGCTTCGACACCGTCTCAGCGCGTGTATCGCGTCTGCCCCGCCGATGCCGACTTGGACAGCCGGTTGTTGACATAGAGCGCTTCGAGAAGGAACTCCCCCACGCTGGCAAGCATGGCCTCGTCGTTGAGGTCAACCCCCAGATCGCGTGCCAACTCGGTGGCGGCAGGCAGCAGGCCCTCGACATGCCGCATGCCCGCGACCAACTCCGCAGCGGGAACATCATCCCCCACCACGAGCTTCAGCCCCTGCTCAAACTGTTCGACGATCGCGTCGTAGCGGTCGACGTCGGCCACTTCATTGAAGATGGACTTGATCGCCTCGCCAAGCAGTGCCGCGATGAGTTTGTCCTCGCTGGCGCTGCCGTCTTCGGCGAGCATCAGCTCCACCTTGCCGCGACAGCTTGCGACGACGTGGTTGAGGTCGCAGATGCGTGGCACGACGCGATCCTCCCCGGTGAGAATGCCCCGCCGTTCGGCACTGGACACGACGTTCTCCAGCGAGGCGATGCTGGTGCGCACGGAGACGCCGGATGCCTGATTGATGTGCGGGCTGTTGCGGGCGAGCACCACCGCTTCCTCGATGATGCGGTGGAGGAAGGTGGGCACCTCCACGCGCGGCACGGATGCTGCTTTGGCGTCAGCAGCGTCACGCTCCACCCAGGCGTTTTCGCGTGTGATGTCGATCGCATCGCTGATCGAGAGCGGGTAGTGCGTGCGAATGACCGAGCCGATGCGGTCCTTGAGCGGCGTGACGATACGGCCGCGGTTGGTGTAATCTTCCGGGTTGGCCGAGAACGCCAGGCACAGGTCCAGGTTCAACCGAATCGGGTAGCCGCGGATCTGAATGTCGCGTTCCTCGAGGACGTTGAACAGGCCCACCTGAATGCGCGGCGCCAGGTCGGGCAGTTCGTTGATCACGAACACGCCGCGGTTGGTGCGGGGGATCAGGCCGAAGTGCATCGTCGATTCGTCGGAGAGGTAGCGTCCCTCGGCGTGCTTGACGATGTCGATCTCGCCGATGAGGTCGGCGATGGTGACGTCGGGGGTGGCGAGCTTTTCGTGGTAACGCTCGTCGCGGTGGAGCCAGCGAATGGCGGCATCATCACCCTGCTCGCGCACCAGACGCCTGCCCATCGTGGTCATCGGCTGCAACGGATCGTCGGGAATCTCCACCTCCGCCAACACGGGGGTCCACTCGTCGAGCAACTGCGGCAGCATGCGCAGCATGCGTGTTTTCGCCTGACCGCGCAGCCCGAGAAACAGCATGTCGTGGCGGGAGAGAATCGCGTGGATGATCTGCGGCTGCACCGTCGCCTCATAGCCGAGGATGCCCGGGAAGATCGGCATTTTGCCGCGCAGGCGGGCGATGAGGTTCTCGCGCATCTCCTGCTTGACGGAGCGGAAGCGGTAGGACGTTTGCTTAAGTTGGCCCAGCGTGGCGGGTTGCGGATGATGCGGCATGTCTCGTTCTTCCGATGGCAATCGCGGGAAACGACCAACCGGCCGGCAAGGCAAGTCGGCGCAAACGCTAGTGCGACAATTGAGGCAAGTCAATGGAAGACGACCGGGCGATGACGCGAAGCAAACAAGGGGCGCCAGAGGAAGCGACGCAACCAGTGGCGTTTCGAGGTCGGCGACGATGCAGCGTGATCCGATTTCGTTCGTACGCCTCAAAGCCTTATACTGGAGGGCTTGCATCTATCTTGACGCATGGGAACGAGTTGGAGCGAAGGACTTGGCGAAGAGTCGCGTACTTGTGGCAGTGAGTTCACCCTGGGCGAGCGAGAAGCTGGCCGGGCCGATCAGCGATCTGGCGCAGCGGCTCGATGCGGAGGTGATCATTGCCCACGTTGCCCATCCCCACGAGGAGGATGAAAGCGAATCCGACGCCCGGCAGCGTGGCGAGCAGACGCTGAACATCCTGACCGAGGTGATGCAGGGCAAGGGTGTGCCCGCCGAAGGGGTGATGCTCTACAGCGACGACATCGCCAAAGCTTTGCTCAACACCGCCAAGGCCCGCGCCTGCACGCTCATCGTGCTGGGGCTCACCGGCAAGGGCAGGCTCAAACGCCTCATCGCGGGGGATGTGCCCGCGAATCTGATTCGACAGTCCGAAGTCCCCGTGCTGCTGTTCCCGGGCACGTGGTCGGGAACGGTGTGAGGGGAGGGTTGTGGGTGAGTGGTTAAGACTCGTACCTCGCGTCTCAAGCCTCTCCCACCACCAGGACGTGAACGGTTGCCGGGCCGTGGACGCCGGTGATGAGAATGCCTTCGATGTCGGCGGTTTTGCTGGGGCCGGTGATGAACGCGGTGCTGCTGGGCATGGCCTGACCGGTTTGTCCCTCAACGGCAGCGAAGTAGTCGAACATGTCCGCGACGATGTCGCTGGCGCGCACCACCGCGATGTGCACCGGGGGGATCAGGCTCGGCCCGCGACTGTGATCGCTATCCGTCACGCACACGAGTGTTCCCGTTTCCGCGATGCCTGCCCGCACATCCGTGATCCCCGCATCGGTGTCGAACTGCTCATCGAGCGATGTTGCGACGGTCATGCCCGCTGTTTCCATCTTTGACCGCAACGCCGCCACCGGGCTGCCTGTTGCCGCCGCCAGTGCGATGCGCTTGGCCCCCGCTTCCTTCAAAAGCGCCAGCACCGCATCGGCGAGCCCATCTGCAGTGACCTGGCGCACATCCATTCCCGTGGCGCGGGCCTGTTCCATGAACACCGCGGTCACATCCGCATCGTTGTTGAGCAGTCGCGCGACCGTCGGGTCGATCTGCGGCCGGGCCTCGGACAACGGCGCCCCCTTGGCGCGGTGCAGCGGCTGACGAACGCGATTGAGGAAGGTTTCACGTGAGGTCATGACAGTAGTCACAAGGAGGCACAAAGGCACATAAGGAGAGTACTTCAAACGGTCATGCGGGCTGGGTTTTGGTTCATGCCCTGCCCTCTTCGCGCCACCATTGGCGGAAGCTTTTGGCTGGTGGGGTGGGCATGTCGCGCTCGCGCGTCCAGCCGCCGATTCCCGAGTTCAGCCACCCGCGTGCGGCGTAGGCATCGCCTTTGGTGAGCGTGCCCGCCATCTTCGCGCGTGCTCGGAACATGCGCTTCTGCATCCAGCCGCCGAACCGGTACGTTGCCGGGTGTCGCAGCGACAGCGCCCACAACCGATACGCGGCACGATCGCGCCAGCCCGTGATCGACTGCCGCACCATCGTCGCGCGGTGCTGCACGAGGTACTTGGGAATGTTGATCTTCACCGGACACGCCTCGAAGCACGCCCCGCAGAGCGACGACGCGTTGGGCAGGTCCTTGTAGTTCTCCATTCCCTTGAGAAGCGGTGTGAGAATCGCGCCGATCGGCCCGGAATACACCGCGCCGTAACTGTGCCCGCCGATCTTCCGATACACCGGACACGCATTGAGGCATGCGCCGCAACGGATGCAGCGCAGCATCTCCCGCGTCTCTCGACGAAGCACCTCGCTGCGACCGTTGTCGATGAGGATGACGTGCTGCTCTTCGGGGCCATCCGGCTCCGAGGCACGGCGCGGCCCCGTCATGATGTGCGTGTACACCGTCAGGGGCTGGCCTGTCGCGCTGCGTGCCAACAGCTTCAACAGCACGCCCAGGCTCGGCAGGTCGGGCACCAGCTTCTCGATTCCGACAAACGCCACGTGCACGCGCGGCACGCTGGTGCACAATCGGCCGTTGCCCTCGTTGGTGCAGATCACAGTCGACCCAGTCTCGGCGACGAGGAAGTTCCCGCCGCTGATGCCCAGGTCCGCGCGGCGGTAGCGTTCGCGAATGAACTGTCGGGCGATCTTCGTCAGCTCGGCTGGATCGTCCGTGTAGGGCACGCCCAGTTCGCGCTCAAACGCCCGCCCCACCGCGGTGCGATCCTTGTGGATCATCGGCGTGACGATGTGAGACGGCGCATCGTTGTCCACCTGCAGGATGAACTCGCCCAGGTCGGTTTCGACGGTTTTGCAGCCGATCGCCTCGAGCTGCGGCACCAGGTGCGTTTCCTCCGTCACCATCGACTTGCTCTTGACGCACAGCTTCGCATCGATGCGCCGGGCGATGTCGACGCAGATCGCGTTCGCCTCCTCGGCATCGATCGCGAAATGCACCTTCACGCCCGCCGCCTCGGCGTTGTCGATGAACCGCTCCAGGTAATAGTCCAGATGGTCGAGCGTGTGCTGCTTGATCCGCCCCGCCAGCGTGCGCATGGCATCGTACCGGTCGCCAAACACGCTTTGGCACGTCTGCTTGCGCAACTGATCGCGGTTGTACGTGGCCGTGTTAACGAACTGCTGCAGCGCCCGGTCCTTCGTCGCCACATCCGCCCGCGCGTGCAGGTCGTAAGGCAACGATGGGAACAAAAGGTCATGTCCGTTCAGCGTCAGCGCCACCGGCGCCGCCCCGGCCGCCGACGTTCCCGAACTCGATAAAGCAGTCGTCGTCATAAGTAAGCCGCAGATCCCCACCCGATGCCGTCAATCAAAGAACCGTGCCGTCATGCGAACTTGGCACTTCGAACGTCCCCCCCACTACGCCTTCTCCAACAGCCCCATTCCCTCGGCGATGACCTCCGCCAGGCTCTTGAACCGCACATCGACCGCCTGTCGTCGGCACGCCCCGGCGATGTTCATCGTGCAGCCGGCATCGTTGCTGATCACCGTGTCCGCCCCGGTGGCTGCGATGCACTGCACCTTGTCGCGCACCATCTCGCCGCTGATCTGCGGGTACTTCATCGCGAACGTTCCGCCGAACCCGCAGCACTGGTCCATCTTTTCCAGCGGCTTGTAAGTCAGCCCCTGCACCTGCCGCATCAGTTGGATCGCCTCATCGGTCATGCCGATGCCGCGGAGGTGGCACGAATAGTGGTACGTCACCTCGCCGGGCCACGTCACGTTCAGCGCCTTGAGGTCAACTTTGAGCACCTTCACCAGGAACTCGACGAACTCGTACATTTTGCCCGCCAGCGTCTGGGCGGCATGGTGATAGGCGTGGTCCTCCTCGAGCAGTTCCGCATAATAATCGCGCACCATCGCGGCGCAGGATCCGGAGGGGGTCACCACGTAGTCGTAAGGTTCGAAGACGTCGATCAGCCGTCGCGCCAGATCGCGGGCCTCATCGTGCAGGCCGTTGTTGTACATCGGCTGACCGCAGCAGGTCTGCGCATCGGGAAACAGCACCTCGCAGCCGAGCCGCTCAAGCACCTTGACCACCGCGATGCCCGTGCGGGGATAGAACGTGTCGGTCAAACAGGTGACGAATAACGCAACTTTCATCGTTCGTCATGGTAATGACGCCGCCGGGTTCCCACAAAACCCGCGGTCGCCACTGCTGCATGCCGATGTTGAAAACGACGCAAGCCAGGCGCCGATTCGGGGCGCCACATCGCTTCACAGGTTCGCGGCTTTCTCCCACTCCGCCCCGATGCGGCCGTCGCTTGAAGCGGCGCCCGGCATTGCGTGCCGATGTTGATCGGCAAGCCAACACCACCGCTTAACGTCCCAGTAGACACCACCGCACGGCACGCCTCACTACACCGTCAGCATGAAATCCCGTATGCTTTGCAACGATCAGATGTTGCCGTCGCGCCGCCCTGCCGGGGACCTGCGCGTGAAAAAAGGATCAACCAGCATGTCGGCAAGACTTTGGCTCCCCACCGCGATGATGTTGCTCGCCCTGGCTGTTGTTTCGCTCGGCCTCACCGGGTGCAAATCGGGGCCGCGCACCAGCGACAAGGACGTGGCCGTCCTCGATTACGAACAGCTTCTGCGACTGCTCAACGACCGCAAAGCGCCCACGCTGGTCATCGATGTGCGATCGCCGGACCAGTTCGCCAAAGGTCGCCTGCCCATGGCGGTGAATATTCCCTTCACCCAATTGGGGCCAGGCGACCCGCGCCTCGCCGAAGTGCAGAACGTGGTGGTCTATGCCCGCGGACTGGGCGATCCCTTGTCCCGCGCTGCCGCCAAACGCATGCTCGTGCAGGGTTACACCAACGTGTATGACTTTGCCGGCGGACTGGACCTGTGGCGTCGCATGGGCGGCCAGGTCGCCAGCGATCAGGAATGATGCGCCGCTAACACCTCACCCCCTCAAGCCGCGCCCCTCACGCCTCACTCATCGTCGGCGGCACCAGCCCCACCGCGATGCACAGCAGCCCCGCCGCCGCCAGCGGCACCCGCATCGGACCGGTCGCCAATCGCACGATCCGCCCCCGCACCGGCGGAAGCGGCGCGTAGTCCACGCCGACCTGCGGCATCGGCCGATACAGCCAGGCATCCACGTTCCCCGCGGTGGGATGATCCAGGCAGTCGCGCACCAGCCGATAACACGTCTCCGGATCGTTGGGATCGCTCACAAACTGCAGGGCATAGTCGCCCGCATCGTTGAACGCCACCACACCCAGGGGATCAGCCCCCACGGGTTTCTGGCGAAGGTGCA
The DNA here is from genome assembly GCA_964511575.1 of uncultured Phycisphaeraceae bacterium. Taxonomy (GTDB): domain Bacteria; phylum Planctomycetota; class Phycisphaerae; order Phycisphaerales; family Phycisphaeraceae; genus CALKHT01. Next base: position 8,220 of record CAZEFM010000009.1, on the reverse strand, counting down.
CGAACGCCAGCCGCGTGAGCACCGCCGGATCATCGTTCGCCAGCGCCTCGCGGAACCGGGCGTAGCCGGCCTCCTGCTCGATCAGCCGCTCGTGCTGCAGCTTCATGATGTCGCGTTGCCAGGCCAGTTCGCGAGCCTCCAGCCACGCCGGCGCCAGCGCCGCCGCCGACAGCAGCACCGCCCCCCCAAGCAACATCATCCACCCGGGCAGGTGGGCGATGTAGCGGTCGGCAATCGTGAGCAACTGGCGCAGCATATCTTCATCACCATCGGCATCGACCGGCTCACAGGTTGAAACTGTGTGGGGGGAGGAACGGATGAAGGACCGAGGCACGAAGGCACGGAGGACTGTCCGGTGCCCGGCATCGTTCATTCGTCATTCGAATTTCGTCATTTCCCCAGCCCCACCCCCGCTTGTCAGGTTCCGTGAAATGTCGTAATCTTGGGACACTTCGGGAATTCTATTCGGCCCGGACACTCGGTAACTCCCCCCAATCGACCCCACCGTCAGGAGCTTTGAGTCATGGCCAAGATGTTCTATACCATGGAAGAGGCGGCCCAGAAGCTTGGCGTGAGCGAAGCGGAAATCAAGGAAATGGCCGTTTCCGGCAAGCTCCAGCAGTTCCGCGACCGCGACAAACTCATGTTCAAACGCGAGCAGGTCGACGCCATGGCCAGCTCCGAAGGCAGCACGCTGGGCGGTGGTGAAATCGGCAGCGACACCGATCAGCTCATGCCTCTGGTCGACAGTGGCGATACCGATGCCATCGACCTGGCGAGCTCCGGTTCCGCCACCGGCATCGAAGACCCCCGCGGCGCCACCGGCATCAGCGTGTTCGACGCCGGCGAAATCGGCGAAGCCGACCCCCTCGCTCAGACGCAGATGACCTCCTCCGGCTCCGTCACCGACGATGCCGAACTCTCCCTCGAAAGCGTCGGCTCCGGCAGCGGTCTGCTCGACCTGACCCACGAGAGCGACGACACCAGCCTCGGCGCTGAACTGCTCGATGAAATCTACCCCGGCGGCGGCGAAGGCTCCGACGCCAAGATGGACTCGGGCCTGGGCGCTTCCAACGTCTTTGAGAGCGCCGCCGGCCTGGAAGTCGGTGCGATGCCCGAAGGCGTGCCCACCGGCGAAGTCGTCGCCACCGGCACCGTCGTCTACTCCTCCGAACCCAGCGATCCGGCAGGCAACGGCCTGTCCATCGGCATGCTCGTGGGCGCCACCGCCGCCATGGTCATCGCCCTCGTCGTGGCGATCTCCCTCGTGCAGGGCGTGCCCACCGCGCTGGTCAACACCATCACCGGCGACCAGCCCGCCACCGCCACCAACGGTGTGTACATGTGGGCCGGCGGCATCTTCGGAGCAAGCGTTGTTCTGGGTATCGTGGGCATGTTCATCGGCAAGGCCGCGGACCGCTAAGCCCCTGCCGAGCAACCCTCCGCGACACCGGGGCGGGCACGCCGATCGCCGCCCCGCAGGCGACGCAGCAAATGCGCGCGCCCCAGTCGCTTCCCCGCGTTCCTCCGCTACAATTCCGCCATGCTCAGCAGTTATGCCAAACGTGAATGGCTGACGGTGATCGCCATCGGCCTCATGCTGTCGGTCACCTTTTCCGTGCTGGGGTTGTGGTCCGTCACCGTCCTTGCCGTGCTCCTCACCCTCGCGGTGCTCAGCTTCTTCCGTGATCCCAACCGACGCATTCCCACCCAGCGCGGCGCTTTCGTCAGCCCCGCCGATGGTCGCGTCAGTTCCATCCACGAAATCGAACACTTCGAGCCGTTCGACGGCCCGGCCGTCTGCGTCCGCATCTTCCTCAGCGTCCTGAACGTCCACGTGAACCGCAGCCCCTGTCACGGCGTGGTCGCGTCCATCACGCACCGTCCCGGCAAGCACCTCAACGCGCTCAACCCCGAGTCGGCCGAGGTGAACGAAGCGACGCTGATGGTTCTCGCACACCCCTTCCAGGGGCACCCGATCGCCGCGGTGCGCCAGGTGGCAGGCCTGCTTGCCCGGACCATCGTCAACGCCGCGCAGGTGGAGGAAACCCTGCAGCGTGGCCAGCGGTTCGGCATCATCAAGCTTGGCTCCACCACGGAGCTTTATCTGCCCAAGGCACATCAGCCGCAGGTCGCGGTGAACGTGGGCGATCGCGTGTTCGCCGGCACCACCGTCCTGGCCAACGTTCATCCCCCACGCAGTGGTCGCGCTCCTGCCGCATCGAACGACACGCCGACCACCACACCAACCACGGAACCCGCGACGGTGACGAGCGACACTGGCGCGGATGAATGACGCGGTTCGGTGAATTGCGAAGTGTGCGATGGTGATCACGACGCATCGCCCGCGCGAACTCACCAAATCTCCACCCGCTACCGCTGTCTTGCCGATTACTTGACAAGCGCACACACAATCCAGACACTGGCTCCGAGTTCGCAGGGAGGTGAACACCATGAGCATGCAGGACGCACCGGCTCACGTCGCCGAGCAGGCCCCCACCGTCTCGTTGAACCGTCAGATCATCCTCGATGCCACCGCGCAGGCGCTGGCGGAGGTGGGTTACGACGGCACAACCATTCGCAAAATCGCCTCGCTGCTGAATTGCGCGGTGGGTTCGATTTACCGTTACTTCAAGGACAAGCGCCAACTGCTGCTTGCCGTCGCTGAACAGCGACTGGAAGGCGCGGCGGCTGTAATTGAGTCGGGTGGCTCGTTCGATCAGAGCGTGCAACTGTATCTCGATGCCGCGCTCGCCGAGCCGCAGACGTATCGACTGATGTTCTGGCTCTCCTCGGTGGGGCCGTGCGCCGTCACGCAGCCCGCCCTGCCGTCGATCGTGACGAGCCTGATCGAAGGCTGGAGCCGTCGCCTTGGCGATGCAGCGTTGGCGCAGAAAGCCTGGGCGGTGCTGCATGGCTCGATCATGCTGAATCAGCCGCGTGAGCAGGTGATCGCTGCGGTGCGTCAGACGCTGCAGGCACCCAGCCGTCCCGTCGCGACCAGCGCTGCCCCCGGCGCTGCCCGTGTCGCCTCGGCCGCGAGCATGCTGCAGCAGCCGGTGCGATTGAACATCACGCCGCTGACCGAAGAACCCGAGCCCGTCGCCGCCGGTGCGGAACGCGACGATGTGTGCATGCTCTGATCGGCGACGACCGTGGCAACGATCCAACTGACCTGCCCCGCCAAGGTGAACGTGGCGTTGTCCGTCGGCCCGCCCGACGCCGATGGTCTGCACCCCCTGGCAAGCTGGATGATCGCCCTGACGTTCGGCGACCGCCTCGTCGTCACCCAAAGCGACAACGACACGACCACCTTCAACATCACCTTCGCCGACGATGCGCCGCAGCCCGGCATCGTTAATTGGCCGCTTAAAAAGGATCTGGCGTTCCGCGCCCACAAGCTGGTCGAAGAGCAGGTCGGTCGACACCTGCCGGTGTCAGTGCAACTGACGAAGGTCATTCCCACCGGCGCGGGCCTCGGCGGCGGATCCAGCGATGCCGCGGCCGTCCTCATCGCCATCAATCAGCTCTTTGACCTTGGCATCGATCGCGACAGACTCATCGCATGGGGCGCAACGCTCGGCAGCGATGTCGCCTTCCTCGTCGATGCCCTGCATGGAGCCCCCTCGGCGATCGTTACGGGCAAAGGCGAACGCATCGAACCCGCGCCGCTCGCCCGGCCGATCCACCTGACACTCATCCTCCCGCCCCTGACATGCCCCACCGGCGCGGTCTACCACGCACTGGATGTGCAGCGGGCCGATCAGAACGTCGCCCACCTGCCCGACACCGCGCGCGTTCGCCGCCTGGTAACCGGTAAACTTGCGCCCGATAGCCCCTTCAACGATCTGGCCGCACCCGCCTGCCACGTTCAGCCACAGCTCGCCGAACTGTTGACGAAGCTCACGGACACACTGCGCCGGCCCGTCCACATCACCGGATCGGGCGCAGCCATGTTCACCATCGCTTCCGATGCCGATGAGGCCGCCCGTTTCGCCCAACAGATCACCGAATCCACCGGCCTCCCCGCCGTGGCCACGCAGACCTGCTGAGTCATCGCACGTTGAGTCTGCGCAACCGCGCCATCGTCGTGCCGTCGTACCGACACGCGTCCCGGCCGCAAAGACAGCTCACCGCCCTGCCTTGCGCAGCACCATCGCCTCGACGTCGAACAGGTCGCCCGGTTTCTCCGAGTTTGCCGGCATCGGCTGCGACCATTGCCACTGCGACTGCGCCTCCACGACAAACCGGTCGTCCAGAAACTCGCGCAGCGTCGCATGGGCAAGCATGTCGTGCGTCTCACGCGTCTTCCACTTGCCGTGCGGTGCGCGATAGATCGGATGCACCCGAGGCGTCGCGGAAAGGTAGATGCGTCCGGTGTCCGCTGTCAGGTCATGCACCACATCGATGAAGCACCGCTGCATCCGTGCCGCCAACGTGCACACCGCCTGCCGCCAGCGCGGCTGCCGATCCAGCTTGATCGCTTCGGGAAACCGCCGGAAAAACTCCTTCGCCACCCGCTTCGCTGAGGCAAGATGCAACTGGCTGATCACACACGAAGCAACCACCAGGTCGTACGGCTGCTCCGGCGTCGAACGCACCGGTTCGAGCTGCTCAATGAACGATGCCATTCGTTCCACAAGGTGCTCGCATGATGCAAGCGTCCAGACGCCCTCGGCAAAGCAGGCATCGGTTCCCCGTGCCATCGCATCGCTCACCCCCACCACATCTTCAATGCTCACCTCCACCCGCCGCGCCTGCTCAGCCGACAGCCCCGCCTCCGCCAACCCGCGACGCACCGAGTCCGCATCGATATCCGTCAGCGTCACCCGCTCAAACCGCTCAAGCAACTGGCGCACCGGAATGTCGCGACATCGCCCAGCGCCGATCACCAGCGCCCGCTGCCCCGTCCGGTCATGGTGCGGCCCATTCACCAACGCGCGCAGACGCGCGGCATCCGCCGCCTGGAGAATCAGGTGTCGGCTCATCGCCTCGTGCACCGGCTTGATCGGCGGCAAATATCGCCACGATCGGGCCGACGACGTCGACGGCATCTCCAGAATGAACGATTGCACCGACACCACCTCGAAAAGGCGTTCCCGTCCAGCACGAGCGAATCGTCGCCCACTGCATTGTAACGGCAGCCCGGCACCCCCGACGAATACTTCTCGATCCGCTGGGACGATTTCACTTGCCCCACCGAATGACGAAGTGGGGTTCTCCCCCCCCTGATCCACCGTAACGGAACCGCTCGCTCCTGTGATTCCGCTCCCTACAATCCTCCATGAATCATCAACAGGCTCGGCTGCGGGCGATGCGCGAAGCAATCCGAAACCGCCCACCCAACTACTGGCGGGTCACCGGCGGCATGGCGCTGCTGGTCCTGGGCGTGGTCGGACTCTTTCTCCCCGTCCTGCAGGGCAGTGTGCTGCTCATGCTGGCACTGATGGTGCTCTCGGCCGACATCCGCCTGGCGCGACAGCTCCGGCTGCGCATCGAGCGACGCTTCCCCCGCCTTCGCCGAACCGTTCGCCGCGGACGCCACTGGATGTACCGCTGGTGGCGGCCCCCACCTCACCCCACAGCAACCGAGCCCGAAGCCTCCGCCTGATCCCTCTCCACAGCGTTCAATTTGCGTTTGACAACCTCACGGCCTTGGGTCACAATCCGTTACCCTCCCAAATCCGTGAAAGGTGGTCCAATCATGCGTAACCTGCTTCTCAAAGGCTTTGTTGCCTCGCTGCTGATGGTGTTCGCCCTGTCCCTCGGTGCGTGCAGCAACGGTCGCGTGACCAAGGAGTCGGTCTGGGCGGATATGAGCCCGGAAATGGAAACCCTCAGCCTCACCTCTGACCAGCGCACCACCCGTAAGAAGCGCACCTTCGACACCAACCTGCGTCAGCTCAACGACGACTGGGATTACCTGTGGCTGCAGGATCGCCCCAGCTACATGAGCGACCACCCGGTGCCCTGAGCTGGCTTCAAACCAAAACGTCATCACCTGAACCCCACCCCCAAAGGTGGGGTTTTCCTTGCGCGGCCGCCAATCGCCTCCCGAAACAACCGCATAACCGCCCGCCGGCGTCAAGTCCCTGTTCCGCTGTGCCGATCTTCCCGATAGCGCTCCCCACTTGTGGGCAATCAGCGTCGGAGATGGCCTATGAAACTGGCGGGCACGCAGGACCTACTCAAGAAGCTGGCGACGCTGGAACGTCGGCCGATCACCCCCGTCGCCGATGAATCCCGGCAGGCACCCCGCGCCCAGGTTCGCGGCGAGGCGGAACTGCAGCCGCTCGACCGTCATTGCCTCGACCGCTCCCCCGTCGATGTGGCGATCCGCGACATCAGTCGCACCGGCCTCGGCTTCGTCGCCGTCAGGCCCTTTGCCGTCAACAGCCTCTGGCGGTGCGGATTCGTCCACCGCAGCCACATCGTCAGCTATCAGGCACTGGAAATTCGCCACTGCACCGAAGTGGCGGAAGGGATCTATCAGGTCGGGGCGCAGTTCGTCGCCGACCCCGCGGTGCTCATGCTGCTTGATGCGGATCTCTGATCGCAGCCGCGCTCCGCATTCGCGCCTGCTCACCCCTTGGCGAGGTCGACCAGGATATCCAACCCCCGCTCCAGCATTGCCTCGTCGCAGGCATAGCTGAGACGCAAGTGCGTGTCGCGATTGCTGAAGACCGACCCGGGAATGATCAGCACATTCCGCGCGATCGCCTTTTCCACAAACTTCGATGCCGGCAGGTCAAGCTGCGGCGGCACCTGCGGAAACGCATAGAACGCCCCGCCCGGCATCGTCAGCGGATACACCGCGCCCAGACGCTCCACCACACGGTCGCGACGGCTGCGGTACTGATCGACGTACGCCCCCATGTCCACGTCCATCGCCACCACGCCCGCCGCCTGCACCATCGACGGGGCACACACAAACGAATACTGCTGAATCTTGGTGAGCTGCTCGATGATCGGTCGCGGTCCGGCCACGTATCCCAGACGCCAGCCCGTCATGCCGTACGTCTTGGAAAACCCCTTCATCAGCAAGAGATCGGTGCTGTACGTCGCGGGGGAAGGGCAGCGCATCGTGCCGTCGCCACGGTCCACCTTCTCGTAGCAGAACTCATCGTAGATCTCATCGCTGAGCATCAGGATGTTGTGCTGCTGTGCCAGCGCGGCAACCTCGCGGCACACCTCCTGCGTCGCCACCACGCCCGTCGGATTCGACGGACTGTTGAAAAGCAGCATCTTGGTGCGCGGCGTGATGTGCGGCGCGATGCGCTCAGCGGTGAGCTGAAAATCGGGGTACGTGTCGACATACACCGGCGTCGCCCCGGCGAGCCGCACCAGGTGACGGTACATCACGAAGTACGGGTCCGGCACGAGCACCTCATCGCCCGGCCCGACACACGCCAGGATCGCCAGCATCAGCCCGCCCGAAACGCCCGATGTGACCAACACCCCCAGATCGCCCGACGCCAGACCATCGCGCCACAGCGGGAAATCCTCGCTGAGCTGCGCAATGATGCGCTGGCGCAGCTCGGCCGAACCCTGTGTGACCGTGTACCGGTTGGCGCCCGATTCGATCGCCTTGATCGCCGCCGCCTTTACCGGTTCGGGCACGTCAAAATGCGGCTGCCCGATCGAAAGGTTGATCGGGTCCTTCAGCGTCGCGCCCAGGTCAAAGACACGGCGAATGCCCGACGCGTCGATCGCGCGGGCCCGGTCGCTGATGAAACGGTTGGCGTCGAACATGGTGGTGGGAAGCGTGATGCGAAGCGCGCAGGACACAGAGCGCGAAACGATGCGATGAAGCGTATGTCACGCTCCACGCACAACGTCCCACGCTCCACGTGCTTACTTCTTGCCCTTCTCGGCCGCGGCGTCCTTCTTCGGACCCTTCGAGCTGCCACCGGTCACAACCTTCCGGTTGCCCACCTTCGGAAGCCCCAGCGGAACGCCGGTTTCCTTGTCGAACTGACCCTTGGCGGCCAGCTTTTCGATCCGCTCAGGACGGCTGAGCACGTTGCGGTGACGCGCCAGGCCGCCACCCGACTTCAGACTTCGGTCCAGACTCATAATCCAACACTCCAAAGACGTTCAAAAGTTCGTCAGCACTCCCACTCCCTGGCCCCCCGTCCCCACCCCTTGGGTTCAGCCCCCCCTACTGAGCCAAGCGGATTATCTTAGCAACTTCTTCGCCGTTGTAACGTTCGGGGTACA
>CAZEFM010000008.1:68247-68750 GCA_964511575.1 uncultured Phycisphaeraceae bacterium | reverse complement strand
CCCGCGGCGTTATCGGCATACCAGAACGAGAGGTCGAACTGATCGCCCGCGGCCAGCGTGTGCCCCGTGCTGATCGACGGGTTGGATGCCAGCGAGGTGACGGCGCCGTAGCTGCCGCTGTGCGCCTGCCCGTTGCGGATGGCGGTGCCTTGGCCTCCGCCCGACGTATTGAACCAGTGATCCATCTGCTCGTAAGCCGTGCCCGTGTTGCTTTCGAAGCCGCCGTTGCGTGTGCTGCCGTCGATCAGCACCGCGCCTTGCGCCGCGGCGCCCAGTGAGAGAGCCGTCACGGCTGATGACAACAATACGGTCCATTTCCGTCGATTCATGGCGAATCCTCCATTTGGGAAAAGATGCATCAAAGGTCTTCACGTCCGGGCGTCGGCTTGTAATAGAGCGCCTCGGCCTGCTGGAACCATTCCAGCTCCTCATAGGGCACGAATGAGGCCGAACCATCGATCATGCCCACGTTCAATCCTGAAAAGTTCGAGTTGCGGATATCG
>CAZEFM010000008.1:66463-68237 GCA_964511575.1 uncultured Phycisphaeraceae bacterium | reverse complement strand
CCCCAGGCGGCCTGACGGTGCGGCACCCAACTGCCATAAGGCCGTCCGACCGTCTCGCCGTCGTAATGAAAGCAGGCGATCAGCGTGTTCGAGGAAGCGTGCGCATCCTCCACGGTCTTGGGCGTGATGTATTTGGCGCCCAGGCTGATATCGTTGCGATTGCCGTAATAAATCCACCCCACGTTCTTGTAGCCCGCATACGCCTCGTAGAAGAAGACGGGCCTTTCGTTCTCCCCCATATCCGCGTACGACTGGCACATCGCGCCCTCTTCGGGCATGCCGTAGTGGCGATTCAGCGCATCCCACGAATCCTTGCGGAGCCAGACCCAGGTGATGATGAAGTTCTCACCGTTGTCGCCGGGCGGCAACACGCCCTTGTGATCGGAGGCGTAGGCGTAACTGGCGGTGGTCCATTGCCGGGCGTAGCTCAGATCGGTCGCCATGCGTGCCGTCAGCCTTGCCCCGCTCAAGGCCGGCAGCAACAGCGCGATCAGCAGCGCGATGATCGAGATGACCACCAGCAGCTCGATCAGGGTGAACGCGTTGGACTTTCGCATGGCAGTGCTCCTTGCACGCGTGAATGAGATGACGTGTCGCCGAAGCGGTTCATGGTCGGACATCACTGATCCTCCCAATCGAACGAATTGAGCTGTGCCTTCCTGCATCACTGCACCGTCACATTCCGGAATCGGGAGCCGATTCGATCAGAATGCGCATCTGATCGAAGTTGCCCACGTGCATCGTCAACCGCAGCGTTCTGCGATCGGCGCTGATTTCGAGTTGATCCGCCATGCTCCCTTCGGGGGCTTCATTGAAGAGGCCGCGACGCGGCGACTGCCCGAAGGCGGTGTCCAGCCGGGCGAAGAGGCCGTCGGTGGCGACCAGGCGGCCGGCGTCGGCGATGATGCCCACGATCGGACGCGGGAACGTGATCCGCCCTTCGAAGATCGCGGCGTCGCCGTTGGGATCGAGCACCCCGACCCGGTCAATGTGCAGGCAGTAGCTGTCCACCCGTGTCGCGGCGGGAAGCTCCTGCCACGTCGGCACCTGAACGATATGCGTGCCCGCGTCGGCGATGTTCATCCGGAAGCCGCGCTCCAGCGGAACGCCCGTGCGCTCGGGCAGCAGCCACATGGTTTCATCATCCTCGAAGGCATCCTCCACCAGCGATGGGGGCGGCGTCTCCAGCCAGCGGACAACCCCCGACACCACAGGCTTCACCAGCACCTCATCCCAGCTTCGCCAGAAAAGATCGCTTCGAACCGGAACGGACTGCAACCGCGCCGTCGCCGGATCGAACCGCCGCGCTTCGCTGCCGTCCAGTCGCTCCCACACCATCTGTTCGCGGTCGGTTTCCACCTCGCGACCCAGTTCGACAACGCCTTCGAAGAGATGCACCTCGGTGGCACGGTTCTCATCGACCTGAACGCCGAACGACGTGCCCAGGTCCATGATGCGGATGCTCGGCACGTCGATGCTGAACCCTCGGGCGCGTGCGGGCACTTGGGCGGAGACGCGGCCGAAATGCAGCCGGGCGCGGTTGGCGGACTCGAGATCGAACGAAGCCGGCGCGGTCACGATCATGGCTGCGCCTTCCGCCAGCTCGAGCTGCACCGATCCTTCCAGGAGGGTGTACGCCCCGGCGGGCATCGCCATGCCGGTGCGCGGTTCGATGGGCGATTCGCCCCAGCGCGCGTGCAGCGTTTCCAGCAGAACAGCCGGCGGCGACTGAACCGAAACGACCGGCGCCGGCGAACGCCCATCGCGCATCGCC
>CAZEFM010000008.1:0-66453 GCA_964511575.1 uncultured Phycisphaeraceae bacterium | reverse complement strand
GACGGAGGTTCATCCAGGCAGCCTTGTGGAACGGCCAGCCCGCCCACACCACCATCGCCAGAAGCGCCGCGAGCCCGCCATAGACGAGCGGCCTGGGGATCACGATGTGACGCACCGGCGCCGGGCCCGCCACGTCCTGCTGCACCGGAGAGGGCGTCATCGCATACGCGCGTTGCTCCTCCACGTGATCCACCAACTGTAAAGGCGCATCACGGCTGGCGGCATCGAGCGCTTCCAGCACCTGCGAGGCGTCCATCGCCGAGGCGCCGGGATCGAGCATCGGCTGTTCCGAAGGTTCGGTGAGCGATTCGCCCGCCAGCCCGATCAGCCCCGCGACGACCCAGGCGTGATCGAGATACTGATCGATCGCCCCGGGCTCGCGCATCAGGATCGACTCGAGCCGGCCAACCTGCTCGGGCATGAGCGCATCGTCCGCCAGCAGGTCCAGCATCACCTGCAATTCATCATCATGTTCACGGCTACTCACGACCATCGTTTCATTCCGATGAAAGCAGCAGTCGATTGGCGACACAATCCGTAAGCGCCCGGCGAATGCGCGCCAGCGATTTGTAGGCGGCGGCCATGGATCGCCCCGCCTGCTGGGCCGCACCCGCGACCGATCCGCCCGGCTCATACCGCGCCAGGACGAACTGCCGATCGCGATCGCTCAATTTCGACAGGCACATCCGCAGCGCTTCCTGTCGTTCATCCACCTCCGGCATCCGCTGCAGCAACCGTTCGGCGAGCATATCGAGCGCCGGCTGCGAGAAGCGCACGCGCTGCCGCGCCTGCTTCGTCCGAAACTGACGCACCTCCCAGTAAGCAACGCGGCAGGCCCAGGCGAGAAAGTCGGTGCCCGGCTGAAAGTCGGCACGCCTCGCCCACAACACCGTGCAGGCCTCCTGAAGAATGTCCTCCGCGTCGTCGCGATGCGGCACCAGCGCGAAAATGTACGCGAACACCCGCCGCTGATAGCGCACCAGCAGGCGCACGAACTCCGCCTCGCCGGCGTCCCCCTGAATCGTGGATGACCGCTCATGCTCAAGCATCAGATATCTCGCACAGGCGCATGCTGCTCCTCATTGCGATCCATAAGAGAACCACACTTGCCCGCCGGATTAGGACACACTCACACAAAAAACCTGGTCACGGCCGACGGACGGCTCCGCCGCGGCCGGCGAACGGCCGGAGCGGATCGGGCAGGCGAACCTTCACGCCCTCCGCCCGGCTCGCGCGGACCTTATGAGACCTTTCCATCCGGGCTGAAATCGCGGTCAATCGGGGGCACCCCCAGACTCCATCGCGGCAACCCCTGAAACAGCCGGACCTTACGCCTCCACCGCCGGACCTTTTCACCCCATTGAACGTCGCTCATCCGTGCCCGCATGCCCAGTAATATTCAAAAAAGAAATCGCATCCCCACGACTGCAAACCTAAATATATCCCTGTTTTTCATAGACTTACATACTTTTTTTAAATCTTCAACCTTTATTAAATTATTCTTGACCTTTTCTCTCTTCTAGGTAAATTGAGGGGCATGAGCAGTTCGACTGTCGAAGATCGGTTGCATCCGCGCGTGGCGGACCTGGTCGGCCGGCTGATGGATGACATTCGTGTCCGCGGCCTGGCACCGGGCGATCGCTACCTCACTTCCGAAGAGGCGCAGCGCGTCTTTCGCGTCCAGAAAAGCGTCCTGAACGAAGCGATGCGACATCTGGCGGATCGCCAGGTTCTGTCGCGGCAGCGGCGCAGCGGCACCTTCATCGGGCCGAACTTCGAAGCGGACTATCTGTCCAATGCGGCGGGGTTGCAGGCGGTGCACGTGGTGATGGCGCTCGATTGGCACCGCACGCGAACGATCAAGGCGGAGCTGTTCGTCGAAACGTTCGGGCGGGTGCTGCCTGAGGTGGCGGTGCACATCCGGTACGTGCCGGCCCACAACGCCGCGACCATCACCGAGCAGATCATCGATCAGATCAAGACGTCGCGCAAGAGGGAGGGGCTGCTGCTGATCTTCGCATCGCACGCGATTCAGCAGATGGCAACGAGCAGCGGCGTGCCGGTGGTGAACTTCGGGTCGGTCTACCCGGGCATCGAGAACATGCCCTTTGTGGAAAGCGATCAGGCGCAGATCGGACAACTGATGGCGCGGCATCTGGTGTCGCGCGGCCACGATCGGTTCGTGTTCCTGACACGTAATGAATGGCGTCGCGGTGACAATCTGGTGCTGGAGGCCATCTCGCAGGAACTGCATCGCGCCTGCGTGAGCCTGGATTGCCTGACGATCCGCAGCGTAGCGCCGATGGAGGAGCAGGTCGCATCAGAGATTCGCGACATGCTGAGCCAGACGCCCCGCCCCACCGCCTTCATGTGTCGAACGAACTTCTACGCCGACCGGGTGGTTCGGATCGCCGCGGAAATGGGCGTGGAAGTGGACGTGATCAGCGGCTGGCAGGATGACCGCGCGGCCCGTCCTTACGCAACGGTGCGTCCTGTGTTGTCGTCGTCTGAACAGATCAAACATTTAGCGCAAATGCTTGCCGCCCGCGCGGCCGGTCGCGTGCCGGACCCCGCGCAGGTGCTGGTTCCCGTCGAGTTGGTAACGCCGTGATACGCGATATCGCGGCAAGATGACAGTGTGGCGTTTCTGGTTCGGGTTCACCCTCTGAATAGCGAGCCTTCTTATGAACACTTTCTCCTCCGATAGCGCCAGCCGCCGCGCCTTCACCCTGATCGAACTGCTGGTGGTGATTTCGATCATCGCCCTGCTGATTGCATTGCTGCTGCCGGCGTTGAGTGCGGCGCGTCTTGCGGCACAAAGCACGCAAAGCATGGCCAACCTGAAGCAATTGGGTGCCGCGATGGTGATGTACGCCAACGATCACGAGAACCGTATGCCGCCCCGCATCAATGGCACAATGTTTTCCTGGGCAGGGCGAACGGGCATGCAGGGCGGCGGATACTTCGACCTCAAGGCGCATCATCGCCCACTGAATCAGTACCTCAGCGCCGGCGCCAGCGGCGACAACGTCGACGTGCTGGTCTGCAAGGCTCCGGCGGACAACATCCCTGTCGCAGGCGCGGAATCGCAGTACGAATACTACGGTTCATCGTACGCCGCGAACATCGGCGGCCCGAACCCCGCGACACGACCCTGGTTCTATCACGGCAACGAAATCTTCGGCCTGCTCGCGGGAGAACCCAACACCACCGACAGCTACGGCAACATACTCAGCCCCAGCCTGCGGCTTGACGAAGTCACCCGCCCCGGCCGCATGGTCGTCATGGGCGAGGAAGGCGTTTTCTTCAACGGTTGGGGCGATCCGTTCGGAGCCCCGGCGGACCGTTACTTCTACGGCCCCGACCCGCAGTGGAACGTCGCCTTCGCCGATGGTCACGCGTCACTTGTCAACGTGCCCATCGGTCAGATTTCCGGCCCGAACTACACGTTTTCGATGGATCAATGATGGCGCATACCCGGCGTCACGCGGGAGCGTCCCGCCACACGCCATTCACTTCGTAACGAGACCCATTTGAAGGAGAACGAATCATGAGGAAACACACACGCATATTCGCAGCGGCGGCACTGGCAGCCCTGATCCCGCTCGCCTCGGCGTCGGCCAACGTGGTCCAGGTGTACAACCAGAACAACCCGATCGACGGCACGGATCTGCCCAGTGGCGGCTGGGGGTCGTACCTGGGTTTCAGCGTTCGGTTCGATGACCCGGCACTGACGTCGACCGGTTCCCTCGGCGGCACGCTGCTCCTGAGCGATCTGGCGCTGTTGCATGCCGGCGGCAACGGTGCGGTGCCCGGCGGACTGGCCGGCGATGATTCGGCGGTGCTGCTGAAGGTCTACACCACGCAGAACGCCGATGCCGCGTCGTGGGTCGGCGACTCGACGAACATCGTTGACATGTCGCACGATGGCGCCGGGCAGCCTCAGCGCGTGGTGAACTTCACGTTCGACAACCTGGCGCTGTCGGCGGACACGACCTACTACTTTTACTTCTCGAATGCAGCGGGCGACCCGAGCGACGATGGCTTCACCCCTATCTGGGCGAGTGGCCGGCTGCGTGTCAGCAACAACGCAAACGTCACCTTCGGTTCGGGAACCCTGCACGATGCAGTTGACGCGACGCGATTCAACCCGAAGGACACGGCCTATGACGCGGTCTTCGTCGCCACCTTCGTGCCTGAACCGGCAAGCCTGGCGCTGATGGGATTGGGAAGCGTGCTGATGCTGCGGCGTCGCCGTGCGTAAGAAAACGCGACCTCTCCGCTGGCGCGTCGAAAGGCGCATCAGCGGCTTTCACACCACACAACGGCACGGCCGGCTACACAACGTCACGCAGCGCGAACCACCACGTTCGTGCCGACGGCGGTGAGCGGGGCTTGAACGCTCCCTGGAGATGGACATCATGATTTCGAAGCGACAACGGTTGCCGTTGACGGCGGCTGCAGCGGGTATGCTTGCCGTTGGCACCCTCGGTGTATCCTCGGCGCGGGCGGCGATCGATCCGCCCATGCAAAGCGACATCTTCGTCGGCGGCACGGAGGGCCCCACCGGCACCAACCACTACCGTATCCCCAGCTTCATCGTCGCGCCGGACGGCACCCTGCTCGCCTTCGCCGAAGCACGACGCAACAACAGCGATCCCGGACACGCGGGCTTCCCCATCGACATGGCCGTCAAGCGATCGACCGATGGCGGCAGGACATGGAGCGACTACACCGTGCTGCATCACGACAGTCGCTTTGACTATTCCGACCCGCGTGCGTTCGTGGATCACGAAACGGGGCACGTGCACCTCATGTACGTGCAATGGCCCGACGGCGCGGGGCAGATCCACGTACCCAAAGGGCTGGGCGACAACTCCTCGGTGCTGATTCATCGCGTGTCGACGGACAACGGCCTGACGTGGTCCGAGCCTCGGAACATCAACGATCAGGTGAAGGACCCGAACTGGAATGCGCTCAACAGCGGCCCGGGCATCGGCATTCAACTCAAATGGCAGACCGATCCGGCGCGCAACGGTCGGCTGGTCGTGCCGTCGCATCGCCGTGACGGCGGGGCGATGAACTCGGTGCCGATCTTCAGCGATGACAACGGCGTGACGTGGAAGGCCGGTGCGATCACGCAGGGCGCGGGCGGCGATGAATCGGAGATCATCGAACTGACCAACGGCGACCTGATGTACGATGCGCGTCAGACCGGCGGCAACGTGCGCAAGCGATGGATCAGCAGCGACGGCGGCGAAACATGGTCGCCTGTCATGAATGGCGACATCACCATCACCCCTGTCGACACCGCACTGGTGCGGTACTCCGCCAAACGGGAAGGCGATGATCGCGACCGCATTCTCTTCGCCGGGCCGCTGGGCAGCGACCTGGGCACGGGCAACAACCGCACCAACATCGGCATCTGGACGAGCTACGATGAAGGCCGCACGTTCATCAACCCCGTGCTGATCGTGCCGGGCCATGCGGCCTATTCCGTGCTGGATGTGCTGCCGGACAAGTCGATCGGGCTGGTGTATGAAGCGACGGGCAACACGATCATTCGTTTTGTGAACGTGCAACTGGCGCATCTGGAGGGCCAGCCGCATCACCGCGAATTGACGCATTACGATGGTTTCGGCAACACGGTGCTGCGCGATCGCGGCGGCATGGGCTGGTCCGGCGCGTGGCAGGGCACGGGCACGTTCGTGGCGGACGATCTGGAAATGAACATCGCCCGTTTCCCCACGGAGGCGGGACGCGTGGATCTGGTGCGCGGCCAGCACATCGAACGTCGCCTCGCCACCCCGATCGACCTCAACGCCGAGGGCGATACGTACATCGCGATGCATGTCACCCAGGCGTTCGACACTTCCAGCAACGACAGCAGCGGCGAGTTTCTCGATGTGCTGCTGCGCGACGGCGCGGGACAAACGCGTGCAGCCTTCGGCGTCGGAAGCCAGGAACACTTCTTCCTCAACGAGCTGGGCGAGACGGTGCATGGCGCGTTCGGCGCGCTGTCGCGGCAGGACCGCGTACTGCTTGTCTTCAGGATCGCTGCGCAGGACGACAGCGATGCGGACAACCATGACCAACTGTTTCTCAAGGTCTTTTTCGACGGCAAGGACGTTGTTCCCGACAGCGATGTCGACATGGACTGGACGCTGGTCGGCACGACCGGCACGAACAGCGATGCGCTGATCGAATCGATTCGCATCGCAGGCGGCGCGAACGTGACGTGGAGCATTGATGAGATTCGCATCGGCACAACATTCAGCGCGGTGGTCAGCAATGTTCCCGAGCCCGGCACGTTGGGACTGTTGAGTTCGGTGACACCTCTGCTGATGCGTCGCGTGCGACCGTAAGCACCGTGCGGGAACGAACCCCTTCATCCGAAAGAAAGCGGAATTGATGTTGAGCATCGGACGATCGATCACCGCGGGGGCATACCTCTTGTTTGTTGCGCTGTGCGTCTGCACGGCTGTACCGGCGAACGGACAAACCCGTCTGGTGGAAGATTTCACGCGACCGGAGGCGGGACCGCTCACGCAGTGGCGCAGCAACGGCGGACAGTGGCACAGCGCGCCGGGTCATGCCAGTATTCACGAGCTGCGCGGCAACAAGGTGCTGCGCATCATGGGCGGGGACGACCGTACGATCGAGCTGTCGCTGAACGACGCAACGCGCGGCGGCGAGGTGCTTTCCTTTGATGTGGAACGTTGGACCTCGCGCGGGCCGTTTCACTATCGCATCGAAGCGCGCATCGGCGATGCGTGGCAGGAGATCTACAACGGCGATCGCGAGGTGCGCGTGGGGGATTTTCCGACGCGCGTGCGCATCCCGCTGCCAACAGGAGTGAGGCAGTTGCGCTTCACCGCGACGAGTCATCCCGAAGGCGGCGTGCTGATGCGCCAGGTTCGCATCACGCCACCGACACCGATGACACTGACCGGAGCTCATCCGTTGAACGTACGGCTGCCTGTGCTGACGAACAAGCCACGCAATCCGATTGCGGGCGTTCGGCTGGCGACGTCGGGCACGTTGTCGCCGCTGTCAGTCACGTCTGTTACGTTCACGCTGGAGGGCACGACCCGGCTTGACGATGTCGCCTCCGTCGAACTGGTGATGGGGCCCGGCCGGGTGAACGCCGAAGGCTTTGCGGCACCTGAACAATGGGGTGAAGCGCTGGGTGCTTCGCAGGCGACACACGGCATGGGTGTGATCGACGGTCAACTGCAGTTGCAGGAGGAAATGAACGATCTTTGGTTGTGTGTGACGTTGCGTGAGGACGCCCCGCTGCTGCATCGCGTAGCTGGCCGCATCACCAGCATCCGGCTGAGCAACGGCCGCATGCTGCGCATCGCTTCCCCGAGGGTGTCGCCGGTGCAGCGATTGGGCGTGTCGGTGCGTGACGGCGGCGATGATGGTTCAAGCGTCTACCGCATTCCCGGGTTGGCAACGACGAACGAAGGCACGCTGATTGCCGTGTACGACATTCGCTGGACCGGCTGGCCGGATCTGCCCGCCAACATCGATGTGGGCATGAGCCGCAGCACGGATGGCGGACGCACGTGGGAGCCGATGCGAGCGATTCTGGATTACCCTGAATCAATGCCGGGAAGCCGGGGCAACGGTGTGGGCGATCCGTCGGTGCTGGTCGATGCACAAACGAACACGATCTGGGTGGCGGCGCTGTGGAGCCAGGGCAATCGCGCGTGGCACGGCTCGGGGCCCGGCATCACGCCTGAGGAAACCGGGCAACTGGTGCTGACGCGCAGCGATGATGATGGTCTCACGTGGTCCGACCCCATCAATGTGACGCCGCAATTGAAGGACCCCAAGTGGCGTTTACTCTTCAACGGGCCGGGCAAAGGCATCACGATGCGCGATGGCACGCTGGTGTTTCCCGCACAGTTCAAGGATGAGAACAACGTGCCGCATTCCACCATTATTTACAGCAGTGACCGCGGCGCGACGTGGAGGATCGGCACCGGCGCCCGCAGCCATACCACCGAATCGCAGGTGGTCGAACTGAACGACGGCGTGCTGATGCTCAACATGCGCGATGACCGCGGCGGGTCGCGTGCCGTGGCGATCACCCGCGACATGGGTCGAACCTGGCAGGAACACCCCACCTCCCGCCGGGCGCTGCCCGAGCCGCACACCTGCATGGCGAGCATCATCCGCGCTGATGAACGCAGCGATGCGATGCGGCACGGCCTCTTCTTTTCCAACCCCGCGGTCGGCGCGCCGCCCCGCCGCATGATGACCATCAAATACAGCCCGGATCACGGCGACACCTGGCCCAGCGAGTCGCAGTTGCTGCTGGACGCGGGCTCCAGCGCCGGCTATTCGTGCCTGAGTATGATCAATGATGATCATGTTGGTATCCTTTATGAGTGCAGCCGGGCACATCTGGTCTTTCAAGTAATTCCGGTGGAAGAGATTGTGAGTTCCCATGAGTAAAAATGGCTTTACGTTCATCGCCGCACCACACGCTCCTTTCGACAGCGATGGCCGAGTCGCGCTCGACGTGATCGAACAGCAGGCCCAATGGCTGCACACCTCGGGGGTCCGGGGCGTTTACATCAACGGCACGACGGGGGAAGGCCTGTCGCTCACCCACGAGGAGCGAAGAGACATCGCCCAGCGCTGGGTCGATGTGGCGAACGGCTCGCTTCGTGTGATCGTGCACGTGGGGCATCTGAGCCTGCCCGAAGCGTGCGATCTGGCGGCCCACGCCCAAGCGATCGGCGCGGATGCGGTTTCCGCCATCGCCCCGAGCTTTTTCAAGCCGGCGAGCGTCAATGCACTCGTCGCCTACTGCGCCGCCATCGCCAGCAAAGCGCCGAAACTTCCGTTCTACTACTATCACTCGCCCGGAATGACGCTGTGCACCGTCGCGCCCGATGCGTTCCTCGAACGCGGCAGCGATGAAATGCCCACCCTCGCCGGGGTGAAGTTCAACGACCCCAATCTGTACCTTTACCAGCGATGCCTCGGCGTGCAGGACGGCCGATTCGACAATCCCTTCGGCGTTGATGAGGCGCTGCTGGGCGGGTTGGCGTGCGGTGCGACCAGCGCCATCGGCAGCACCTACAACTACGCCGCCCCCCATTACCTGCGTATGGTCGAACTGTATAACGCCGGCCAGCACGACCAGGCGCATCGCATGGCACGCGAGGTGCTCGACCTGATCGAACTGTTGCTGACGTACGGCGTGGTGGCAACGGGCAAGGCGCTCATGAAGCTGCGCGGCATCGATGTCGGCGCCCCGCGCCTGCCGATCGAACCGCTCGATGACCAGACCATGCAACAACTGCTTGAAAAAGGCTCACAACTGGAGGTGATGCGCAGCGGCAACGCGCTGGTGACGCACACCGTGAACCAGATTCCTGCCTGACCAGACACGCGGTCGTACATCGGCCGCACCGATACATCCGTACAACGAAACACGAAGCAGCGGACGGGTTGCGCGCATTGCCGGCCCATTCACCGCTCGGGAGCGGATCCCATGCGCAAAACGGTTACCGGTTGGGTGTGCGGCGCCATGCTGGCGGTGGTTGGCACGGCTGCGGGGGAAAACATCGCCGTACCACGCGGCGATCTTCAGCCTTCGAAGCTGATGCACCGCGCTGCCGCAGCGCCTCACAATTGGCGCATCGTGGGCAACGTGGAGCCGCGTGCCTGGATGCTGCCGGGCGGCACGTGGGCGCTGGCGCTGCCAGCCAACGCCGCGATCGAGCAGACCGTCACGCTGCCTGCGCTTGCCGAGGATCGCCGCCAGGCTGCGTGGTATGCACTTTTTTCCGTCGATCTCGCCGGTGCTGAAGTCGACGGCGCAAGCATCGTGCTGGAAGCATTCAACCCGGACAGCGGCGCGGTGCTCGCCTCTCAGCGCATCACCACCGAAGGCACCGCTCCCGTCGGCGCACAAGCCGCGTGGCGCATCACCGCCAGCAGCGAAAACCTCGGCCAGGGTGCGGATTACACCCCCATCGCGCTCGCGTTCGACGGCAACCCCGGCACCTTCTGGCACAGCCGCTACCAGGGCGCACAGGACGCCCTGCCCCACCGCATCACCATCGATTTCGGCGAAGTACGACCCGTCCGCACCATCACCTGTCTGCCACGACAGGACCGCTCACCCAACGGCATCTTTCGCGAATATGCCGTCTACATCAGCAACGACGGCACCACATGGAACGCGCCGATCGCACGCGGTCGCTTCAACGAACCGCTGCGCCAGGAACAGCGCATCAACCTTCCTCCCACCACCCGCACGCGCTATCTCGCCATCGAAGCCATCGACACGCTGGGCAACGGCCCGTTCGCATCCGCGGCTGAAATCCGGTTCCTTCCCGCGCCACCGGCGGAACAAACGCCCACCATGCAACGCGCCTGGTTGCACATCCCCGCCGATACGCTCACCAACGACCGTGAACAGCGGATGGGCCTGCGCATCCGACACGATGCGGGCGCCGCGGCCATCATCACCAACGCCCGCCTCACCCGTTTGCACCCGCAACCATCGCAACGATTGCTCGGCCGATCCAACGGCGGGCTCGGACCCGACCTCCTCGCCGCCGGCGCATTCGGGTTCGATGCGCTGCTCGAACACGAACAGCACGTGCTTGCTGTCACCGACGTGCGCGACGGATCACCGGCCGCACACGCGGGACTCAAACGCGGCGATGTCATCGTCGCTGTCGATGGCAACCCCCTGCCCGTCAACACCTGCGATCCGGGTTGGCGCTGGTTGGAGCACGGCCACGAGGCGGTGCTCGGTCGCGCTGTCCTCGACGCAGTGGCGCGACCCGCCCATGCCGGCGGCTCCACCGGCATGGTGCGTTTGCAGGTCCTGCGCGCCGGCCGCACCGAAGAACTGCTGTGCCGACTCAACACGCCCGGCCCGTTCGCTCAGAACAACTGGCCGCGACGCAACGCCACCGTCAACGTCATGCTCAATGACATGATCGAACACCTGGCACGCACCCAGCGCGACAATGGTGAATGGGGCGGATACATCCGCACCAGCCTCGCCGGCCTCGCCCTGCTCAGCACACGCGACCAGAAATATCTGCCCCACGTCAAACGAGCCGTCGACTGGGCGCTCAACGAATACCCGACCCCCTTCGCCTTCGGCACGCTCGGCCACTGGCCCTGTGCCTACACGGGGCTGCTTGTCAGCGAGTACTACCTCGCCACGGGTGATCAACGCGTGCTGCCCTGGCTGGAAGCCAACCTGCGGTGGGCCGCCGCAACCTTCCACAACAGCGCATGGGACATGCCCACGCTCGGTCACGGTCCGCCGCACCTGCCTTATGACAACAAATCCCTCGTCGCACCCACCGTCCACCTGCTGCTCTTCGAAGCGCTCGCCCGTCGTGCGGGCATTCGCTCAGCCATCTGGGATGAGTGCCTGCCGTTCGTCATGCACGCATGGTCCGACCCGGCTCAGAACGGCCACGGCGCGCTGGGCTACAACGCCAGCCACAAGGATCTGGAAGAGTTCTGGTCCCGCACCGGATTGTTCGCTCTCGTCTGCCATCATCGCCGTGAGTTGCCCCATGTGATCAAGGCGGCCGCCAACATCATGCGCGAGCGCTTCCCCTGGTGGCGCAACTCCCACGCATACGGCGAACCCGGCGGCGCACTGGGACTCATCGGCCTCGCTCAAATCGACTCACGCGCCTTCGCCGAGGTCATGCGCGAACTCGCCTTCACCTTCGCACTCGCGTGGGAACCGGGCTACGGCCTGCGCTACACCACCCCACACATGGGCGCACCCTACATGGAGGGCGACGTGACCATGAACGCTCTCTACGCTCTGGTCTTCACCGCTGCGGAACGACGCCTGCACATGACCGGGGCAACCGATCGCAACTGGGCGGATGTTGCCATGCTCCCCGTTCGTGCTTCGCAGGTGCGCGGTTGGCGCGATGCGCAGCAGCGCGTCCACCTCCTGCCGCGCGTGCCCGGCGCTCCCGTCCACTTCCGCCTCGATGGCCGCGAGCCCACCGCGTCCGATCCCGTTTACCGCGAACCGTTCCCGCTCAATCGGCCCGCCGTCGTCACCGCACGCACCATCACGCCTCAAGGTGAAACAGGCCCCGTGATGCGGTTGCAACTGGGGCTTCCCAAAACAGGATGGCGCGTCGTCGATGCCACCGGCCACACCGACCGCGATGAAGCCATTCGCCGAGCGCAACGCGCCATCGACGGCCTGCCGCACGTCGCCTGGCTTACCGACGTCGGCCACCGTCAGAACGCTTACCCGCACCACGTGGTCATCGACACCATGCGCGTGCAACCCATCGGCGGCATCCGCCTGCAGTTTGTCGATGCGGCGTCAGCGCCAACCCATATCCGCCTGGCGCTGAGCCGTGACGGCCGCGAATGGACCGAAGTCGCCGCCCCGCAATGGGAAAACTTCCAGCAGGAACGCACCATCGACCTGACCGCAGCGCACGAAGCGCGTTTCGTGCGATTCGAAGCGCTGCAAAGCGCAACCAACCAACTGCTGCAACTCGCGGAAATCGAACTCTTCCCGCCGGGCGACTGACCTCAGCGCAGCTTCAGGAGGAACCGCTCCATGCCGCGCTGCCCCATGCTCACCTTCCACACGGGCGGAGCATCCGGGTCCAGCGCGATGGACGGCAGCCGATCGAAGAGCGCGCTGATCGCGATTGGCGCTTCCATCCGCGCCAACGCTGAGCCGAGGCAAAAGTGCACGCCGTAACCGAACGCCACGTGTCGGTTGTTCGTCCGTCGGATGTCCAGTCGATGCGGGTCGTCGAACCGCTGCGGATCGCGATTGGCCGCACCGAGCATGACGTACACGAGGTCCCCCGCCGCCAAAGGCTGATCACGGATCGTCACGTCCTTCGTCACCGTGCGCGGAATCGCCTGAAACGGCGACTCAAACCGCAGAAACTCCTCCACCGCGCTGCCATACAGCGTCGGATCGTCGCGCAGCATCCGCGCCTGATCCGGATGCGTCAGCAGCAGCCACACACCGTTACAGATCAGGTTCGTCGTCGTCTCATGCCCCGCGATCAGGAGCGCCCCGCATGTGCGAATCAGTTCGTCATCGGTTAGACGCTCACCGTCTTCGTGAGCCGCCGCCAGGGCCGATACCAGATCGTTTCGCGGCGTTTTGCGGCGCTGGGCAAGCAGCTCCGTGAAGTAGCCGTTCATATTTTTCCACGCGTCCTGCGCATCGAGCGCGTAGTCGAACCGCACCTGCCCGCTGCCGAGGAATCGCTGAATATCCGACGACCACTTCTTGAACATATCGCGTTCCTCAGCCGGCACGCCGAGCACCCCGGCAATCACCATCGCCGGCAACGCGAACGCAAACGCATGCACCAACTCCACCGTGCTTTCATGCTCGAACGCATCGATCAGTTCGCCGGTGATCTGCTTCACCAGATCGCGCATCTGCTCGACGATACGTGGCGTAAACGCCCCGCCGATGAGCTTGCGCAGCCGCGTGTGATTCGGCGGATCCGACTGCACCAGCCCGCCATGCTCGTAGTGATGCCGCAGATAGGTAAGCTGGTCCTGCTGCTCCTGCGTCAGCACGCTGAGGTACTCCGTGTATCGCCCACGATTGGAAAAACCTTCGTGATCGCGCAGGATCGCAACCGCATCGTCATAGCGCGTGATCAGCCAGGCATTCCACTTCTCGCACCAGTAGACGGGATATGTCGACCGCAATGCATCGTAAGTCGCATACGGGCTCTGCACGTAGGCGGGTGAAAGCAATTGCTCGTCAAAGACCGATTCCACGACTTTCATCGGATACCACTTTCTCCTGAAGAGCACCTCGGCATGTTGGACGGGAACATACCGGGGTGACTATTCGCGTTCATCAAACGTCCAGTTGTCGCCGCGCAGGTGCAAATCGCCGTTGAAATTTGCGGCCGGGATCGTGATCAGGGTCGCGTGACCATCGGCGAAGCTTGCCGTGTACTGATCGGGCTCGCGATGCCACCACGTGCGACTGCTGCCAACGAACACGCCACCCGACGGCAACGCGCCCCAGGCGGCGAAATGCCCCCCATGCTCTATCCCCGCCACCAGCTCAGCCGGGCGAAGCAGCGCATCGAGCTTGCGCCCGCCTTCGTTGTCATTCAGATCCGTCAGATCCAGAAAACTCGGGTTGTGTGAACTGCTGTAGGACGTGCCGACACGATCGTAAAGCGACACACCGCCCGTCAGTCCACCATCATCATTGGGACACTGTGCAATGGGAATATGCGCGTCAGGACCGGGCCTGCTGCCGAGGATATAAGGATTCAGGAATCGTACATCCGCTGGAATATTCGGATAAAAGCTCATCGAACCGCGTTTGCCCAACCATGCGAACACCGTCAGATAGCTCGCCCCGTCGGGCACGGTGATGCGTTTGGGCGGGAGCTGCCCTTCGTGATCAAACGCATAGACGCTCAACGCCGCCGCCACCTGCCGATGATTGCTCAGACACTGCACCTGACGTGCGCTGTCCCTTGCCGCGCTCAGTGCAGGCAACAGCAACGCGATCAGCAACGCGATGATGGAAATGACCACCAGCAGCTCAATCAGCGTAAATGCACGGCGAGGCATGAAGCAGCTCCTTTTCATCGAGTTGCGAACATCCGATCATGTGTCGACACAGCAACGGCGCAGCGCGGATCCAATGCCCTGCGCCCCGCAAAGGAAGCACAGGACGAAGTCGCCTTCACGCTCGACGGCGACGCAGCACCGCCAGACCACCGAGTCCCAGCAACATGATCGAAGCAGGCTCCGGCACGAAACCGTCCGGCGACAGCACCGTGTTGCTGATGCGCACCTGATCCACCAGCCCCACCAGTTGCCGAGATGTCGCAACGTTCCAGCTCCCCACGCGCAGGAAGTCATCTTTGCCGCTGAGAATCTCGCCGTTCAGCGTGGCCGTGGATGCCGTGCCTTCCAGCACGCCGTTCACGTACAGGCTCATCTGATCGTTCACCGCATCGTGGGTGATCGCGATGTGCCGCCACGCGCCATCGTTGATGACTGTGGTGCTCGTGGTGGAGATCACCGCATTGGTGGAATCCTGAATAAGGAACGTCAGCGTGCCGTTGGTTTCCATGCGCAACCACCATTCGCCGCCCGCACCGCCCGCGTTGTAGTGCATCACACCCGCCTGCACGCCCGACTGGCTCGTGTTCAGGATGATTTCCGCCGTCCAGTCGCCGTCCCAGTTGATGCTCTGGTCCGCCGTAATGTCGGGCTGCCCGAAATCGACAGCACTCATCGGCGCGCGAAACGCCAAACCATCCGCTGCATCCGTCAACACCATCGCGATCGACGTGCCAAACGGATTGCTCACCTGTGCCATCTGCGTGTTGCCCAACGACCAGCCGTCCCGACCCGTGCCGCTGGAATCGGCGATTCGGCCGAGCGGCCCGACAACCTCCCCATTGCTGAACCCATCAAACGTCCAGTGGGCAACAACGCCCGCATTCAACGACCCCACGGCAAGCGTTCCCAACGTCAGCGATGCGATGGCGGTTCTGATGACATGCATGGTTTTCCTCCAGTAGAGAATGGGAATAGGAATGCGTTCACCCTGGATAATTCTGTTTGGGTCACGGGGCATCGATGACAAACGCCAACCGGCGCAACAAACGTCACGACACCACACAACAGCACGCGCCAACAACACAACCATCGCTGTGTCTTGTCGCTGTCAAACGACCGAACTAAGATGGGATTGAGATGAGGTCCCCACTTCGTCTCAACCCCGACCGCACGCCGCCCAATCGGTGTGCGGTCTTTTTCATCCCGACACAATCACGTTATGCGTTCGCCCCTTCATTGAATTGCACGGGAACCAACGCCTGCCGTGCCGCCGACGCATCCGTCTGCAACGCCTGTAGCATGCGACCGAGCATTCGGCCGCGTTCCCGCGTGTCCACCATTGCTTCGACATAAGGCTGCGCCACGCCGTCGATCTCAAGCGGACGATAGTTCGCCACCATCAACGCCACATCGTCCGGCACACGCAAACCCAGCGACCGCATCAAGCCCGGCAACGGCTGCGCCAGACCGGCCGCCCGCGCAACGATCACATCCGGCCGATCCGTCGCTTCCAGCACCGGATGCATCACGTGCTCGATCACGCGCTCATCGGATGCCACGCTGATCACTTCCATGCGCACCGCCTTACCGGCACGCTGCAGCGTACGCGTGAAGTTCGCCACGAAAACATTGTCCCCGGGAGCCCAGTGTTCGAACATCAGCAGCCGGACGTTCCGATACCCCCGCTGCAGCACATGCTCCGCGGTAACCCTGCCGATCTGCTCCTGATCGAGATCGACATGACCCAGCGTGGCGATCGTCGGTTGCAACGTGCCATACACCACCGCGGGCAGCCGTTCCGCTTCGAAAAAACGCTGCATCTCCAGCGTGCTGCGCACCAGAATCGCCCCGGCGAACGCATCGCTCTGCCGCGACTGATTCACCAGCTCCCGCACCACGCCGATGCCCTCCGCCGGCGTCATCAGATCGATCTGCACCGAAACGCCCGGCATCGCTTCGGTGACGCCGGCGATCAGGTCGTTGGATAGAAAATGCATCGCCGTCGCCTGGTCCCGCCCCACATCTGACGCGACGATGAGGTGCACCTTCTTGCGCACAGCCGGCGACACGCCGATGCCCTCGCCGACAAACGTCCCCGCCTTCCGCTGCCGCACCAGAATCCGCCGCTCCGACAGCAGCCGCATCGCCCGATGGGCGCTGACCGTGCTCACCTCGAGCATCTGCCCCGCCTCGTCGGCGGTGAGGTAGCGGTCCCCCGGCCGAAGCCCCCGCACACGGATATCGTGCTCGATCCGCCGGGCCAGCAACTCCACATTCGATACCGCCACGCTCATACGCCATAATCCTGAACTTATTAGTCCTAATTGTCAATATGTATTTCTTAATCTTTCAACAATAATTTCACCTGCCACGGCTGGGCTGCCCCGCCGGCGGGCAAAATGCCTCGCTCAGCACGGGCGCGGCCCCTGATTCATGACTGGTCACCCGCACCCCTTCGTGGTACTTTCAGCAGATGAACGGCCCCACCGGGCTGATGTCACCATTCACGGGGATCGACAGCATGGCGCGAGTGCGATGGAAGGATGCGGCGCGGGGGGCGGCACGGGCGCGGGTACGCGCTCGGGTGGTGGCTGCCACCACCGTTTGCCTCGCCCTCTTGATGTTCGTCTCCATTGCCCGCGGCCAGGAGGCGCCACGTCCCCCCCGGCCGCTCACCGCCGAGCTGCGCCTGCAGCATCACCAGATGCGCTCCGATGCCCCCGCACAGGTCACCGTCACGCTCACCTCCAACCGCGCCGCCCTCTTCCAGGGCGTACTCGAGCTTCGACTCAACGACGGTGTCGAGCAGGCCATGCAATACCACAGCGACCCACTGGCGATCACCCGTGGGAGCCAGACCTACCGCTTCACCATTCCGCCCGTGTCGGCTGAGAACTTCCAGACCGCACCCCGCGCCCACCTGCGATTCATCGAACTGGACGACAACGGCGGGGTGATCGACATCGTCGACTTCGGTCGACTCGATCTGATCGCCTGGCCCGATGTGGCGCGCGTTTTCCAGATCGCCGTATGCGACACGCAACCCGAAGTGATGGGCATGAGCAGTCAGTCGCGCATCGTCGCCGCCAACCTGCGCATCGACCCCTTCGTCCCGACCCGGGACAATCGTCGATCCCCCATCTCGACCGGGGTGGTGCACCTGCCGCTCGCCGATGTGGGCGTGTCACCGCTGAGCTTCACACGGCACGATCTGGTGGTGATCGACGGCGAAGCATTCAGCCGATTGAGTGTGCGTCAGTTGAACGCGCTATCCGCCTGGGTGCAGGCCGGCGGAAGTGTCTGCATCGCCGCCACCGCAAGCGCCAGCGACCACCACCTGACCTTCCTCAATACGCTGATCGACGAACCCGCCTCCAAATCGTTCAACGGGACGCGTACGATCTTCACGCACAACGATGATGGCACCGTCGCAGCCGTGCACGAAGACGCCACCCGCCGCGCCTGGAGCCTGCACCACGCGGGCCTCGGCCGGGCAATGATCATCGTCGACCGTGCTGCGCTCGCCGATCGCGATCGTCTCCCCGAAGATGCGAACCGTCAATGGCGGCGGGCGGCGGGGTTCCTCTGGCGGCTGCGCCCCGAACACGTCGAACGCATCGCCGACAACCAGCCCTTGGAAGTCCAAACCATCCGTCACTACAACCCGTACGAGTACCCAGAGGATTCCTACCTGCATTACCGCCGCGACCCCCTGCCCACCGGCGACCAGCTCGTCGGCAATCTTCTGCCCGACAACATTCGCGTCATCCCCTTCGCCACACTCGTTTGGATCCTCATCGGCCTCACCATCGTCATCGGCCCGGTCGACTACTACTTCCTCGGACTGCTGCGGCAGCGCAAGCTGACATGGGTGACCTTCCCCACGATGACCATCGCCTTCACCATCATCACCGTCTGGATCACCAACGACTACATGGGGCGGAGCGACCATCGCGATGCGTTGCGCATTGTGGATGTCGGCCGAGGCGGCACGGTACTGCGCGAGAACACGTTCGAAGTGATCTTCGCCGCATCGAGCAAAACCATTGAGCAGACGTGTGAGGACACGATCTTCGTGCCGATGTTCGCCCGACAGTTCGCCACAAACCGGGGGGATGACCTGCAGAACATGGAAACGGGCACCGCGTATTACTCCGGCCGCGTCACCAACGATTACCGTTATCAAGGCCGCGTGCGCCAGTGGCAGCCGCAACTCAACCGCTTTTTCACCATTCCCACCGACCGCGAACCCATCGTCGCTCTGGCGCTCGACGATGCCGACCCCTCCCAATGGCGGACCGAAGCCGGACGCAACGAACTCCGTCAGAAAATGGTGCAGGCCGACTCCACGCTTGCCTACATCCTGCTGATGAATCGCCACAAAACCTATGAGCTGCTCGGCCGCGATCTGATTTATCATCGCTACCTTCACCGCAACACGTACGTTTACCCCGATTACAATTACGTCGTGCCCGGTGTCTACGGCCCGGACGATATGGAGATCAGAACATTCGTGAAGGATGTCAGCCGACGCCTCAACTACGGCTGGTTTTCCATCGTTTCGCAGATCGCCCCCACCGGTGGGCCCAACTTCGAAGATCTCTCCATCCTCGACAGCTCCGATCCCAACCAGTGGCTGCTCGTCATCCTCAAGCCCGACGCCGATGGCGAGGGCGTGGTGATGTATCGGCGGCTGTTCCGGGAGTGAAACGCCATGTCATTCGTGAAAGTCGACAACCTGGTCGTCCGCTACGGCAAGCTCGAGGCGGTACGCAACATCTCCTTCGAAATCCCCAAGGGGGAAGTGTTCGGCTTCATCGGCCCCAACGGCGCGGGCAAAAGCTCCACCATCAAGGTGCTCGCCACCCTGCTTAAACCCAACGGCGGGTCGGCATCGCTCGACGGCATCGACATCCCCAGTCACCCGATGCTCATTCGCGAACGCATCGGCTACATGCCCGACTTTTTCGGCGTGTACGAAGACCTTACCGCGTGGGAATACCTGCACTTCTTCGCTTCCGCCTTCCGCGTCGATCGCGCCAAACGCAAGAAAGTCGTCGAGGATGTGCTCCATCTCACCGACCTGGAACGCAAGCGCGATGCGCAGGTCGATTCGCTGTCGCGCGGCATGAAGCAGCGGCTGGGGCTGGCGCGCGTGCTGCTGCACGACCCCGACCTGCTGCTGCTCGATGAGCCGGCAAGCGGACTGGACCCGCGGGCGCGCATCGAAATCCGCGAGCTGCTCAAAGAGCTGCGCAACATGGGCAAGACGATCCTCATTTCCAGCCACATCCTGCACGAGCTGGCGCACCTGTGCACGCGCATCGGCATTATCGAAGCCGGGTCGCTTGTGGCGGAAGGGTCGCTTGAGGACATTTACCGTCGACTGGGCCTGCTGCGTGTGATCCATGTGCAGGTGTCGAATCTTCACAGCGGCAACGGGAACGGCCACGCCGAGGCAGGCGGGAGCAACGGCGATGGGTTGCTGTCGCGCATCCGCGCGATCGAAGGCGTGGCCTCTGTCGAGGAGCAGCCCGATCGGCTCGCCATCAAGCTGCACGAGGATCAACTGCCGGTGGAGGATTTGCTGGGGCGGTTGCACCAGATCGGCGCACGCGTGCGCATGTTCCAGCCGGAGGTGATGGATATGGAGACGGCGTTCATGAAGCTGACGCAGGGGACGACAGCATGAAGGTGCGAATGCCGCGACTGTCGCTGCCGCTGCTGGCGAAGGAACTGGTGGAGCAGGCCGCCCGCCGGCGCACCTATTCCGTGCGCACAATCTATGCCGCGTTCCTCTTTTTCTTTTCGGGGATGTACCTTTACAGCTTTTTCGACCGCGCCGATGGCAACGCGCTGTGGGTGCTGGGGCGCGGGCACGAACTGTTCGCCATGATCGTGTTCGTGCAGTTCGCGGGGATTTACCTCTTTCTGCCCGCCCTGATGAGCGGCGCAATCACCCGCGAGAAGGAGCGCGACTCGCTGGTGCTGCTCATGCTCACGACGCTGCGGCCGCGGGAGATCCTCCTGCAGAAGTACCTCAGCGGGCTCGTCCCGATGGGGACGTTTCTGCTCCTGTCGCTGCCACTCATGGCGATCGCCTACACGCTCGGCGGCGTGACCAGCGACGCCATTGTCGCGGCGATCATCATGCTCACGCTCTGCTGCCTGCAGGTCGGTGCGCTGGCGCTGCTCCTTTCCACATGGTGTCGCAGCACCGCGGCAGCATTTATCGGGTTCTATCTCGTCGCGGCGGCGATCTACTTCGTCCCCATCATGTTGTATTCCATGTTCTGGTGGTCCATTTTCAACGGAGTCGACGAATGGGTGTACGCCCTCATTCCGCCCGTCGTTTACATCGTGCATCTGGACATGAACATGATGGGCACGACCGGGCTGCCCGACCTAATGTGGCACGCCACGCCCATCATCATGTCAACGGTGCTGTTTCTGGTGCTGGCGCGGGTGTTCCTGGTGCGCCGCGCGATGCTCCCGCCGCGCAATGCGCTGCTTGCGGTTTTCCGCTGGCTTGACAAACTCTTCACCCGCGCCAACCGCATCACCGGCGGCATCACGCTGTGGCGCGACACCGACACACTCCCGGGCGACAAAGCCATCGCCTGGCGCGAAGTCTACCGCAAGAGCATGGGCAAGCTGCACCACCGCATCCGCGTGCTGCTGTTGCTGCAGGCACCCATCGGCTTTGTCATTCTCGTGACGCTGTACGACCACGGCGGTAACGGCGAGGGCCTCGGCGTCGTTCTCATGTTCCTGTGGATCATCGTCGCGCTGATCCTCACCGTGATGGCCGCCAACCTCTTCACCGTCGAACGCAGCCGCCAGACCATGGACACGATGCTCACCATGCCGATCACCGGCAGCGAGATCATCCGACAGAAGATGGCCGGGCTTTGGCGCGTGGCGTTCACGCTGTGGATCCCCTTCCTGAGCATCTACATCGCGCAGGCATATCTGCACTGGGGAGGCACATCGTCCTATTACTACGGCTACAACGACGGCAATGCAGCCTATCTCACCAGTTCCCTCCTGTCGCTGGTGATTTACCTGCCGCTGGTGATGTGGCTGGGCGTGGCGATCAGCCTGCTCGTTCGCTCGCAGGCCAAGGCCATCGTCGCGGCAGTCGCGGTGCTGGTGATCTGGCTCATGGGCGTGCCGATCATCCTCGCAATTGTGAGCGAAGCGTTCCGAATCAATTCCAACTCCTCGTACCGTTGGCTCTTTCTCCTCAGTCCCGCAACCATTATCCCCTACACCGAGTTCCGCGACCTGCGCGAGTTCGATACGGTCCCCGGTGTTATCATCTTCAACTTCATGATGCACGGATCGATCTTGCTGCTGCTGAGGCAATTCGTCCTCAGCCGTGCCGATCGAATGCTCCAGCGCGTCTGACACCCGGCAACAGCCACCGTGTCGACGCCGCGTCATTCGTGCATCGCGGCGACCGGTTCGGCGGTGGTGGCAGCATGATCCGCGCGGCGGCGGCGACGCAGCATCAAGCCCAGATCGTCCAGCAGCGAATAAGCCACCGGCGTCACCAGCAGCGTCAACACCAGCGACAGCGACTGACCGCCGATCACCACGATCGCCACCGCCCGGCGTTCCTCAGCGCCCGGCCCCGTCCCCAGCGCCAACGGCAGCATGCCCGCCACCAGCGACAGTGTCGTCATCAGAATCGGCCGCAAACGATCGCGGTTGCCCTCGATGATCGCCTCATACCGCGGCATGCCCTTGGCGCGCAGCTGGTTCATGTGGTCGATCTGTAGAATCGAGTTCTTCTTCACCACGCCGAACAGCACAAGAATACCCAGCGCCGAATACAGATTGAGCGAACCATCGCTGAGATACAGCGAGAGGAACGCGAACGGCACCGCCAACGGCAGCGACAGCAGAATCGTGAACGGGTGGACGAGGCTTTCGTAGTTGGATGCCAGGATCATATACATGAAGATGACGGACAACCCGAACGCCCAGAGGAACTCGTTGAAGGTGCGTTCCAGTTCCCGGCCGCGCCCACTGACGGTGGTGGTGTAGGTCGCGGGCATGTCCAGCGATTCAGCCGCCTCGCGCATCGCTTCGAGTCGATCCGCCAGCGCGTACCCCGGCGCGACACCGGCGCGCACGTTGGCGGCACGCTGACGGTTCAACCGGTCGATGCGTGCCGCACTCGTGGCGGTTTCCAGCGATGCCAAATTGCGCAGCTCGATCAATCCCGCACCGTTTCCGCCGGGCAACAGCAATCGCGGCACCGTTGACAGGTCGGTGCGGTCGTGTTCCGACAGACGAAGCTGCACATCGTAATCCTCGTTGGTTTGCGGGTCGCGAAAGCGGCTGATCTCATCGTCCCCGCCCACCATCAGGCGCAAAGCCGTGCCGATGTCGCGCGAGCTCACGCCCAGGTCCGCGGCACGCTCCCGGTCGATGTGCACCCGCACCTCGGGCTTGTCGAGCTTGAGCGTCGTGTCGGCGTCGACGATACCGGGAATCCGCCCGTCAATCGTCATGTCGCGCAACGTTTCCGTGTAGCGGGCAAGCGCTTCGAGTTCGGGGCCGCGGATGACAAAGTCGACATCGTAGTTGCCGCCGCCGATGTTGAACGACGGGAAGTTGCGCACGGCGATGCGCAAATCGCGGTATTTGCGTAACCGCGAGCGGATCTTCTGCATCACGTCGCTCTGCGTGTAATTCCCCTGAAACGCGGCAGCGGGGTTGCCGTTGAGCGTTTCGCGCCAGAGCCGCCCCAGCGAAAAGTAACGTTCCTCGTGTGGCGCGATGCGAACGTACATGCGTCCCGAGTTGGTGCCGCCGAGCCACCCGCCCCCCGCCGTGGCAAGCACCGTGCGCACCTCCGACATCGACAGCAGTTCTTCCTCGATGGTCCGCATCGCCTGATTCATCGCGGTGAAGCTGGTGCCTTCCCGTGCGGTGATGTTCACGCTGAACTCCGCCTCGTCCACGTCGCTGGGCAGGTAGTCCTGCCGCACCATCTTGTACAGCGGTACCGACGATGCCATCACCAGCAGCGCGATGATCGCCACGGGAATGCGAAACCGCATGCACAGGCGAAGCATGGCGGTATAGCTCGCATCGATGAAGCGATAGAACCCGCCACGCGACGCGGCATGCCCCATCGCGTCCTTGCCGAGCATGCGTGCCGACAACGTGGGCGTGAGCGTGAAGCTCACCAGCAGACTGACCATCACCGCCACCGCGGCCGTGATGCCGAACTGATAAAGGAAACGTCCCGAAATACTGCTCATGAACGACACGGGGATGAAGATGACGACCAGGCTCAGCGTCGTTGCCAACACCGCCAGCGCGATCTCCGCCGTGCCCTCCCGCGCGGCTTCCATCGGCGTCATCTTCTTTTCTTCCACAAAGCGGAAGACGTTCTCCAGCACCACGATGGCGTCGTCGATCACGATGCCCACCATCAGCACCAGCGCCAGCATCGTCACGCTGTTGAGCGTGAAGTCCAGCGCCCACATCACGCCGAACGTCGCCACCACCGAAGTGGGAATCGCGACGCCCGCGATGACCGTCGAGCGCCAACTGCGCATGAACGCCAGCACCACCAGACATGCCAAACCCGAGCCGAGCACGAGGTGAACGTTGATTTCATGCAACGCCAGATTGATGTAGCGCGACTGGTCGTTGATGATCTCCAGCGACACGCCCGGCGGAAGCTGCTGTCGCACCGTTTCAATGTTCTGCTTTACCAGTTCGATCACTTCGATCGTGTTGGCGCCGCTTTGCCGACGAATTTCCAGCGACACCGCCGGCTCGCCGTTCAACCGCGTGACCGAACGCTGCTCCTTCGTGCCGTCCTCCGCGCGGCCGATGTCGCGCACCCGCACCGGCGCGCCGTTGACATACGCAATCACCACGTCGTTGAACTTCGCCGGGTCGACGATGCGGCCCATGGTGCGAAGCTGATGTTCACGTTCCGCACCGGTGATGTTGCCGCCGGGCACCTCGGCGTTCTGCGCCACGATCGCGTCACGCACCGCCGTAATGGGAAGCTGATACGCCGCCAGTCGATCCGCATCGACCCAGATGTTGATCGCGCGCTCCAGCTCGCCGTTGATGCCCACTTCGCCCACGCCCTTGGCGCGTTCGAGCTGCGGCTTGACGATTTTGTCAGCGATTTCGGTCAACTCACGCAGCGTGCGATCACCCGACAGCGCCAGTTCCAACACCGGCCGCGAATCGTTGTCGAACTTCGACACCACCGGCGGATCGGCATCGTCCGGCAGCCGACGAATCACTGTCGCCACACGGTCGCGCACATCCTGCGCCGCCGAGTCCACATCGCGGTCCAGCCGAAACGTGGCGATCACGATCGACTGCCCCGCGCCCGTGATCGACCGCAACTCCTCGATGCCGTCCACCGTGTTGACGACTTCCTCGATCTTCTCCGTGACTTCCGTCTCCATCACCTCAGGCGAAGCGCCCGGCAGCGACGTGCGGATGCTCACCGTCGGCATGTCGACCGAGGGGAATCGGTCCACCCCCAACTGATAATGCGCCGCCGCCCCCACCACCACCAACGCCATAATCAACATCGAGGCGAAGATCGGCCGCTCAATACAAACCTCGGCAAGTTTCCGCATGCGTCAAACTCCGAAACATTTCAGCCGTCGATGAATACGAATCATTACGTCCTGCAAGGATGAACAGGATGGACTGAAGCTCTTTCATTCAGCGCGAACGCTCGAGCCCCATTTTCTCATCCGCCGATCTCGTTTATCCCGTCAAAACATGTCTTCATCCGTATCCATCCGTGGCCATCCATGGCTCACAACTACTCATACCGCAAGGCATCGATCGGGTCGAGCCGGGCGGCTCGGGTGGCGGGGTAGTATCCGAAAAAGACACCCACCGCACCGGAGAATCCCAGTGCCAGCACAACGCTGTAAGGTTGAACGATCGTGCTGAAATCGGTGAATCCCGAAATCAACTGTGCCGCCCCCGCACCGACCGCCACGCCCAACAATCCGCCCACCGCGCTCATGATCAGCGCCTCAACCAGAAACTGCCGCAGAATATCACGATCCTTGGCGCCGATCGCTTTGCGGATGCCGATCTCACGGGTGCGCTCCGTCACCGTCACGAGCATGATGTTCATGATGCCGATCCCGCCCACCAGCAACGAGATCGCCGCCACCGAACCCAGCAGCACCGTAAACGTGCGAATCACGTTCGATGCCGTTTCCAGCAGGTCGGCCTGGTTGTGAATCGTCACGTCGTCCGGCATGCCCGGCTGCACGCGGTGACGCTGCCGCAACAACTCCGTCACCTGCGTCGCCAGTTGATCGAGTGAAACGTTCTCGTGTGCCTGAATGTCGATCTCGCGCAGATAGTTGACGCCGAGCAACTGCTTCATGGCCGTGGAGTACGGGATGAACACCTGATCATCGGGGTTGAACCATCCCTGATCGCCCTTGCCTTCCAGCACGCCGACCACGCGGAAGTTGATGCCTCTGATCTTGATGTTCTGCCCGATGGGGTCCTGTCCGCCGAACAGATTCGTCGCGGTGGTCGGCCCGATGACCGCCACGCGCGCCATGCGCTGGGCATCCTGCTCGGTGAACAATTCACCATCGCCAATGGCGAAGTTGCGCACATCGAAGTAAGTGATGGAGGTGCCCGTCACACTGGTGCGCGTGTTGTTGGCGAAGTATTTGATCTGTTCGTTGCCGCTCACCACCGGCGCCACCGCCTTCACGCCGGGAAGTTCGACAATCGCCATCGCATCCTCGATGGTCAGGTTCTGCTGCGTGCCCGACATCACCCCGCCCGTGCCGCGCTGCCCCGGCCGCACGATCAGCAGGTCCGTCCCCATCGCGGTGATGCGGCTGAGCACCTGCTCCTGCGCCCCGGCCCCGATCGCCAGCATCGCAATCACCGCGCCCACCCCGATGATGATCCCCAGCATCGCCAGCACCGAGCGCAGCTTATTCGCCGCCAGGCTTTTCAACGCCACCTTTGCCACCATCCACACGAACATCACGCCACCTCCGATACAGGGCGGGCGACGTCCGGCGGATCGGCGATGCGGCCGTCCGTCAGGTAAATCTCACGCGGACAATGCCCCGCCACCACCGGATCGTGCGTCACCAGAATGATCGTCCTGCCCTGCGCGTTGAGTTCGCGAAACAACGCCAGAATCTCCGCACCGGTGCGGCTGTCCAACGCACCCGTCGGCTCATCCGCGAGCACAATCGCCGGGTTCGTCACCAGCGCCCGCGCGATCGCCACACGCTGACGCTGCCCGCCGGACAACTGGTTCGGCTCGTGGTGCGTGCGGTCGGCCAACCCCACCAGTTGCAGCGCCTCCGCCGCCCGCGCCGCCGCATCCCGACGACCCGCATAATGCAGCGGCAACTCCACGTTCTCCAACGCGGTCATTCGTGGCAGCAGATTGAACGCCTGAAACACAAACCCGATGCGCTGATTGCGAATCTCCGCCAGCCGATTCTTCGACAGGTGCGACACATCCTCCCCCGCGAGGATGTAGCTGCCCGAGTCCGGCCGATCCAAACACCCCAGAATGTTCATCAGCGTCGACTTGCCGCTGCCCGAAGGCCCGCGAATGGCGAGCATCTCCCCCGCTTCAATCGTGAAGCTGACATCATCCAGCGCGACGACTGTCTGCCCACCCAGCTCGTAGGTTTTGCGCAGCGCCTTCGCTTCGATCATCGTCGCGGACCTCCGCCAGGCCCCATCGGTCCGCCGCGCCATCGGCTGGCAGGCTCGCTCGACTGCAGCACCAGCACATCCCCTTCCGCCAGACCCGACACCACTTCCACCTGCATGCCATCGGTCGTGCCGAGCTGCACCTCCTGCTCC
Source organism: uncultured Phycisphaeraceae bacterium (assembly GCA_964511575.1). Classification (GTDB taxonomy): domain Bacteria; phylum Planctomycetota; class Phycisphaerae; order Phycisphaerales; family Phycisphaeraceae; genus CALKHT01. The sequence continues at coordinate 38,973 of CAZEFM010000008.1, read as the reverse complement.
ACCGTCACGCCGCCGCGCCTCACCATCGCAATCGAACGATGATCCCTGCGGCTGATGGCCTTCACCGGCACCAGCAGCACATCCTCCCGCGCATCCGACACGATCTGCACGTTTGCCGTCATCTCCGGCTTGAGCAGCGACTTGTTCTCACTCGTCACCTCGATCTTCACTTCGAAAGTCACCACATTGGAGACGTTCACCCCCTTCGTCGCGATGCGCACCACCTTGCCGCCGAACGGCACGCCGGGAAACGCATCCACCGTGATCTGCACATCCTGATCGAGCTGTACGCGACCGATGTCGCTTTCATCCACGGAAGCAAGCACGAAGATGCGCGACAGATCCGACAGCAGCAGCACCGTCGTCCCGCCGCCCACGTTGGTGATGCCTGAGGAAATGATCGTGCCGATCTGGACGTTGCGTTCGGACACCACACCATCGATCGGGGCGAAGACCTTGGTGTCCGCCAGCCGTTGCCGCGTGTTCGCCAGCGCGATCTCGTCCGATTCCACCTGCGCCTCGGCGAGGGTGATGTCCTGTCGCCGTGTCTCCAGCGTCAGCCGTTGCGCTTCGAGTTCTTCAATCGCAGCCTGAGCGGTGAGGACATCCGCCTGTGCGACGATCGCCGCCGACTCGGCCGTGTCGTAATCCTCCACACTGCCGAGATTCTGCTGCAGCAGGTCACGCCGCCGATCGGCCTTGGTGCGCAGCTCCCGTGCCCGCGCCTGAGCCGATTGCAGCGTGGCCTGCGCCCGGGTCGTCGCCGTTGTGAGGTTGTGCTCGGCGACCGCGAGGTTCTGCCGCGCCTGATCCAGCCGTGCCTTGCTTGACGCCAGCGCCACCTCCGCCAACTTCACCGCGCGTTCTTCATCCACCGGGTCCAGTTCAACCAGCAGGTCGCCCTGCGAGACGGTGTCGCTGACATCGAAGGGCAGCTTCTCCACCCGCCCGCTCGCCTTGCACTTGATCTCCACATCGAGGTTGGACACGACGCGCCCGGTGCTCGCCACGCTCTGCACCAGCGTGCCGCGGGTCACCGTCGCCGTCGCCTGCTCCTGCCCCGCCTCCGCCGCTGCCTGCACATGGCTGTTGCGCCAGTAATAGATCCCGCCCAGCCCCACGGCGATCACGAGGATGATCCCAACAACCTTGCTCATGGGCGAACGCTTTCGCAGGAAACCTGTCGATCATCAGGGTTCGGGCGCCGGCGGGGGCGGAATCACACCGTCCTCGCTCGGAACCAGGTCAGGCGTCTGGAGCACCTCCGGATGTTCCGCAGCAGGGTCGATCTCCAGCTCCGGCGCATCGCTCGGCGGCACCACCAACGCATCCTCCTCACGCATCAAACCGATCGCACGCAGCAGATCCAGATAAAAAAGCTTCTGGTCGTACTGCTCGCTGGCCAGTTCCAACTGGGCGGCGAGCAACTGATCCTGTGCCGTCACCCGCTCCAGGTTCGTCGCCAACCCCACGTTGTACGACCCCTCCGCCTGACGAAACGCCTGTTCCGCCGCCGCGAGCTGCGTCTGCAACTCCGCCAGCCGTTGGCGACTCGTCCGCAGGTTCTCATAGGCGACCTGAACGTCCTGCATCACCTGCCGGCGTGTTAACTGTAGCGCCAGAACACTCTGCCGGAAAACCGACCAGGCGGTCCGCACATCGGCTTCGATCAACCCCGCGGTGAACAACGGCAAATTCGCCCGGATCAGCCCCGTCCAGTCCGGCGCGCCGGCGAACGAGGGGCTGCGATGCAGGAAGCCGTCCAGGTCCAGGGCGATGGACGGGTAGTACTGGCTGAAGGCGACTTCGACGTTCTGCCGTGCCGACTGTGCCGCCGCCTCGGCCGCCAGGACGTCCTGCCGATGCCGCATCGCCAGATCGACGAGCCGATCCAGATCGACAATGTCCTGTGGCAGGGCGAAGCGGTCGGTCAGCGGGCTGTCCTGCACCGGCGCGTTGGTCAGGAACGCCAGAACTGCCCGGCTGTTGCGGACATCGCGTTCGGCATTGAGCAGACTGACCCGCGTGGCGGACGCCTGCGCCTCCGTCTGAGCCACATCCAGGTAGCGCACGATCCCCGCACGGTGCCGCTCGCGCGTCTCGCGGACGCGCTCCTCCTGCACCGCCAGCGAGTTTCGCAGCACCAGCACCGATCGCTCCGCGCGCAGGATCTGGTAGTAGATCACCGCCACATCCAGCAGCAGCGCCTCCTGCGCTTCGAGCAGAAGCGCCCGCCGCTGCTCGATCGTGGCGAGCTCCCGCCGCAGCGTCGCCACGTTGCCAAACCCGTCGAAAAGCGTCAGCGTCCCCCCCGCCGAGAGCGTCGACTGATCGACACGGCCGGACAGCCCCGCACGGTCGCGGAAGGAGTAGGTGTACACCATGTCGATCGTCGGCAGGAACGCCGCCACCGCACGCTGCTTGTTGATAAGGGCCTGCAGGAAGTTCTCACCCTCGATGGCGAGCCGCTCGTTGTGCTCGTTGGCGAGCATCATGGCGTCGCGCAGCGTCAGCGGGGCGCCCGGCTCAAACGGCAGCGGATCCACCACCAGGCGGGTCACTTCCTTATAGGTCTCGACCTCCCGGGCCTGATCCACCGCACAGCCGGGCAGCAGCAGAACACCTATCGCAAGAATACGGAACCATCGCGAACCACATGATGCAGCCGTCGGCGCTTCGGCCATGCATTCCATCCTTATATCTGTCGAACCTCTGATCCCATCGCGGCGGGCCCCGCCGACCCCGGGCATCCGTACACCGGAGCGACAAGCCGCCTCTCAACGCTTGCGGGCCAAGCGCCGATCATTGTAATGCGGATATCCCGGCCGCCCATCGCTACAACCAACAGGATCGCCGCTAAGATGGAGCGACTATGCGTTATCGACCGCACACGAATGTCTTGTTCCGCGGAGCCATGGCGACCGTGCTGACGTTGCAGGCCTTCGGCTGTAACAGCGAGCCCGGGGCCGCCAATCCGCAACGCCAGACCCCCGAATCCATCAACGTCACCGTCGCCTCCAGCCGCGTTCAGCCCGTGCAACGCACCATCGAGGTCGTCGGCACGCTCTATGGCGATGAGGAAACCGTGATTTCCGCCAAGGTCGCCGGACGCATCATCGCCATCTTCCGCGATGTGGGCGACCGTGTCGGACTCAACGCCCCACTGGCGCAGCTCGACCGCATCGATTACGAACTCAACGTCAACCAGAAACGCATGGCCATCCAGGAAGCGCTGGCGAAGCTCGGGCTGGATGACTTCCCCGAATCCACCTTCGACCCCGCCCGGGTTCCCACCGTGGTCCGCGCCCAGCGGCAGGCCGCCAACGCCGAGGCCCGACTCCAGCGTGCCCGTCAGCTCTTTGAGCAGGACCAGCCGCTCATCAGCGAACAGGACTTCGCCGACCTGCAAACCGCCTTCGAAGTGGCGCGCAGCGATTATGAAGTCGCGCTGCTCAACGCTCAGTCGATTCTCGCCGAGGCGCAGACACGCCGCAGCGAGCTTGCCCTGGAGCAGCAGCGTCTGCGCGACACGACCATCCGAACGCCCGAGCAGCCCCTGGCCACCACCGTCGAGGCGACACCCGCCACGGAAACGGGCTCCATCGAAACGACCGTTGCCACCACCACGGAAGAGGTGGTCAGCACGCAGGCGGACGATCGATACGCCGTGTCCGCCCGACTGGTGTCTGTCGGTGAGTATGTCCGCGAGGGCGCGCCGATGTTCCACCTCGTGGCGGACAACCCGATCAAATTCCGCGCCCGGGTGCCGGAACGCTTCTCCTCGCTCGTTAAGACGGGACAGGTGGTGCACCTGTTCGTCGATGCGTATGACGAAACGTTCCACGGCATGGTGGCGCGTGTGAACCCGCAGGTCGACCGCAGCAGCCGCACGTTCGAGATTGAAGTGGTCGTCCGCAACGACGCCGGCCGACTTCGCCCCGGTGGTTTCGCGCGGGCGTCGATCTTCACCCACGTCGAGGAGAACGTGACGTTCGTCCCTGCGGAGGCCGTCGTCTCCTTCGCCGGCGTGAAGAAGGTCTATGCCGTGCAGGACGGCCGAGCGGTCGAACTGAACGTGCAGACCGGCGTGCAGCGTGACGGATACGTCGAGATCACCGAAGGCTTCGCCGGCGTGGCCGACCTGGCTGTCACCGGCACCGGCGCGCTGGCGCACGAAGTGCCCGTGCAGGTCACCGGCCGAACCACCGAAGCCACCGCCGCCGACACCCGAGGCTGACCCCGCCCTGCGCGGGCACTATCGCCGAACCGATTCGAGAACGCCCAACGCCGACGGCCTGCGCCGCCAGGCCGGGGACTTGCCATTCACCCTGATCGCTTCGTGACCCGGCCCTGCATTCGCTCCGGCCTCTGCTTCCGCACCTTCCGAAAATTCTCTGGACTTCCATCCTCACGCCGCTTATATTCTTATATTGGAATACAACAATGAAGGAAGAGCTGATCGACAAGGTGGTGGAGCGGCTGGCGGCGCTGGCGGATGCGACGCGGCTGCGGCTGCTCATGCGGCTGCGCACCGGGCCGTGCAACGTGACCGGGCTCGCCGAGGAGCTGGGCGTGGCACAGGCGTCGGTGTCCAAGCACCTGGCGGTGCTGCGACGTGCAGGGCTCGTCGATGTGCAACGCGTCGGCGTCAGCGCGATCTACCACTGCAGCGATGCGTCCATCTTCGACATTTGCCAACACCTGTGCGACGGCGTGGTGGCGCACGCGCGACGGGAACATGCCGCGCTGGGGCTGGACACCCCCACCCGTACCTCACGGCGTGTCCACCAACGGGAGAAACAATCATGACCGCTGGCAATCAAAACAACACCATCACTCCACAAAAACTCAATCAACAGCGTGACCGCGGCGAGCCGGCCCACATCGTCGATGTGCGTACGCCCATCGAGTACGCCCAAAGCCACATCGCCAACACGCAGTTGATGCCGTTGGACAAATTCGACATGGAGGCGCTGCGCCGTGCTGCGGGTGATGCACCGATTTACCTGCTTTGCCGGACCGGTCGACGTGCTGCGGAGGCTTGCGAACAGCTTCGGCAGGCGGGCATCGACGCCGCGGTCATCGAAGGCGGGCTGGTGGCATGGGAGCAGGCGGGCCTGCCCGTTGAACGTAACCGCAGCGTGATCTCGCTGGAGCGGCAGGTGCGCATCGCCGCGGGAAGCCTTGTCCTCGTCGGCGTTCTGCTTGGATGGCTGATCCACCCCACTTTCTTGGCGCTGTCGGCGTTCGTCGGGGGCGGACTGGTTTTTGCCGGCATCACCGACTGGTGCGGTATGGCGATGCTCCTCGCCAACGCGCCGTGGAACCGATGTGCCAGCCCGAACTGCCAACCGCACACCCAACCACAAACGTGATCGGATCCACACACCCACCCTTCACGCAACCTGAGGAGACCCACATGTTCCTCCACCAGCGCTTCATTCCCGGATTGGCGATCGCCTCCTACATCGTCGGCGATGAAAAGAGCAGACGGGCGGCCGTGATCGACCCGACCCGCGATGTTGATGCCTACATCGCCATTGCGGAACGTGAGAAGCTGCGCATCACCGACATCCTTGAAACGCACGTGCATGCCGACTTCATCAGCGGGGCGCGCGAACTCAAGACCAGGCTCGGCGACAAGCCGCGCATCCACGCTTCGGCCGAGGGTGGTCCTGAGTGGACACCATCCTACGCCGATCACCCGGTGCGTGATGGCGATGAACTAAGCCTGGGCGACCTGCGCCTCAAGGCCATCCACACGCCCGGCCACACGCCTGAACACATCAGTTGGGCGCTCTACGACAACACACGCAGCGACGACCAACCATGGGTGCTCTTCACCGGCGACCTCATTTTCGTCGGTGATGTCGGCCGCCCCGACCTGCTCGGCGCCGAAGCACAGAAACAACTCGCGCATCAGCTCTATGGCACGCTCTTCAACCGCGTGCCCGAACTGCCCGACTTCACCGAGATCATGCCCGCCCATGGCGAAGGCTCGCTCTGCGGCAAGGCCATCGGATCGCGACGCTCGTCCACGCTCGGATACGAACGCCGCTTCAACGCTTCCATGCAGCAGCAACCCGAAGCGGCCTGGATCGATGCGCTCATGAGCGACATGCCCCCGGCTCCGCCTTACTTCCGACGCATGAAACAGGTCAACGCTCAAGGGCCGAAGGTGTTCGGCGATGCGCTGCCCGGTCGACGCGCCCTGTCGTCACATGAACTCCACGGCATGATCGACGATGACCTGATCATCCTCGACGCGCGTTCCAAACAGGCGTTCGCCGCGGCGCATATTCCCAACGCCATCAACATTCCGTTGAGCGACAATCTGGCGTACTGGGCGGGGTGGGTGCTGCCTTACGACAAGCCTATCGTGCTGGTACTCGACGATGACAACGATCGCGACACCGTCGTGACGCACCTCATTCGCATTGGGTTCGATGACATCGTCGGCTATCTCGCCGGTGGGATCGAAGCATGGCAGAACGCCGGCCTGCCGTTGGCGCGACTCGATGTGCTTACGGTTCACGAACTGAACGAGCGACTGCGTCAGGGCGATGGCCATCGACCGTTCGTACTCGATGTGCGCACGGATCGTGAATGGAACGCCGGCCACATCGAGGGCGCTGCGCACATCCATGCGGGGCTGCTGTCGCAGCGCATGGACACATTGCCCGACAACCGCCCCATCGCCATCGTCTGCGGTACCGGCTTCCGCGCCTCCATCGCCGCATCCCTCCTCAAACGCCACGGCCACCATCATGTCACCAACGTCATGGGCGGCATGAGCGCCTGGCAGGCAGCCAAACTGCCAACCGTGCGTGGATGACGCGGAAATGCCGAATGTCGCATGACAAATGGCGAAGAAATGCCGAACGTTCGAGCCAATAGGTTTGGAGCTTCGGCATTGGTCATTCGATGTTGGTCGGGTTCGCGCTGTTCACCCGCGCTTATGTCGCACGAAGCCTTCGATGGCTTCGTATTCCGACAGGCCCAGTTTGTCGTAGCGTTCGGCGGTGTTGCGGTTGCGGTCTTCGGCTCGCTGCCAGAACTCGCGCGGGTCGCTGGGGCCGGGGAAAAGAGCGCGGTCCTTCTGCGACTGGTGCTTGAAGATCGCCAGGCGCTTGCGCATCACCTCGTCGGGTGACAATGGCACCGCCATAACCACCTCGTCGATGCCCCACTCCTGCCATGCCCCGCGGTAGAGCCACAGGTCACACTGCTGCATCCACGGCTCATTTTTCAGTTCCTCCAACGCGGCAAAGATCGCATCGAGGCAAACGCGGTGCGTGCCGTGCGGGTCGGACAGATCGCCCGCGGCATAAATCTGGTGCGGCTTCACCTGCTGCAGCAGGTCGACGATGATGCGCACATCGTCCTCACCCAGCGGCTTCTTGCGCACCCGGCCGGTTTCATAGAACGGCATGTCCAGGAAGTGGATGTTCTCCGCCTTCACGCCGGAGTACTTCGCCGCAGCCCGTGCTTCGGTGCGACGTACCAGCGCCTTGATCGTCTGCAGCGCGGGACTGTCCACCTCGCCCGGCTTCTTGGCGCGCACGAATGCTTCGATGTGATCTTCAATGTCCTCGACGCGGCTCACGCCGACGTTGAACGCGCGGGCGTACTCCACGACGAAGTCCACCAGGCGCAGCGCTTCCTCATCAAACACCGCGATGTTGCCTGATGTCTGATACGCCACGTGCACATCGTGCCCCTGTTCGCACAAACGAATGAGCGTGCCCCCCATGGAGATGACATCGTCATCCGGGTGCGGGCTGAAGACGACCACGCGTTTGGGGAAGACATCCTCGCTGCCATCGGGGCGCGGCCGATTGGGTTTGCCGCCGGGCCAGCCGGTGATGGTCTGCTGCAGTCCGCGAAAGACTTCGATGTTGATGTCGTAGGCTGAGCCGCGTGCCGAAAGCAGTTCCTGCAGGCCGTGCTCGTTGTAGTCCTCATCGGTGAGTTTGAGCAGCGCCTTGCCGGTGAGGTCGGCGAGCCAGATGGCGGCCCGGCGGGTCATGGTCTGGTCCCAGGTGAGGCCGAAATCCTCCAGCGACCCGAGCAGCCACGGCGTTTTGAAGCGGGTAAGTTCGGCGGCGGCGGCGAGGTCGAGCACGATCCGCGCCGCGGGATGCTGCTGCAGGTAGCTCGACGAGACGCTCGACGACACTTCGCCTTCCACCGCCCGCTTGATGATGGCGGCCTTGTGCTCGCCGAACGCCAGCAGCACAATTCGCCGCGCGGAGAGGATCGTGTCCACGCCCATGGTGATCGCCTTGCGCGGCACGTTCCACTCGCCGAAGAAGTCGCTTGCGGCGTCCATCCGCGTCACCTTGTCCAGCGTGATCATGCGTGTGCGACTGTCGCGCGGCGAACCCGGCTCGTTGAAGCCGATGTGACCGGTGCGACCAATGCCCAGAATCTGGAAATCAAGCCCGCCGGCATCGCGGATTTTCTGCTCGTAGGCGGCGCAGTAGGCTGACACTTCGTCGCGCGCGATCGTGCCGTCGGGCACGTGGATGTTGGCCGGGTTAATGTCGACGTGGTCGAACAGGTGTTCGCGCATGAAGCGGACGTAGCTTTGCAGTTCGTCCGGCTGCATGGGCCAGTATTCATCGAGGTTGAAGGTGACGACGTTGCGGAAGGAGAGGTTCTCCTCGCGATGGAGGCGGATCAGCTCATCGTAGATGCCGGTCGGGGTGGAGCCGGTGGCGAGGCCGAGCACCGCCTGCTGCCCCGCGGCGGCCTTGGTGCGGATCAGCTCGGCGATCTCGCGGGCGACGGCCTGGCTGGCCTGTCGACTGGAGCTGTAGACCGTCACCGGGATCCGCTCCGTCGCCTTCGCCAGAGCGTGCGGCTCGAACACCTGGGCGGCGCCACCTGAAACGTCCAACATCACTGCACTCCAACAAAGAGAAGATCGGGCACAACCCCTCAGTCTATCGCGCCGGCGACGCGGGTTGAAGATGGGGTAGAAAACGCCCGGAGATCGCTATCCCCCGCCTTTCGGGGGAATTGCGGGTGGGGGCGGCTTGGGTCCGGCCGGGGGTTCGCCTAAGATGTTGTTCTGTAACCCCCTGATAGCTTTTGGGAGACGCGCCGATGGCAGGTCATAGCAAGTGGGCCAACATCAAGCACAAGAAGGCCAAATTGGATGCCCGGCGGGGCAAGGCGTGGAGCAAATGCGCCCGCGCGATCATCGTGGCGGCGAAGAACGGCGGCGGGGATCCGGCGACGAACCTCACCCTCCGCTACGCCATCGACGACGCCAAAAGCGAGAACATGCCCAAGGACACCATCGAAAACGCCATCAAAAAGGGCACGGGCGAGCTGGGCGGCGAAAGCTACGAATCGGCGATGTACGAGGGTTACGGCCCGGCGGGGGTCGCCATCATGCTCGAAATCCTGACCGACAACCGCAACCGCACGGCTGGCGAGATCCGCAAAATCTTCGAAAAGGGCGGCGGCAACCTGGGCAGCACGGGCTGCGTGGCCTACCTCTTCACCCCGCGCGGACAGGTGTTCGTCAGCAAGGAGGTGGACGAGGACACGCTGACGGCTGCGGTGCTCGAAGCCGGCGCGGAGGATGTGATCGACGACGATGAGGTGTGGCAGGTGGTGTGCGAGCCGTCCGATTTCAACGCGGTGCGCGACGCGGTGGAGAAGGCGTCGCTGCCGATCGAGTCGGCTGGCATCAACATGCTGCCCACCACCACGGTGACCTGCACCGGCGACGATGCGCGCAAGGTGCTGGCACTGATCGAAACACTCGAAGACCACGACGATGTGCAGAAGGTGCACGCGAACTTCGAGATTCCCGATGAAGAGATGGCGGCGCTGAGTTGAGGGTAGGCACGGACGGAAAGCCATCGAGCCTCAAACCAGTCCTTGATACCCACGCTTTATTCCCTCGGCCATGGCCGTTGGCCCTTTTCTCCCCCATGCTCCGCTACACCGTTCATTTTGCTGGTCGCGTTCAGGGCGTGGGGTTTCGCTACACGGCTCAACGGGTGGCGCGGCGACATGCCGTGGCGGGGTATGTGCAGAACCTGCCCGACGGCCGGGTGAAACTCGTCGCGGAAGGTGAGAAGGCGGTGCTGGACGCGCTCGTGGCTGACATTCAGCAGGCGATGGCGGGGTACATTCAGACGACAACGGTGGATGCGTCGACCGCGACCGGCGAGTTCGGCGCGGCCACGCCCGGTGCGCTGACGATTCGTCGGTAGGCGAATGACGGAAGTCCGAGGACGGCGATCAGAAGTCAGCCATTCAATGCCAGCCAGTTGTCGATGACCTGCACGGTGGTTCCCAGAGGTTGACACATTTCTGTCATGCGCTGCGTGATCCAGTGGTGTGCCTGTGGCAGTGCGGGATGGGGATGGGCGTATTCAAGTTCCAACGGTAATGCGCGCAACTGTTGCACGCCCTCGGCATCGAGCAGCGCTGCAAAGAGCAGTTGCCGATCATTACGGAAGCTCACTTCAATGGCGTAGTCGTCGAGCAGGTCGCCCGTGGCGTAAAGAATGACGTTGCGGCCGATCCACTCGACACCCTGAAAATGATGGGGGCTGTGACCCCAGACGATGCGAACGCCGGCGTCGATGAGGCGATGCGCCACCTCGCGATAGCGCGGATCGATGTGAGGCGCCCAGTTGGGTTGCCAGTGCAGGGACACGATGGCGTGGTCGACGCGCGCAGCGAGTTCGGCTGCGTCACGCACCAGGGCGTCGACGGAAGCGACATCGCGCAGATCGACGTAGCGGATGCCCGGCTGCTGCGCGGTGGCGGCGAAGTCGGGCTGATGATCACACGCAGCGATCACGCCGATGCGCTGATCGCGACAGATGCGCTCCACGGGTTGGTGCGCGGAGGCAAGATTCGCGCCCGCGCCGACATGGGCGATGTTGTGTTCATCCAGCAGTTTGATCGTGTCGAGCAGCGCATCGTGGCCGGCATCCAGCGCGTGGTTGTTGGCAAGGCTCACGAGGTCGACATGCAGATGCGTGAGCGTTCGAATCGCCGGCGGATCAGCACGAAAGTAGAAAACCTTTGCCGCGCCGCTGAAAAGTTCGTTGCGGGCCGAGATGGCGCATTCGAGATTGACGAACAGCAGGTCGGCGTCGCGCGTGACCGGTTCGAGCAGTTCGACGGGGTAGGAGGGGCCGACGCGTTGAATGACTTCGTTGACGCCGCGACCGAGCATGACATCCCCGGCGAGCATCAGCCGTATCGTTTGACCTGTGTGTGGATCGGTCATGGTTTGCCCGGCGGAGGCTGGTCGCGCGGCACGTGGTGCAACGCGGATGCCGCACGGTCGCGCGCAGTGTGCGAAGTGCGCAACGGCGCAGGTATGACCCTGATGGTGAACACTGCTACACTACGGGCTCACCCCCACGATCTGGAGGCTATCGATGTTCGACCTGCACGGCGGCGAGCGGGTGGCGGCAGCACTGGCGGCCACCGCCTGGGCACAATCGCCGAACGACACCACAGACACGCAAGACACGCCCGCGGAAGCAACGCCCACATCGGCGGAGGAAGCGACGGAAACAGACCAGCCACGGGAGAACGTGCTGGCGCAGACGCTGCTCGATTCCACGCCTTATTTGGCGGACTACCCGATGGCGCAGACGGGGCTGGCGGTCGGCATGGTGCTGTCGGTGGCGCTCGTGCTGCACTTCATCGCCCGGCATTACGTGATCCGCGTCATCAGTGCCGTGGTGCGCCGCAGCCGAACATGGTGGGACGAGGTGCTGATGGAACGGCAGGTGTTTCACCGGCTGATTCCGCTTGTACCGCTGCTGGTGATTTATCGCGGTGTTCAGTTCGTGCCGCACATGCCCGATGCGCTCGTCGTGTTCGTGCAGCGGCTGGCGATGGCGCTGATGGTGCTGGCGGGCATCCGTGCGATCGATGCGCTGCTCACCGCAGTCAACGACATCTACTCACGCTACCCGATCGCCCGTGGTCGGCCGATTAAGGGCTATTTGCAGGTCGCCAAGATCATCGCGTGGATCTTCGCCATCATCCTGATCATCGCGGCGCTCATGGATCAGTCGCCGTGGTTCTTCGTCAGCGGTCTGGGTGCGATGATGGCGGTCATCCTGCTCATCTTCCGCGACACGCTGCTGTCGCTGGTGGCGGGCATGCAGCTCGTCAACAACGACCTCATCCGCGTGGGCGACTGGATTGAAATGCCTCAGTTCCAGGCGGACGGCGACGTGGTGGACATTTCGCTCAACGTGGTCAAGGTGCTCAATTGGGACAAGACGATCACCGTGATCCCCACGCATAAGTTTTTGGAGCACTCCTTCCGTAACTGGCGATCGATGACGGAACTGGGCGGTCGCCGCATCAAGCGTCCGATCCATGTGGACATGTCGACGATTCGCTTCCTCACCAAAGAGGAGATCGAGCGGTTCGGCCGGTTTACGTTGCTGGCGGATTACATCAAGGCGAAGTCGGAGGAGCTGGAGGAGTACAACCGCAACACGGTTCCCGCAGATGCGGCCGACATCGTCGCCAACGCGCGTCACCTCACCAACGTGGGCACGTTCCGCGCGTATATCACCGAGTATCTCCGCCGCAATCCGAAGATTCACAAGGAAATGACGTTCCTGATCCGGCAACTCGCGCCGACGGCACAGGGGCTGCCCATCGAAATCTACGTGTTCACCAACGACACCAGGTGGGTGGCCTACGAAGGCATTCAGGCGGACATCTTCGACCACCTGCTGGCGGTCGCGCCGGAGTTCGGCCTGCGCGTCTTCCAGGATCCGACGGGCAGCGATTTCGCCACACTGGGCGAGCGGATACGGTCGGCGATCAGTCGCCCGGCATAGCGTGCGAGTGATGCGCGGGCAGTGGTGAATCTTAAATACGAACCGCTCCACCCCTACCCGTCTCCTGCGTTACAATCGGGGGATGAACGCAGGACTGGGCCTCGATTTCGGGACGGAGTCGGTCAGGGCGTTGCTTGTGGGGCTCGATGGCGTGGAACGCGCCTCAGCGAGCGTGCCCTATCGACATGGCCAGATCACGCGCAACCTTCCGGTGGGTGACGCGGCGTTGCCCCCCGACTTTGCCTTTCAGCATCCGCAGGATTGGCTTGACGCATCCGCCGAAGCGGTGCAGTTGGCGATGCGCCAAGCGGGCATGAGCCCCGATGCGGTGCTGGGCATCGGCGTCGACTTCACCAGTTGCACCATGCTGCCCACCCGGCTGGACGGCACGCCGTTGTGCCTCATCGATCAGTACGCCAGCGAGATGTTCGCCTGGCCCAAGCTGTGGAAGCATCACGGCGCCAAGTCGCAGACCGCCCGCTTCAACGCCGTCGCCCGACAGCGCAACGAAGCCTGGCTGGATCGATATGGCGGCATCATCGGGCTGGAATGGTTCTTCCCCAAAATTCTCGAAACCGCCGAGGAAGCACCGCACATTTATGACGCGGCCGAGGTGTGGCTGGAAGCGGGCGACTGGTTCGTGTGGCAACTGGTGGGCGGTGACGCCGCATCACTGCCACGCTCCACCTGCCAGGCGGGCTACAAGGCGATGTGGAGCGCCAGCGAAGGCTATCCTTCGCGCGATTACTTCACCGCCGTGAGCCCGTGCCTGCGCGATGTGGACACGAAATTGCCCGGCCGACTGCTCAGCCCCGGCGAATCGGCGGGCGGGCTTACCGATGAGGCGGCGCGACGCATGGGCCTGCGGCCCGGCACACCCGTCAGTGCCGCGATCATCGATGCGCATGCCGGCGTCCCGGGTGCGGGCGTTGCCGAGCCCGACACGCTCGTCATGGTCATGGGCACCAGTTCCTGCCACATGCTCAACTCCAACGTCGAGCGCCTCGTGCCGGGCATCGCAGGCGTCGTCAAAGGCGGCATCCTCCCCGGGTTCTACGGCTACGAAACGGGGCAGGCGGCGGTGGGCGATGCCTTCAACTGGTTCACGCGCATGACCAACCGCACCTTCGAGGAACTCGACGCCAAGGCAGCGCTCCTCCCCGCAGGCGCCAACGGTGTGGTCTGCCTCGACTGGTTCAACGGCTGCCGCACACCGCTGATGGACGGCTCGCTCACCGGGGCGTTCACCGGGCTGACGCTCAACCACGATGCGGAGCACCTTTACCGCGCGCTGCTGGAGGCATCAGGCCTCGGCGTGCGGTGGATCGTCGACATCCTGCGCGAAGGCGGCGTCCCGGTGCGGCAGTTCGTCGCCACCGGCGGGTTGCCCCACCACAACCCGCTGCTTGTGCAGATCTATGCCGATGTGCTGAGCGAACCGATTCGTGTGCACCCTTCCACGCAGGGACCCGCGCTGGGTGCGGCAATCCTCGGCGTGCTGGCGGCAGGTGAAGGTCGCTCAGGCTTCAAGTCACCCCGCGAAGCAGTCCGCGTCATGGCGGCAGGCGGCGGCGAAGGCGTCACCGTGTCACCCCGCGCCGAAGCGACGAGCGTCTACAACGACCTCTACCAGCGGTACCGCCACCTCGCCGACACATTCAGCCGATCTAACGAAACGTTCGCCGCCGCATCACAGTGACCGCGGGCGGCGAACATCGACGTTCACCGCACGCGCAGATCGTCATCCAGCGCCCGCCCGCCGTGGTAAGGCGGGATGTAATAGAACGGCGTGGTGCTCAAATCGTCATCGAGCGCACCACCTTCGAGCGGTCCCTGCTCGTAGTAGTACTCCTCATAGAACCGTTCCAATCGCGGGTCATAGATGCGCGGGTCGTATCGGAAACGATCCAGGCGATAGTACGGGTCATAACGCCAGGAGGGGTTCAGCCGATCATCCCACCACTGGTACCGCCAGCGCGGATCGTACCGATACCGCCATAAGTCCCGGCGATACTGCGGGTCATACCGATAGCGCCAGTTGAAGCCCTGTCGGTACGGTTGGTACCGATACCACCCACGATCGAACTCGGGCGAATCAAGCCTGAACCGCCAGGGATCCTGCCGATGCATGTAATACCGCGGCTCACGTTCGTTCTGCACCGGATGAACGATGATGACGCGATAACGTGGCGTCACCTGCCGCTCGCTGGACGTGGTGACGTCACCTGCCGCTCCCGAAACGCCGCTTAACCAAGTCACCAGTGCCACCATCACTGCACAACTCAACCGCATGGCACACCTCCTGATACGCTTCATTTTCGCACCGCACACTTCATCCTAGGACCCGCCCCGTTGAGCGGTCCCTTATACTCAGTTATACTCAGGCTGTCCCTTGGGTAGGAGATCCACCGATGCAACGGCAACGCCTCGTGAACGGAACCGTGGGACTGCTCGCCTTGCTGCTGCCGACCGCCGGTTGCGTCGCGGCCGAGCCCGCGAACACGCCATCCCCCGCACCGACCGTTACCGTTGAACCGTTCGAAGGACGCCTGCGCATCCTCATCAACGGCGAACATTTCACCGACTACATCCACGCCGACACGCCCCGGCCGATCCTCTACCCCGTCCTCGGCCCCGGCGGTGCGCCCATGACACGCAACTTCCCCATGAAGCGCATCGACGGCGAAGCCAACGACCACCCGCACCATCGCTCACTCTGGTTCGCGCACGGCAACGTCAACGGCATCGACTTCTGGGCGGATGGTGACAACCGCGGCCGCATCGTTCACGATAAAACCCTGCGCATCGACCAGCACGACGACCACGCCAGCATCACCACGCGCAGCCATTGGGTCGCCCCCGATGGTGAGGTGATCCTCACCGATGAACGCACGCTCACCTTCCGCGAGATCGACAACGCACGCTGCATCGACTTCGTCATCACGCTGCACGCCTCGCATGGCGATGTGACGCTGGGCGACACCAAGGAAGGCACGATGGCGATCCGCACCCACCCCAACCTGCGGCTGGCCAACGGGCGCGGCGTCACCACCGCCAATGGACGGGCGGTCAACAGCGAAGGCGATCGTGACAAAGACCTCTGGGGCAAACGTGCGGCATGGGTCGATTACCACGGTGAGATCGATGGCAAACGCGTCGGCGTGGCGATTCTCGACCACCCCGACAACCCCCGCCACCCCACCTGGTGGCATGCGCGGGACTACGGCCTCGTCGCCGCCAACCCGTTGGGCATCCACGACTTTGAAAACAAACCCGCCGGCACGGGCGACATGACGGTCCCCGCCGGCGAAAGCGTCACCTTCGCCTACCGCTTCATCTTTCATGCAGGCGACACGGAAGTTGCGGATATCGCCGGCCGGTATGAACGGTGGGCGGCGGAGTGAGGGGTGATGGGGTGGCTTGTCCCTTCGGGCCAACGGCAGCCGGGACGGCTGTCCCGCCGGACGCAGACCTCTGACCGTCCGCGATCACACCATAATGCGGGTCCAGCCGCCGTGCATGTAGCGGGCGGTGAAGAGCAGTGCGCGGATGATCAGTTCGCCGGCCATGGCGTACCAGACGCCTTCGAGTCCGAGTCCCATCGTGATGCCCAGCACATACGCGGCGGGCAGGCGGATGAAGAAGATTGAAGCGAAGGTGATCGCCATGGTCACGGTGGTGTCGCCCGCGCCGCGCAGCGCCTGGGCGAGGATCATGTAGGTGCCCAGGAACAGTTGCACCGGGCCGATGATCTGCAGCAGCCGCGGCGCGGTGTTGAGCAGTTCCTCTTCGTTGGTGACCAGCCGCACCATGGGTTCGGGCGCGAAGATGAAAGCGAAGCCGAACACGGTCATGATCGCGGCGCCCATGATGCAGCAGAGGCCGGCCGCCTTCCTGGCGCGGACCTGATCGCCGAGCCCCAGATACTGGCCGGTGAGCGTCGCCGCCGCGGTGCCGATGGCAAAGCCCGGCATGAAGCTGATGGCTTCCACGCGGATGGCGATCATGTGCGCCCCCCAGGCCGCGCCCGCCCCCGCCGCGCCGAGCAGACCGACGATCCCCAGCACGAGGAAGTTGCCCGACCACATGCCGATCGATTCGAAGAAGTTGGGCATGCCGATGCGGATGATGCGGCGGACGGTGTGCCAGTGCGGCTTGAGTCGCGGCAGGTGGAGTTTGACCCCGCCCCAGCCGCGCACCAGCACCACCAGCGCGATCACCGCACCCAGCGACCACGCCACCGTGGTGCCGATCGCAATGCCGGCCACGCCCATGCCGCCCGTCGGCCCCATGCCGTGCACCAGCGTGTAGCTGACGATCACATTGACGACGTTGACGATGACCATGATCCAGAACGGCGTGCGCGTGTCGCCGGCACCTTTCATCACCGCGGTGGTGACGGCAAGCACACTGCTGCCCACCGCGCCGATGGCGACGATGTTCAGGTAGACGACCGCCAACCGCAGATCCTCACCGGTGAGGTTGCTGAACCGGGCGATGGGGTTGGCGATGGCGAAAACGACGACGGTGCTGATGAGGCCCACGATCAGCGCCATGACGACGGACTGGCCGACGACGGCGTTGGCGAGACGTTTGTGTCGCCCGCCGATCGCCCGCGCGACCAGTGCCGTCGACCCGATCGCCACCGCCATCTGCATCAGCCGCATCAGCCAGGCGACGAACGCGGCGACGGAAATGGCGTTGGTGGCTTCGACGCTCAGGTGGCCCGCCAGCGCCGTGTCGACGAAGCCGACGAGGAAGTTGAGCACGTGTTCAAGGAACGGCCAGGCCGCCAGCACGTACACCTGCTGCGGGAGCGTCAGGCCGTTGAGCCGTCCGCCCAGTTCGCGTTCCAGTTGCGGCACGGTCTGGGCCGATTCCGGCTCGGGGAGGGTTGAGCCGGGTTCGATCGGGTTGTCAGTCACGGGACGGTTCATGCTGCAGTCAAAAAA
Organism: uncultured Phycisphaeraceae bacterium; assembly: GCA_964511575.1. Lineage (GTDB taxonomy): Bacteria > Planctomycetota > Phycisphaerae > Phycisphaerales > Phycisphaeraceae > CALKHT01. Next base: position 21,170 of record CAZEFM010000008.1, on the reverse strand, counting down.
GCCCGGGGACGCTGATCCCCGGGCATTGTCGGCCGGTGGTCCGCTGATGATAGGCCGCAGCCGCGCCCGTTACGAATCCCTCAGCACAGGATTCCTGCCCCTGAATCCTTGGCGGGTTAACGCTAGGATGATGGGACCCGGCCGCGTGGCTGGGACGTTTTGCCCCGGAGTGGTACGCATTATGTCTCAACATTCCCCGGTTGTCCGTCTGGGCCTGATCCAACACGCCTGCCCTGTCGACGCCGACCCGAAGGCGACGGTCGACAAGACGGTTGCGATGATTCGCGACGCCGCCGGCCAAGGCGCCCAGCTTATCGCGACACAGGAACTTTTTCGAACCTTCTATTTCCCACAAACCGAGGACGAGAAAAACCTTGCACTTGCCGAGACGATCCCCGGCCCGACGTCGCAGCGGCTGTGCGACCTCGCCAAAGAGCTGGGCGTGTGCATCACCGCCTCGCTCTTTGAAAAGCGCGCCCAGGGCGTTTACCACAACACGTCGATCATGATCGACACCACCGGCGCGATCATCGGCAAGTACCGCAAGATGCACATTCCCGATGACCCGCGCTTTTTCGAGAAGTACTACTTCACGCCGGGCGATGCCGCCCCGTCCGGTGCGTTGCCGACCCCGCCCGCCATCGCCGGAACCGTTCCCGCTGCCGGGTGGCAGGTGCAGCAGACCCCCTACGCCCGCACCGGCATGCTCGTCTGCTGGGATCAGTGGTTCCCCGAGGCCGCGCGCCTCACCGCCCTGCGCGGGGCACAGATCCTCTTCTACCCCACCGCCATCGGCTGGTATCACGGCGAAACGGAGGCGGACAAGAAGCAGCAGCGCGAGGCGTGGATCACCATGCAGCGCGCCCACGCCATCGCCAACGGCGTGTTCGTGGCGGCGATCAACCGCGTCGGCGTGGAAAACGACCTGACCTTCTGGGGCTCCAGCTTCGTCGCCGATCCGGGCGGCACGATCATCGCCCAGGCGGATGGCACCAGCGAACAGATCCTTTTGGCGGACTGCGACCTGGGGAAAATCGACATCTATCGACAGGGCTGGCCCTTCCTGCGCGATCGTCGCGTCGACGCATATAGTGAATTGACGCGGCGGCTGATCGACGAATAAAAAGCAAAACGCGCCGCGTTCAACAGGCAAGCCGTAACGTTGACCGCGCTCGCCCTGAAACTTTGCACGCGATCCTTCTGAACTTTGCGGGTTGAAGTTTTATCCGATGCAGCATCACCCCCTCACCGAACTGACGCGCGAACTGCGCACCCCCGATGGCACCGCCCGGTCGCTGGGCTATCGCATGCCCGCGGAATGGGAACCCATTGCGCTGGTGTATGTCACCCATCCGCACAACCCGCTCACCTGGCCCAATCGCCTCACTGAGGCACAGCGCCAGTTCGAGGAACTCGTCCGCACCATGCGACAGTTCGTCGATGTCCGCAGCACGCAGGAGCTGGGCATCGCCACCGATGATTCGTGGATCCGCGACTACGGCCCCATTTTCGTTATCAACGACAGCAGCGAGACGCCCGAACTGGCGTGCCACGACTTCATCTTCAACTGCTGGGGGAACAAGTATCAGCCCTACGCGAACGACGACGTCGTGCCGCAGCACATCGCCGCCATGCGCGAGCTGCCCATCTGGATTCACGACTTCGTGCTCGAAGGCGGGTCGATCGATGTCAACGGCCGCGGCACCGTGCTCACCACCGAGCAGTGCCTGCTCAACCCCAACCGCAACAGCCATCTCACCCGCGAGGAAATCGAAGCGGTGCTGCACGAGTCACTGGGCACCAACCACGTGATCTGGCTGCCCGGCGGCATCGAAGGCGATGACACCGATGGCCACATCGACGATGTGGCGCGGTTCATCCGTCCCGACACCGTCGCCGCCATTCGCGCGCCGGAAGGTCACCCCGATTACGACGTGCTGGAGCGCAACTGGTCGTTGCTGCAGCTCGCCCGGACCGAGCAGGGCCGCAAGCTTGATCTGGTCGCGCTGCCGGTGCCCGACCCGATCACGTACGACTTCCCCGCCGATGAATTCGGCCCGGGGGGCACGCGGCTCGTCCCCGCCAGCTACGCCAACTTTCTGATCGCCAACCAGGCGGTGTTCGTGCCGATCTTCGGCCAACGGCAGGACGATGTCGCCCTGCGCCGACTGGAGCAGGCGATGCCCGATCACAAAATCGTGGGCGTCCGCAGCGAACACCTCGTGGTCGGGCTGGGCGGCATCCACTGCATGACCATGCAGCAACCGATGCCCCCCACGGAAGCAAGAACCCGGATCAAGCCATGAAATCCTGCCTCGGCCGTTGAACCGTTGCGAGCGGGTTCGTCCCGCGGCACCACGGCGAATTCCACGATTTGCAGTTTCAGGAACGCACGGCGGGGTTGTTTTCGGCAGCCTGCGCCTACCATCAAACATGGACGAAACGCTCGTTCGCGTGGTCGCGATGGCGCGGCGCTATGGCATGGCGCTGGTGTTCACCGCCCTCGCCGTCCTCGTCCGCTTTGCGCTCGATCCGGTGCTGCTCGACCGTTCAGGCTCAACCCTTTTCGCCTTGGCGGTGCTCGCCAGCGCGGTGTTCGGCGGGCTTGGTCCTTCCATTCTTTCAGCCATCGTCAGCGGCATTCTCGTCGCGTACTTCTGGATCGAACCACGCTACGAGTTGGCGCTTTCGCCGCACTATTGGATCGACCTGACCACCTACCTCGTGCTGGCGGTGGCGATCGGCGTGGTCACCGAATCGCTCAAACGACTGCGACGGCGTGAACTCGAACAGAAACAACAGGCGATCGCCACGCAGAACGAACTGCGCCGCAGTGAAGCGCGGTTCTCCGGTTTCATGGAACACCTCACGGGCGCTGCGTGGATCAGGAACCTCGAAGGTCGCTGCATCTACGCCAACCATACCGCGCGAACGCTGCTGCCGCGCGCCGATGGCGACACCGACAGCGAAAGCATCGGCGGCCGGCTTTCCCCCGAAGAAGCCCGCCAGCTCGAAGCGTTCGACGAAAAGGTCCTGACCACCGGCGAGGCGCAGCAGGGCCTGTTCCATGTCGAGCAGTTCGGCGAAACGCGACACCTGCTGATGAGCAAGTTCCCCATCCTCGACGCCGATGGGCGGATCATGCTGATCGGCGGGTTGGCGTTCGATGTGACCGATCGCGAGCGCGCCGTACGCACGCTCAACACCGAAACCGCCTTTCGCCGGGCGATTGAAGCGTCGCTGTCCAGCGGCATCCTCGCGGTCGATCTGACGGGCACGGTGTCGTACACCAACCCCGCGTTCTGCAACCTGGTGGGCTGGACGACCGAGGAAGTGGTTGGCGTGACGCCGCCCTACCCCTGGTGGCCGCCGGAGGAGGTCGATACCATTCTCGCGCGGTTCAGGGACACGGTGAACGGCTACATCTCGGAGGAGGGTTACGAGTTCAAGTTCCAGCGCAAGGATGGCACGCGCTTTGACGTTTGGGTGGCGCTTGCGCCGCTGCACGGGACGGATGGCGAACTATGGGGGCACGTCGCCGCCATCACCGACATCACCGCGCGCAAGGATACCGAGCGCAGGCTCCAGGCGCTCGCCGCCACGCTGGAGCAGCGCGTCGCCGAACGCACCGCGATGGCGGAGCGACGCGCTTCGCAACTGCGCATCCTCAACGCCGAACTCGTTCAGACCGAGCGTCGCGAACGTCGACGACTGGCGCAACTGCTGCACGATCACCTGCAGCAACTGCTCGTCGCCGCGAAAATGAAAACCGCGCTGGCGGCACATCAGCTCGGCGAAGCGCCGCAGGCACAGATCATCCGCGATGCGGAAGCGTTGCTCGGCAAGGCGATCACCGCGTCCCGCACACTCACGTTCGAACTGTCGCCGCCCATCCTCGATCAGGGACTCGTGCCCGGCCTGCGATGGCTCGCCCAGGCAATGGAGGAGAAGTACCACCTGCACATCGCGCTGCAACTCGATGAAACGGCCGAACCGCTCGCCGGCACCATACGATTGCAGCTCTTCGAGATCGTGCGTGAACTGCTGTTCAACGTGCTCAAGCACGCCAACACATCCGATGCCTGCGTGCGGTCATGCAAGGACAACGCCAACATTCAGATCGTTGTCGAGGATCGCGGCGTCGGTTTCGATGCATCCACCACCGCCAAGCCCGACCACAAGCACTTCGGCCTGCGCAGCGTGCGTGAGCGTCTGGAAGCGATCGATGGCAGCCTCCACATCGACAGCGCCCCGGGCAGGGGCACGCGCATCACCGTCACCGCGCCGATGGCGGTCGATCTGGGCATCGCTCCGCAGCCGCCCGGCATCGCCGTGTCACCGTGACGCAGCCGACGTTGCGCGCTACTCCTTGCCCTCGAGCCAGTCGATGCTGAATCGCGTGAACACGATGCGTCGATAGTTATCCGCTTCATACAACAGGCCGATATCGCCATCGGGCAGCACGGCGAGGCACGAGTACGCGCTGCCGCCACCGTAAATGCGTCGGGCGATCGGCCAGGTGGCGGCATCGTCCTTGCTCAACCGAACGGTCATGTTGGTTCGCCGCGTGCTTGCGGGGTTGGCGAAGAGGAACCAGGGCTTGCCGCCTTCACGGTCGAGCCGAATGATGCTCGCCTGACAGACCGGCTCGAGCAACTCATCCTCAATCCGCAACTCGCTCCATGTCGCCCCGCCATCACTGCTGATGGCGCTGCGTCGCCGGTTGTCGCCGAAGTACGATCGCATGTTCATCATCAGTCGGCCGTCGCTCAACTCGACGAGCTGGCTTTCGTTCATGTTGGGGTGAATGGGTTCGCTGTGGTGCCATGTCTCGCCGTCGTCGCTGTAGATCACGTGCGCGCCATAGCCGTAGGTCGATCGCCGCGCAAATTCGCCGGCATCGGAGTAGCTGTGGTTGGCGGGGATGACCAGCCGTCCCTTGTGCGGTCCGTGCTGTTTCTGCACGCCAACGCCCGGCCCCGTGGCGTACCAGCCCCAGTCCGGATCCTTCGTCGTACGGGTGATCTCCTTCGGCGTCGACCACGTGACACCATCGTCCGTGCTCACCGCAACCCACACCGTGCGTGTGCCGCGCGATGTCTTCTCGATGATGTGGCCCTCATGGTCCGTACCGAGGTTGTGCGTCATGAGCAGATAAATCGTCCCGGTTTCCTGATCGATCACCGGGCACGGGTTGCCGCACGTGTTGGGGCCGTCGTCCCAGACAATTTGCTGTTCGCTCCACGTTTGCCCGCCATCGGTGGATCGTTTCACGAGCATGTCGATGTCGCCGCTGTCGCCGCCATGCTTCACACGGCCCTCGGCAAAGGCGAGCAACGTGCCGCCCGGCGTCGTGATGAGTGCGGGAATGCGGTAGGTGTGATACCCGTCTGTCCCACCCTTGAAAAGATCGATCTGCGGCAGATCAACCGCGGATCGCTTGCGAAGATCACCTTCGGCGCGGAAGTCGTACACACGCATTTGCGAACGCCACGGCCGCAGGCCGAAATCCACATCCGTAAGGTCCGCACGGTGACTCGCCTCGATCGTCGCGGTGCGCACGACCTGGCCGTCAATCTCAAAGAGCAGCGTCTGCCCCTGTCGAACGAAGCGGAAGGTGAACGGTCGGCCGGGCTGCAGATGACGTTCGCTTCGCGCAACGTACTGCGTTCCTCCGCCGAAGATCGGCCCTTCCACGAACATCTGCCCCGTGCGTCCATCGAAGCCGAAATGGTTGTCACCGAAGACGAACGATGCCGCCGAGGCGTTCAATTCATCGAGCGACAATCGCACGGTGACGGTGACATCGCCCTCCCCCAGCGCAGCGTCCGCATAGAGGATCTTGCCCACGCCCGTGCCCACGAGCGCTTCCTTCTGCGTCTGCCACCCACCGCCGGACTCATCAATTGCCACCGCCTTGCCCGCCTCGACAAACACCTGCTCCGCCGCCCCAGCCGCGGAAAGACTGCTTCCCATGGCCACCACCGCCGCCAACAAGATCATGCGCATCGATTCACTCCTGTCATGAACTACGAACTACCTTACTCGCGATCCGCTTCGTGAAACAGATACGCATCGTCGTTGAGCGCGCCCAGGCGGATTTCCAGATAACCCGCATGACCATCCGCGAACACGACATTGAAGAAGTTTGGATCACCGTGCCAGTATCGCAGGGCGCCCGCGGGAAACGCCGGGTTGACCGGTTCGCTCCACGCGTTGGCGTGCGCGCCGTGCTCGCCACCGGCGACGAGCCGCCCGGGGTTGAGCACCTCGGTCACGCGGATCGAACCCGTGTTGTCGGGACGGGTGCTCAGATCGTTGTAATTGGCGTGATGGCTGGAGCTGTACGACGAGCCGACGCGCATGAAGGCGGTCGCGCCGCTGTACGCCGTGTCGTTGGGGCATCGTGCCGTGAGCATCGGCGAATCAGGGCCCAACCCCGACGCGGCGAGGTACTGGTTGAGGTAACGCACATCCGCCCCCACGTTGAGATACTGGCCCGAGTCGCCCTTCTGTCCCACCCAGTTGAAGACGCTGTTGCTGCCTTTCAACTGCTTGGGTGGGTACAGGCCGTCGTGATCGTTGGTGTACGCGACCATGGCGGTGCCGATCTGTCGCAGTTGGTTAAGGCATTGGAGCTGCACCGCGCGGTTACGGGCACTGCCCAGCGCGGGCAACAGCAACGCGATCAACAGCGCGATGATGGAAATGACCACAAGCAACTCGATCAGCGTGAACGCCGCGGTATGACGCCGTTGGACCGCATGCATGACGTTTCCCTTCGCAAAGGATGAAAGGCCCGGCGAAACGTTGGTTCCGCCGAAACCGTGTTGCGCTCAGCGCCGTCGTCGCAGCACGAGCAATCCCCCGATTCCCATCAGCGCGAGCGAGGCCGGCTCGGGCACAGGCAGCATCACCTCCGCCAGGCTGCTGCCCACGCGGACCTCGTCGATATAGGCAACGTCGACGTTCGTACCGATGCGGAACTCGATGTGGTCGGTGATACCGTCGCGACCTGTGAACGCCGACTGCACAGCATCGGGTGTTCCATTGGCGAGCGCCTCGGGCGTGGCGTAGTAGCTCAATTCAATACCGTCGCCGTCACCCACCGCCGTGGTGATGACCTTTAACACGAAGAATGCGGTCGTTCCCGCCGTGTAAACACCCTCGGGCGAAAAGCTGTTGTTCGGAAAGAGATTGTCGACCCCCACGCGCCCATTACTGTAGAACCCCGTCCAGCCGCGCCCTTGGACGCCATCCCCATTCGACAGACCCACGTTCATGAACCGTTGGCCTCCTGCCAGATGGGTGCCGGTCACGTTGGCGAGGAAGCTGATGTAGGTGACGCTGTCGCTGCCCCAGTCGATGTCGCCGGTTTCCAGCCAGAGTCCCTCGTTGACGAGCTTCAACTTATTGCCCTGCGTGGCGTAGCTGCCAAAGGTCAGACCGCCTTCCACGACCTCGGCATTGCTCGGCGCATCGTTGTTATAGAGCCCCCATCCGCCCTGGTTGCCCAGCGTGCCCGGTGCGTAGTCGAATGATTCGTACACAACGCCTTTCGCAGTCGTCGCACCGAGCGTGAATGCCGCCGCCCCAATCGCCGCGCCCAGAAACAGGTGATGATGACGTCCCATTGGTCAACCTCCTTCAATAGAAATTGAGCGTTACTCGTTCAACCATTCGCGGCACCTGCATACGATCGCGCGGGTACGCGTGTACCAATCTCCCAATCAGCGGTTTCAACGATCGAACTCCTCATGCCAGATGGCCGGATCATCACGCATGAGGAATCGTTTTTCCGCAAACGCGTTCGGTTCGAGCGCCCCCCTGCTGATACGGACCAGCGCCAAATCGCTGTGGAACTGAAACGCGTAATAGGTATCGCTTCGCAGCCCGTTGAATCGTCCCACCTGCAGGGGATTGACGCTGTAAAGGTCGCCGCGCGTGGTGTCGGAGACGACGCCATCGAGTTCACCGTTGATGTACAGCCGCAACTCGCCGCGTGCCGCATCGCGCACCGCGGCGAGGTGATGCCACCGCCCATCGTTCACCGGCCGCCGGCCGGAGACGAACGGCTCCTCCACACCATCGCCGATCATGAATCGCGCCAGTCCATCCTCCACACGCCACCACCAGCTCGGCCGATTCGGCGCCACATCGCGGCTCACCAGTGTCGCGTTGGGGTTGTTCGGGCTGATGCGAACGTAGGCTTCGAGCGTGAAGCTGTCGTCGCGGCCGAACTGCAGCAGCCGCTGCGGATCGTCGTTGCGCAACTCGACGGATCGTCCGATGAATCGCACGCCGGCGGGTACGCCGTAGCGCGCCGGCACGGGTTGGAGCGTTCCTGATGTCAGACGCAGATGCATGCCGCTGCGCCCCAGGTCGGGCACCTCGGCGTCGGGCCCCAGTTGCTCATGCAGCGTGTCGAACCGCCACAGCGCCAAGGTCGAATCCGTCACCAGACGGTACTGCTCCTCCGTGGGCATGGAGCGCCAGTACCGTGCCGCGGCAACCGGGTTGGACTGGCGATCGAGGCGACCGGTGTCGTCCACCATGCCGCCCTTGTCGCGATCGAAGGCGAATCGTCGGCCACCCACCTTGGTCTCGACCTCGATGCTGCCGTCGAAGACGTGAAACTCCGTGCGCCGCGCGGAGGCGACATCCACGCCGAACTCCGTCCCCAGATCGATCACCGTCGTGGTGGGCGTTTCAACGGCAAAGCGCTTGGCCTGATGCGGCACGTTGGCGGAAAGTCTGCCGTGATGCAGCTTCAGCGCGTTGTCATCGATCAGCGTGACCTCGCACGGCCCGTGCAGGAGCACCTGCGCGCCACGTGCCATGCTGATCTGCATCAAGCCGCGCGGCAGGTGAATGATTTCGCCGGTGAGCAGTGCCGCCCCCGGCTGCAACTCGGCCGCATCGACATCGATGGTGCCCATCACGGATGCGACCACCGCCGAGGCGGGCGCGCCATCGTCGGGGGTTTCCGTCCATTGCGGTGGCGGTGTTTGCTCGGGCGCGGGGGGCACGGCGATGCGATGGATGCCCAGCGCCACCAGCACCAGCGCCGCCGCCGCCGCCAGGATGCCCACCGCCCGCCACGATCGCCGCGACTCACCGCGTGATGCCACGCGGTATACGCGCAACCCCGCCAGACTGAATAGCTCCTGCGGTCGATCGGATGCCATCGGCTGCCTGGACAGATCCACACGCGCCACCGATCGACGCCGTCTGCGCCGGCGGGGCTCCACCGTCACGAGTGCCGTATCCGCCGCGTCTTCCAGGTCGCCCAGTTCTTCGAGCAGTGCCGGGCCCGCCTCCTGCGATTCCAGCGCGCTGTAGGCGGTGTACAGCGTCTGGTCCACCTCCGCCAACCGCCAGAACAGTTCGCGCACCTCCGGCCGGGTGAGCACCGCCGCGTTCAACCGCTCCAGCTCCTCATCGCTGATCGAGCGGTCGAGATAGGCGTGAATCAACCTTTCGGCGTCATCGTGCGACACGTGGCTGCGACTCCTGTAGCAGTTGTTGATCCATGCACCGCCGCAGGAACGACCGGGCGCGCGACAGCGCGACGTTCACGGACAACGGCGTGTTGCTGCGGATGGCGGCGATCTGCGCGGGCGTTTTCGCATCGCGGTATCGCAGCTCCAGCACCTCCCGAGCCGCCGGCGCGAGCTTCTCCATGCACCGCTGAAGCAGCCGCACGTTGTCCCGCTCCGCCTCCGAAGCCCGGGGCACATCGTCGGCAAGTGCCTCCATCGCGTCCGGCGACAGCAGCCGCAACCGCGCCTGCGCCCGGCGGAACTCGAGAATCTTGAACCGCGCGATCGTGCAGACCCACGCATGAAAGTTCGTGCCGTGCTCGTAATCCGCCGCCTTTTCCATGGCGGTGATGAACACCTCCTGCAGCAGATCGTCGGCGTAGTCGTTGATGGGCAGCAGCGTGTAGATGAACCCGCGAACGGCCGCGGAGTGGCGCAGGAACAGTCGCTGCACCTCGTCGGACGCCTGTCGGGTTCTTCGATGACGCGTCAAGTTCAACTCCATGAGCCCTCCACCGCCCTATGCATGACGTGGAGGCGTTCAGACTTAGCCGGTATGTGAAAAAATATTTTTCAACGACGCGGACACCGCCTCGCTTCACGCGCGGGGCATCCGTGGCGGCACAGCCGATCGGGGACCTGTCAATGGTAACAGAGAGGTGGCGGGCCCGATCGCAAGGGTTCTGGGTGCTTTAAAACTCCCTTGCTTTCCGGTTGCCGCTCGGTACACTGACCCGAATCGGTTCGCTTTTCGAGCCCATGTCCACATGAGGGAGGATTTATGAAAGCAGCCTGTGTCGTCGCGGCACTGATGGCGGCACCGACCGTCGCATTCAGCCAGATCACCCCGATCGAGCTGACGCCCACCGATGTCGGCAGCAGCAACACCACCTACTTCACCACCCCACCGACCGTTGACCCGACGCTCTTTTTCGGCCCCACGCTCGGCACCCAGGCCATCCGCGTCAACTTCGACACCGCCCCCGACGGCCTGCTGAGCAACAACCTTCTCATCACCAATGAATACGCCTCCTACGGCGTCACGATGAACGCCATCCGCATCAGCAGCACCCTGTACGGCGGCAACCTCTACGGCAACCCCGGCTTCGCGACAAACCACGACTCCCCCCAGGTCTACACCTTCACCACCCCCGTCATCGCGGTGGGCATCGTCAACACCTCGCCCGACAAGGACCGCATCGAGTTCTACGCCGGCCCCAACGCGACCGGGACGCTCCTGTTCGCCTTCAACGATCAGGTCGACGCCGCCTCCCCCAACTTCAACATTGATCGCTTCGTCGGCGGCATCGCGGACAGTGACGTGACCATCGGCTCGTTCCGCATCATCAACCAGAGCGGCAACCTCGAACTCGATGAGCTCATCTTCGTCCCCGTACCCGAACCGACCTCTGCGGCGATCCTCGGTGGTGCCGGGCTGATGGTGGTGCTCCGCCGCCGACGACGCTGAGCGGGCCAGCCACACCGGGCGAAATGGAAAGGCCTCGTCCGCGTGTCGGGCCAATGAATATCGCCGCGGACCGGTCAGGCCCACGGCGACGTGTATCGGGCATCGTGCCGCTCGATTACGCTTCGGGTTCGTCGACGTGCCGACGGCGTCGCACCGCCATCGCCATCGCGCTCACACCCATCAGTGTCAGTCCCGCGGTCAGCGGTTCGGGGTTCACCGCCGAGCCACCACTTCCGACCCCACCGCCCACGGCCGACAGAATCAGATTGTCCAGGAACAGCGCCGTGCGGCCGGTGCCTGTGCCGATGTTCACGATGCCGATCGACAGCGTGTGCTCACCCGCAGCCAGCACATCCGGCAGGGTGAACGACTGATACTCGCTCAGCAGGAACTTCTTGTGCCGATTGGTCAGGTCCAGCGAGTCCAGATCGCCCAGAATCGTCACATCCCCATCAAGCACCACAAACGCGATGTCGTTGCCGCCGTTCCCCTTGATGTGCTGCCCGAACGCCCAGTCGAAGGAGATCTGCGAATCCTCGTCGACGGTGAACGTCTGCTGAATTGCGCTGCCGTCAAACGCATCGGGGCCAAGGGTCGCTCCGACAAAGGCTTCGAGCTGATCGAGGCTGGCGGCCCGCTTCTTGGGCTTCACCCTTTCCGTCTGATTGGTCATCAGCAGCGCCTGCCGCTTGCCATCGGTCGCCTGCGCCGCGCCGAAGTTGCCTCGGGCGACGGCTTGTCCGATGCGCTCCCATTCGGGCATCTTTTTCTTCTTGCCCTGCTCGAAGCTGGCGTTGGTGACCGCCTCGGCGCTGGCCACGCCGAATCCCAGCGTCGCCACGCCGCACAACATTACAATCCCAGACCGCCATTTCTTCATTCTGCACCTCCAGGTTGGTGGTCCCGAGCATCAACTTTCCACCCTGCCGCCCCGTCGGCCTGACGCCGGACGAATGCGCTCGAGTTCACCCGTCCGACGAACAACACGTTTTGCCGACACAACGCCGCGCCACGGCCTGTGCCGCAACCCGTGTCCACGCAGGCGCTCCAATCATCATGGCGAACCGCCTGCGTGCCGCGTGTGACGCCCCACCATCTGCAAGGCCCGTGCCGCTCGCGCATCCGCAAACGAATCTCCATCACCGTCCCGCCGCCTTCCGCATCCTTGTTTCTCCTGCGCTGGCACGGAGTTCGCACCCCCTGCGGGCAACTGCTGATGCCCGTGATAGGGCTCGGCAGGGCGGGCGAATCAGCGATACGCCCAGCATCACGGCAGCGGCAACGTGGCAACGATTGCAAAACGGTCACCGCAAAGGAAGAAACGGGGCAAACAATGAACGTCGAAGACGCGGCAAGACATGCTGCGGATTGCACACCGCACACCCCTTCCGCGCAACATCACCCCCGAAGCCTCGCGCCCACGCTGCCCTGGCAGAAGTGGCTGTCGCCGATGATGGCCGTCCTCGCGGCCGCGGCGATCCTCCTGGCGTGGATTCCCAGCTACTACGAAATCTGGCGCACCCGATGGTTCCCCGTCTGGGGCGCGACCGACCTGCCGCTCTGGGAGCGATTGACCAACGGCGACTCCTATTACACGCACGGCCCGCTCGTACCGCTCATCTGCATCGGCATCGCCCTATACATTCATCGCCGCGTCGGCCTGCCGTCGCAACGCACCGCCACCGCCACGCTCGCCGGGTGGGCCATCCTCCTCGCCAGCATCGTCCTGCACCTTGTGGGCGTCTACTTCCGCGTGAAGTTTCTCTCGGGGTTCTGTCTCGTGGGGGTGCTCGGGGCGCTGGTGCTGTTGTGGGGTGGGTGGCCGTTGGCGCGCGCCTATGCCGTGCCCATCGTCTTTCTCCTGTTCATGGTGCCGCTGCCCATGAGCACCATTGCCATGCTCAATCTCAAGCTCAAGTTCATCGCCAGCGAAGCGGGAGTATGGCTCACGCGTCATCTGTTCGGCGTGCCGGCGATCCTCGATGGCAGCTTCGTCTACCTCCAGCCCGATGCTTCCGGTGCTTCCAAAACGCTCATTGTTGAAAACGTCTGTGGCGGGCTGCGCAGTCTCATCGCGCTGGTTTTCTTCGCTTCACTCTTTGCCGTGGTGTGCCGGGTGAAAGGCGTGTGGCGGCTGGTGATGCTCGCCATGGCGGTGCCGGTGGCGCTGGCGTGCAATGTCGTGCGGATCACCGGGCTCAACGTCGTGGCGCATCACTACGGCACCGATGCCGCCGGCGAAGGCGCATGGTTCCACGACCTGTCCGGCCTCGCCGTCTTCGGCCTGGCGCTCGCCCTGCTCTTCGCCATCGAAGCCATCATCATGGCGCTCGGCAGAGCCCTGAACCGTGACTGGACGGATGATCGGCTGCTGCCCTATCTGTCGCGTCTGCCGCGCGGCGGACAACCGCGCATCGTCATTCTGCCCGTCGTGCTGCTCATCCTCACCGCCGCGCTGAGCCTTCATGCCGTCGGCACACCGGTTCAGGCGAACATCTCCGACACCGCCCGTCATGCCGTGCCGCAAACCATCACGCTCAACGGCGAATCGTTCGTCGGCCAGGACTTTGAACTGGACAAACGCACGCTCATGTTGCTGGAAACGAACGATTACCTGTACCGCCGCTACACCTCCGCATCGCTGCCGCAGGGCTTCGAGCTGCTCATCGTCTTCAGCAACAACATCCGCAACGGCGCGCATGCGCCCGAGGTGTGCCTCGAAGGCGCGGGGCAGCAGATCGTTGCCGACCGACCCCTGCGCATCGATGTCCCGGGCATCGGCACGCTGGCGATGCGCGAACTGGTCACCCAGCGCGACACCACGCTCACCCTGCACGGCTACGTCTTTCAGTGCGGCAACGACTACACCACCAGCTACATCATGCAGCAGAGCACCATCTTCTGGAACGGCATACGCGGTGGAAGCACCGCAGGCGGACTCATCCGCTTCACCGTGCCCATCGAACACCGCGATGAAAACGCCAGCCGACAAACCCTGGAAGACGCAATCCGAACGTTGATGCCCCATTTGAAGGAAACCCTGCGGTGACGCGAACAATCCACCCCCAGACGGACGGAGTTCCCACGCCACGGCACGATCGACATGCTTCATCGGTCCAACGATTGATGCATGTCGGGCGGACGGTGTTGTCGCTGCTGTTGGTAGCGACGGTGCTGTTGTCGACAACCGCCTGCCGCGAGGATGTGCAGCATCTTTTGGCGCAGGCGCGCATTGCTCTGGACAACGGCCGACCCGATCTGGCGTTCGAAGAAGCCAAAAAGGTGCTGCAGCAGGACGCCGCCAACATGGATGCCCTGCTCATCCGCGGCGAAGCGCAGATGCAAATGGAGCAGTTCGACCCGGCAATGCGCACCTTTGAACGTGTGCAGGCCCACGAACCCGACCGGCCCGAGCTGCGCGCGCTCCTGAGTGAATGGTCGGTACGCCGCATGAGCCACCTGCTGCGCGAGCGCATCCCCGAACGATCGAGTGCGCACGAAACGTTTGAAGCCGCGCTCACGTTCGGCGAGAAGCAGGCGGCGTGGCACGAGCAGCACAGCGACATCGCAGCCGCCGCCTACCTGCGCGCGCAACTGGCGGAGCTGGACGCCCGCCGACTGTATGCCTTGGCCAACGATCCGCGTTCGCTGCTGCGCGCCGATGCCGACAGGGAGAACGACACCGTCGACCCGGAGGAACTGGCGGAGCCGCCGCGCCAGCACAGCCGCAGCATGGAGTTGTTCGATCAGGCGCACGGCCCGGCCAAAGAACAGTTCATCGCGCAGGCAGAAGCGCGCATCGTGGAAGCGGTGCAGCACCTCGAGCGTGCCTTTGCCACCGATCCCCGTCACGCCGATGCCGCGGCGATGTACGTGCGACTGCTTGTGCAGCAGCGGCAGTGGGACACGATCTGGCAGACGGCCGAGCGTCTCGCCGAGGAAGCCGCCCTGCCCGCCGATTTGATCGACACGGTGCTGGTGGCGCTCATCACCATTCCGGATGATGCGCGGGAGCGGGCCGCCCTGAAGCAGCTTGGCACGACGTTGCGCGAGCGTGTGATCCCCTCGCAGCGCGACACCGCGCCCCATCACCTTGCCGGGGCGCGACTGATGCTGCTCGATGGCGAATGGGAGCGGGCACAAACGGTGCTTCGCCGTGCCGCCGCCCAGCAGCCGGGCCATCGCGACACCGCATATCTGCTTGCCCTGTGCGCCTATCAACTGAAGCAGTTCGACGAAGCGGAAAAGCATTTGACGTGGTTGAGCAACGCGATGCCCGAATCGGTGAACGTGCAGTCGCTGTACGGCCGCACACTGCTTGCCAAGGGTGACTTCGCTTCGGCGCGTCGACCGTTGCGCATGGCGATGCAACTCGACCCGGGCAACCCCGACACACGCTACGCATACATGCAGACACTGGTGCGGCTGGGGCAGATCACCGATGCCGAACCTTATATTCAGGAGCTGTACAACCGCACACCGGACGATGCGCAGGTGCTGGCGCTGAAGCTGCAACTGGAGCGTACGCGCGGCAACCGTTCCGCCGTCGCCCGGGTGCTGCAGCAGGTGGAGGCGCTTCAGCCGCACGATGCCGCACATCTGACCATGCTCGTGGAAGGCTACCGCTTTCTTCATCGTTACGACAAGGTGGAGGCGTTTGCCCGCGCGCTCAGTGAACAGCAGCCGGAGACGTTCGAGGTACGGCTCGCGCTTGCCGAAGCGATGCTGGCACAGGACAAGCGCGACGAGGCGGGTGAACTGCTTCAACAGCTCGCCGCCGCGCAGCCGAACCATGTGGGCGTGAACTATCTGCTGGGGCGGTGGGAGTTGTCGCGCGGATCATACGACACTGCCGCGGCCTCGCTGCAGACGGTTGTTCAGGCGCAACCGCGCCAGCATCAGGCACGTCTGCTTCTGGCGCATGCGCTGATCGGGCTCAACGATGTCAACGGCGCGCTGGTGCAGATCGAGGAAGCCGTTCGCCTCGCCCCACACAACATCGCGGCGCGGGATATGGCGATCCGCGTGTATCACCTGCTCGGCCGACACGAACAGGTCGCCCATCACCTGCAGCAGGTGCAGCCACGTCAACTCAACGAACAGGAGTGGCCGCTGCTATTGGCGCTGACGCGCATGGCGGACGATCGGCTCAACGATGCGGCCGGCATCTGCGAGCGCAGCATCGCGGCCGGCAACAACGACCCGCTGATGAACCTGCTGCTCAGCGCCATCCATGAACGTCGCGAGCAACTCGATCAGGCCGCGGCACACATGAACGCATTCCTCAGCAGGCAACCGCACAGCGCGCAGGCGTACCAGACGTGGACGGCGTTCTATGTGCGACACAACCGCGCCTCGCAGGCGCTCGCTTATCTCGACGAAACACGCACCGCCAACACGGCACTGGCGACGCTTGCACGGGCCAACCTTCACACCGCCATGGGCGATCCGCAACAGGCGATCACGCTGCTCAACGATGACCTGGACAACCTGATCGCGCAGCGCAGCGGGTTGGCGGTGCTCGCCGCCCGGACGATCGCCGATGCGCAGCTGCAGCTTGGCGATGCGCCGGCCGCACTGGCGACGCTCGACAAGCTCATCGCCGCCGACACGCTCGCCGATGAAGCGACGCTGCTGCAGATCGATCTGCTCATGGAGCAGGGCGAAACGGACGCAGCGCATGCAAAGCTGCACGCGCTCGCCGAACGGCTCGACCCGGACAAACAGGCGCTGGCGCTGGAAGTGATCAAGCGACTCACCCGCGCGCAGCAGCACGAACGTGCCTTGCAGCTTGTCGACCGCTGGCTGGCGCGCGAGCCGAATCACACAGCCATGATGACGTGGCGCGCCGAACTGCTGTCGAGCATGAATCGGTTGGACGATGCCGCCACGGCGTACCGCGCCATCATCGCCATCGACACCCGCAGCGTCGCATCGCGACAGGCGCTGGCGGATATCCAGTTGCGTCAGCACGACTACCCCGCCGCCGAGGCAACGCTCATTCGCATGGGCGAATTGGGTTACGAAGGGCAGATCGCATCCCTCACCGGGCTGGGGCAACTCTACCTCACCGTGGGGCTTCGCCGCATGGCGCGCGAAACGTTGGATCGGCTTGAACCTCTGGCCGCACCGCGCGACGGCGCAGCGCTGCTGCAGCTCGCACAGGGCTGGTTGGCGCTGGAGGAACCACAGCGCGCGTACGACAAACTGCGACACATCAACCGCGCCGCCCCGCAGTATGCCGCGGCACAAACGATGATGGCGCAGATCGACCTTGCGGCCGAACGCGGCGAAGAAGCCGGCGCACGACTGCGCCAACTCGCGGAGGATCCCGTCACCGCCCCCGTGGTTATCCAGTGGTTGCTCACCCTTGCACCTGACAACCCGCGCCATCACGACCTGCTGCGCTGGTTCGATGAATGGGTCACGCTCGATGACCTTCCGCCCACGATGCGCCGGCAGTGGCTCACCATGCGGCTGGCGATGCAGGTGCAGCGGCAGGACTGGTCGGCGGCGCTGCAGGCGGGCGAAGCGCTGCAACCGCTCATGGACGATGCGACGCCACTCAACGAAGTGCTGCTGCTTCTGCATCTGGCGCGCAACGATCGTGATGCGGCGCAGCAACGCTACGATGCCGATGCAAAGTTCGCACGGTTGCCCGGCGGACCGCTGCTCGCCGCACTGGTCGATCGTCCCATCGATCGTAACGCCACACCCTCCACGCCGCTCCTGCGATACATCATCGCGATGATGCGTCACGACACCGCTGCCGCGCGGCAGGCGGCCCAAACCCTGCAGCCACACCGCACCATCTTCCAACGCGACCTGCTCGATGCGCTGCAGTCCGCCCCCACCGCTTCAAGCACTTCCGCCGAGGCACATCGCCACGTCGCGCTGGCGATGCTTGCCGCCGACGCCGGCCTCATCACGCTGGCGAAACACAGTTGCCAGCGTGCCGTCGACGTCGACCCCCACGCCGTCGTCGCCTTCAGCCTGCTCGCGCAGCTTGCCGATGAATTGCCCGATCACAACGCCCTGCCCGTCGGCCTGCGCCTCTATGAAGAAGCGCGACAACATCAACGCAACGGCGACATGACCGCCAGTCTCGCCGCCATCGAACGCCTCGCCCAGCGTGAGCCGGACAACCTCTTCGTCCGCTACTACCTCGGCCAGGCCTACGAACGCGCAGGCGACTTCAACCGCGCCATCGACACCTTCGCCACGATCTATCAGCACGACAGCATGATGCGTACCATCGTCGGCAACGACCTGGCGTATTTGCTCGCGGAGCATCGGCCGCAACGACTGGACGAAGCGTATCGCATCGCCATGCAGGTGCGCGACGCCATGGAAACCGACGATGCCGCCAACGCCTTCGTCCTCGACACGCTCGGCTGGATCGAACACAAGCGCGGCAACAACGCGGCCGCGCTCAAACTCCTGCAACAGGCGATCCCTCACCTGCGCGACCACCCCGATGCGCACCTGCACATCGCCGCCGTCTACCGCCAGCGCAACCAGAACGCATGGGCGCAATACCACGAACGCGAAGCCGTGCTGCGTAGCCAACCCGATGAACCACTTATGAACGCGGACCGGCGATAACGGCACACCAGCTCAGCCGATCAATCGGCCGCCGCATCAACCGCCTGGTGCTTCGGATCGACAATCGTGAAGCCCGGCACCGGCGCGGTTTCGACATGCCCGGGGTGGTACATGTCCATGAAGACAACCACGCCCTCTTCGTCAGGGTGGCAGCGCACACGGTAGCCGTCCATGATGTTGCCGTGAGGCCCCACGCCGAAGCTGCCGATGCGATGAAACATCGGCACCGATCCATCGGGACACCGCAGCCGCTCCAGATAGGCAATCTCTCCCGCAAGCAACTCGCACCGCACCGGGTTGTCCGGACTCCCCAGCGGCCGCACACCCACCCCCACCGTCCCCCCGTCATCCACCGTCGGCGTCGCCGGACAACCCGACAACCCCAACACCCCCACCAACAAACCCAACACCATGAAATGCTTCATGCCCAACCTTCCCCGAGCGGCAACACCTCACATTCTATAAGCAGAAGCCCGCAATCAACATTTGACCTCCGATCGCCATCCTCTGTCTTCCGACCTCTGTCCTCTATCCTCAGCCTCGCGTGCTGCGGAGCCACTTCGCCAGTGCCGTACGCGAATAGCAGTTGATCACATCATCTTTCGTCGCCCCGCCGCGCCGCGCGGTCAGCACGCCGTAGGTCAGTTCATCCAGATCAGCCGGGCCGTGGGCATCGGTGTTGATGGCGATCTTCGCTCCCGCCTCCAGCGCCACGCGCACATGCGTGTCGCGCAGGTCCAGCCGATAATGGTTGGCGTTGATCTCCAGCGCGATGCCGCGCTGCGCCGCCGCCTTCGCGATCTTGCCGATGTCCGGGCTCAGTCCCTCGCGCCTGCCAATAATGCGACCGGTCGGATGCCCCAGAATCGTCACGTACGGGTTCTCGATCGCCGCGAGCAGCCGCTTCGTCGCCTTTGCGCTGTCCTGCGTCAGCGCCGCGTGAGGCGATGCCACCACCACATCCAGTTCCTTGAGAATCGTGTCCGGGTAATCCAGCGCGCCATCGCTGAGAATATCCACCTCGCTGCCGGCCAGGATGGTGATCGTGTCCTTCATCGCGGCCGCGACCTCGCGCACCTGCTCGATGTGCGCTTCCAATCGCTCCAGCGTCAGCCCGCGCGCCTGCACCTGCGACTTGGAGTGGTCCGTCACCGCCACCGTGTGAAACCCGCGCGCCGCCGCCGCTTCCGCCAGTTCACGGATCGACCACGTCCCATCGCTCGCCGTCGTGTGCGTGTGCAGTTCCGCTTTGATGTCCGACAGCTCGATCAGCCGCGGCAGCTTATCCGCTTCCGCCAGCTCAACCTCCCCGCGCGCCTCGCGCAGCTCAGGTGGCACCCACGCCAGCCCCAGCGCCTTGTACACCGCCTCCTCCGTCTCACCCGCCACCAGCTTCTCATCCGCATCGAACAGGCCGTACTCGTTCAGCAGCATCTTCCGCTTGATCGCCCGTTCGCGCAGTTGGATGTTGTGGTCCTTCGACCCCGTGAAATACAGCAGCGCCGCGCCGAAACTTTCCGCCGGCACGATGCGCAGATCCACCTGCAACCCGCCCATCTCCTCCTTCACGCGCACCGATGTCTTCGTCTCACCGCTGCCGATCACCTCCGCCACCGGCGCGAGCTTGATGAATGCATCGCTGATCCGGCGTGCATCCTTCGGATCCGCTGCGACGAGCAGGTCGATGTCCCCGATCGTCTCCCGCCCACGCCGCAAACACCCGGCAAACCCCGCCTTATCCACCGGCTTCATCTTCTCAAGCTTTTCAATGAACCACTTCGCCAGCGGCATCGCCTTGCCGATCCGTGCGCGCAGCCCCGCCGTCGCGATGAACGCAATGTTCTTTCGAATGTTCTCGATCTTCTTCTCGCCCATCCCCCGCAGCCCAACCAGCGTGCCATCATCCAGCGCCTTGCGCAGGTCATCCTCCCCCGTGATGCCGCGTTCCTTCCAGAGCTGCGCCACCGTCTTCGGTCCCAGCCCCGGAATCGACAGCAGCTTCAGCAACCCCGCCGGCACCTGCGCCGCCAGCTTCTGATGCTCGGCGATCTGCCCTGTCTCCAGAAACTCCGCGATCCGCTCAGCCGTGCCCTTGCCGATGCCGGGAATGGTGCTCAGCTCCTTGCGGTCGATCTCCGCCACATCCTGCGTCAGCTCGTCAATCGTCCGGGCCGCCCGCACAAAGGCGTTGATGCGAAACCGGTTCCCATCGGTGAGCTCGAGAATATCCGCCATCTGCTGAAAGATGCCCGCAATCTGTCGATTGTTCTCAGCCATGCCTTAAGGATAGCGTGAGCGGGTCGCAGTTGAGGTGAAATGCGGATTCCAACACCACGGGGATGCGGAGCAAACGCAAGGACGCCAGGCTGCACGCGTGTGCTTCAAAAGAGCGCGGATTTGATCTGCATGGCGGTGAGCACGACGTTAAGCACGATCACGACGACCACAGGGGTGATTTGGCGAGTCCGCGATCTGGTGATTTGGATGAGGTGAACGAACGGGTGATTGGGTACGCTTAGCGACGGTGCCACACACCATCCGCTTTGGCGGTGCCG
>CAZEFM010000007.1:0-73757 GCA_964511575.1 uncultured Phycisphaeraceae bacterium | reverse complement strand
GTGGTGGGTGTTTAGGAGGGCAATCCGGAACCGTCGTCGTGTTGCTTCGTGTTTTTGTGGTTCAAATCCAGCCGGGAGGGAAATAATCAATAAGCAATAATCAATTCGCAGTTGGCAATGGTGTCGAACGCCTGGTCAGCGCGTCAATTGGCAATCGGCACTTGGCAATCGGCACTCGCCCCTTGGCCCTGCTCGCCATGTTTGTCGTGTTTGTCGTGTTTGTCGTGGGGGTGACATCGCCCAAAACGGATGCAAACCGTTTCAGTTAGGGAACTTGGAGACAAATGGCGGAGGGTCGACCCCCCGGGGGGTGACATGGTGGGTTCGAGGAGGTTCAAGGTTTGAAGTTCAAGGTTGAGGAGGGCCGTGTGATTGGTTGATGCGGGCATGCCGGGGAGCGGTGAAGGATGTGGCTTGAACCTGGCATTTTGCGCTTGGAACCTTGGACTGTTACCTGAGGTTGGCGAGGGCGGCCGTGGCGGGGTAGTCGCGGACGCCGGGCCAGCCGCCCAGGGCGGTGATGCAGCAGGCGGCGGTGGCGGCGCCGAGTCGGCCGGCCTGTTCCAGCGTCAGGCCGCGCAGCAGGCCGGTGATCAGGCCGGCGAAAAACGTGTCGCCCGCACCGGTGGTGTCGAGCACCGCGTCAGGCGGCGTGACGATGGGCACCTCGATGAACGTGTCCGCCTGGGGGCTCAGCAGAACGCCCCGCTTGCCGAGCTTGACCCCCAGCACGCCGGGCGCACCGCAGTCCCGATACTTCGCAATGATCCGCTGCGGGTCGTCGCATCCCGTCTGGTGCTCCGCTTCCGCCAGCGACGGCACGTAGACATCCAGATGCGGCAGAATGCGGTCGAGCGGTTGCATCGACCCGCCCTGCCCGGCCGCATCCATCGCCGTTTGGCAGCCGACCTCGCGCAAGCGTGCGAACACCTCGGGCAGATCGTTCTCGAGGTTGGGCATGAGGCTGTAGTAACCCAGCAGCAGCATGCGTGTTCGGCTGAACAGTTCGAGGTTGTCGAGGAACGCGGCCGCATTGAGCAGCTTCGGCGCGCCGACGCAGTGGAAGAAGCTGCGCTCGCCGGATGGATCGATCGCGACAACGGTGGTGCTGGTCGCGCCGGTGGGATGGGTGAGTAGCGGCGCATCATCGACGCCCTGCTCGTTGAGGAGGTTGCGCAGAACGGCTCCCCACGGGTCGTTGCCGACATAGCTGAACGCGCCGACGTTCATGCCCAGTCGCGCCATCGCGATGCCGCTGTTGCAGACGATGCCGCCTGCGGTGAGCTCAACCGGGTCGGTGGCATGGAGCACGCCTTGACCGATGGGCTGATCGAGTCGGATCGGTCGACACAACAGGTCGACCACGCAAGAGCCGGCAACGATGCAATCGTAGGAGCGTTTGTCGGAAGCGGGTGATGACATGAAACGGATGATAGCCGAACACGATGGCGCTGACGATTGGCCGATGGTTCAGGGCGCTTCGAGCCAGCGAACGCGCGAGGCGGAGGCGTTCCCCGAACCGAACGTCGCGGCGATCTGGGCATCGCTCATGGCGTAGTCGTAGATCGCCAGCTCGTGCAGCGTGCCGCGCCATGGCGCATCGTCGTTCACCGCATTGGCAAGCGCCAGCCAATGAGCCGCGCTCCAGTTTCCCAGACCGCCTGCACGGGACTCGGTGCTGTGCAGCGTGCCGTTGTGATAGAGCCGCAAATCCTGCCCATCGTAGGTGATGACGATATGGTGCGGCACGTTGGGTTGGAGCAGGTTGTCGGTTTCGAGTTCGGGCGCTCCACTGACGGATCCTCCCGTGGTACGCAGCCGTTGGGTGAGTCGCGCGAACGATTGACCGAGTGAGAAGTTGCGGTCGCTGCTTTGCAGTGCGTTGTCAACGAGTGTGGAGATGCCGGATGTGCTTGCCGGCGTGAAGCGCACGACGAGCGTCATGGCGTTGCTCGCGGAGAGCGTCGTGTACAGCTTGTTCGCCGGTTCGGTTGACAGAATGCGCGTTGCATCCAACACGCGCAGTCCACCGCCCTCGATCCATGCGATGTTCGCGGTGTTCTGGACGAGCAGATGCAAAGGAGGTTCGACATCGCCCGTGTCCTGAACGAGGAAGCCTGTGGCCGTACTCAAACCGGGCGCATCGCCCTGGAACACACGTGCCGCCTGCTCGGCATCCATCGGTCCGTCGTAGAGTCGAACATCATCGAGCAGACCGTTGAAAAAGTCTGTCAAAGGTGATGCGGCGAGGGGCGCGCTGTTCATGCCGCGTGCACCGAGCACGATCGGTTCAGCGTTGGCATCGCCCGATGGGGTTTGTCCGAGTCCGCCGGTGAACGCGCCACTGGCGGCTTCGATGCCGTTGCGGTAGAGCTTCATGCCCGAGGGGCCCCAGGAGAAGACGACGTGATGCCATGTTCCGGCGGAGACGGCAGCACCATCGGCAATCGTGTGCGTGACGCCATCCTGCCGGAGTGTCGCGCGAAGCTGATTGCCCTGGAGATAGACGGCGAGGTGGCCGTTCGTGCCGTTGGCGTTGGATTCCTTGGCGATGAGTCCCTGTGTGCCCGAGAGCGATGCCGCGTTGAACCAGAAGGCGATCGATCCGGTGTGCACGTGATAGGTGGCGTCATCGGGAATCAGCACATGGCTGGATGTGCCATCGAACTGTGCCGCAGCGCCGATCTGCCCCGAAGCTCCGGCGGTTGCGCCCACATATGCACCGCTGTTGTCCCCCACTTCGTTGACCGCCACCGCGGCCGCCGCGCCACTCCACGGCGTACTCATGCCCACATCCAGATGCACACGTGCCCCTTCGAGCACCTTCATCGTGTCGCGCGTACGAATGGAGCCGTACAACTCGCCTGCCCCTTTGAACTCGACGAGTCCGCCAACATCGAGCGTGCCGCTCACCTTGGCGCTGTTGGTGATGATGGTCTTGCCCGTTCCGGTGCCGAAGATGGTCAGCCGCTGCGGATTGGCGGAATCGTCGTTGACGCGTGCGTTGTCCTTGAGGTCGATGTCCCCGTCGACCCACATGATGAGGGATGCGCCCGGTTCGATGATGAGCCTGCCGCCGTTCTGCACGGTGAAGGTCTGATTGACCCAGAGGCGCACGTGGCCGGTGATGGTGAGTTGGCCGTTGTTCTGGATGCGGAGGTTGCGGACGGTTCGGTCGCCGTCGAGCGTTTCGTTGTTGTTGATGATCCAGTCGTTGGTGGTGGCGGGCATCCCCTGCGGGAGCAGGACGGGGCTCATGTCGATGTTGGTTTCCTGTACCGTCCGCGCGCCGCTGATGGACGCGCCGCCGGTGATCTGCACGATGCTGTTGGGGTTGCCTCCCGCGCCGACGAAGACATCGCCGCGAATGTGCGCGCCTTCCATGACATTGAGGTGATTGGGTTGCGTGGCATTGGTGGCGACCGCGGCGGCGCTGCCGGAGTTGGCGTGGCTGTATGCGCCCTGCGAAGAACTGTAGCTGTCGATGATCGCACCACCCTTGAGTTCGATCATTCCGTTGACCGCAGCGGCGACGTTCGCACCGGATCCCCCACCCGAATCGTCCAACCGCCAGTGCCCCAGCAGCACGGGCTCACGGTGCATCTCCTCGAAGAGGTAACGCACGACGGCCTGACCGTCGTCGGACGACGGCGGCGCGGGGGCACTCGCCCAGGTGATCGCGCCACGCACGAGTTCGCGGCCGACATCATTGAGCGCATCAATATCGAAGTTGCCTCCGCCGAACGGCATGGCGACACGCCGTCCCGCTGCGGTTCCCTCCACCAGCGCTTCACCGCGATCGACCGCCCACATGACCGAATGCGGCGCGGAGCGTCGCTTCGCCAGCACCATTGCACCCGGCGCCATCGATCCGTGCAACCGTGTCATTCGCACGGTCTGTTGCGCGATGTCGACGTCGCCGGTGTTCAGCGATGCGGTGATCGGGTGATCGTTGGTAAGAATCTCAATGACGTTGCCGTTGTTGGTCTGTCCGCTCGTCGCCAGCCCGAGGTTGGGCCACACGTCGGGATTTTCACAGACGACGCCGATTGTCTGATGAGCGAGTTTTCCGGCAAGCGTACCCGCGTAGGTGTTGTCGGTGATGTAGAGGACATCCGCGGCCTTGCATTGCGTGTTGAACGTGCTGGTCGATGCGTGTTGGCTGATCGTTGTGACGTGCCAGCCCCACGATCGGAACACGTCGATGCGCGCCGTTTCAAGGTCATCGGGTTCATCATCGGCGATGACCAGCAGCACGCGCCCCGCTGTGCTGCCGCCGGTGCTGACCCGCGCTCGCACCGTGTGGGTCACGCCCTGATACGCGCCGATGGCGGTGAGCATGACAGGGTCGGCGGGGTTGTTGGCCAGATCGCTATCCGCTTCATCCTCGCCGCGCAACGTGAAGGTGCCGGCGAGCAGTGGTTCGTCTTCGATCCACACGCCGTGAGCATACATGGTGCGCCAGGTGTCGTCGCTCTGCACGCGGCGAATTCCCAAGGCCAACGCCGATTCGGCGATATGTCGTGCGACCGCATGACGATCCACGCGCTGCGAGACGTTGAATGATGTTGACTGCCCGTGCAGGAACGCTGTGGCGATGATCGTCGCCGTGACCACAGCAACCAACGTGAGGATCAGTGCAATGCCTGAAGCCGATCGTTTTTGCATCGATGCAACAGCAGGCCACGTGGACGGCGCGGCGACACAACGGCGCGACGGCGAGGCGATCATCTTGTCAGCGTGTCGTTTCACCGTTCTACCCCCGGTTTCGCAATGCCGCGGCGTTGATGGCGACATCACTGACGCTGCCGACCGTGAGCGTGACGCGGTAGCTCACGAGTCGACTGGCCTGAGGCTCGGCGTTGTCGAGCGTCACCACACAATCGCTGACGTTCATCGCCCAGACTTCTTCGGGAAAGATGACGGTTCCCGCCAGCGCGGTCGTCACCGCGTTCCAGTTGGTTGTCAGATCCCAAATGATGTTGTCCGCGGCGGGCAGGTCCTTTGGCGCGCTGAAGGAGGTCAGCACACCATCCGACCAGGCGATGCGGCGCACCTCGGCAAGGCTCGGCCGCCCGTCATCATCCTCGTCGTACATCCACAGCACGAGGTAATCATCCCCCTTGTCGAGCACCATGGATGCACCGCGAATCGCCGCGCCCAATCGGGCATCGATCGTCTTGTACTGCACGACGAACGTGCGCATGTCGCGATCGTCCTGCGTGCCACGACTCATGACGAACAGCATCGACACGACCGCAGCGCCGACAAACGATGTGCCGGCAAGCGCCATGAGCAGCTCGACGAGCGTCATGCCGCGATGGCGTACCGCTCGTTTGGATCGATGGATCATGGTCATATCGTGGGCTCCGGCACAAAGCGTGTGATCGTCCAGCTCAAGCCGCGTTCATCGGTCACAGTCACGATGATGCGAAGGCCGGCGATCGGGGCGGATCCCGTCAGGGGTTGCATGTATGGCTCAACGGTCACCGTTCGGCGAAAGCGATCGAACTGGCCGCCGTACGGTTGCCCGTGGGCATCGCAGATGGCGCCTGCCTCTTCGTTAAAGCCATGATAATCATCAATATTGTCAAACTCGTTGCGATTGCGTTCACCGGCATCGGGGCCGATCGTGGTGTCGCCCTGCGGGTCGGTGTAGGGCAGCGCGAGGATTTCATCCATGAGCGCTTCGGCGAGCGATTGCCCCCTGCGATGATGGAGGGCTTCGATCGACTGGGTCTGCCCGGCCACGATCAACTGCGTGATGGCGATGACCGCGAACGCCAGAATCGCCGAGGCGATCATGACTTCCGTGAGGGTAAAGCCACGTTGAAGGTTTGTGCTGCCCATGGATCCGCACGGCGGGACTTTTTCCGCTGTCGGGTTGTTTATCGGCGAACTGGCGGTGGAAATTCGCCGATAAGCAATCCAGATGAAGCTTCGCCCCCCCGCCACCGTGCGTCGGATCGCCACCGGAGTGCGCGGTGGGTTCACCATTATCGAAGTGCTGATCGTGGTGCTGGTGCTGTCGATCGTGGCGGCGGTGGCGATGCCCATGTTCGCCAACACCCATGCAACACGGTTGCGTGCCGCGGCCGACATGCTCGCCGCCGACCTGGCGTATGCGCAGATCGAGTCCATGACCAATGCCGAGGACCTGCGGCTGGTGATCTTCGATGCGGTCAACAACAACTACCGCATCGTCAAAAGCTCCGATCTGCTCACCCCCATCCCCCATCCGGTCGGCGGCACGCCTTACGTTGTCATGTTCGGCGAAGGACGCGCCAAACCGATGGCGGGCGTGACCATTCACAGCTTCGATCTCAACGGCGACAACCGCCTGCTCTTCGGGCAGTACGGCCAAATCGATCAGGCAGTGCCCGCGACCGTCACCCTTGCCTGCGAAGATCGCACGATCACGCTCACCATTCACCCTGTGCTCGGACAGGTCACCGTCGGCGAAGTGCAGTAACGTCGTTTGTGCTGCGCGGTGAAATGATCCTCATCAACTCGCACGTCCGGTCAATGCCTGTCGGGCGATTCCCGATTTGTGGTTTTCCATCGGTAAAACCCTCGCCATGCAACCATGGCGCTTTTTATACTTGCCACTTGAGTGGACGCTGAATCAATCACCTATGGGAACACTGGGATTGACTGCCACCGCCCCCAATCCGTCGCATGAGAAGAAGCGCCGCCATCGCAGTCGAATTGATCCGGATCAACTGACCGGCTTGCATGAGCGCCCAACCGTGTGGGCGACACCGCGTGTGAAGATCATCGGTGCGCGGTTCCCCTCGCCCCGCCGCCTGCGCATGATGGCAGGCGCTTACTTCGCATTGGGACTGTTCATGCTGGCGATGGGCGTGGGCATTCTGTTCATGGAGCCGCGAAGTGTGACGGCGGCCACAGGTGCCTCAAGCACAACGTCGACCGTTGTGACCTCCACCGCCCACGCCGCAACGCCGATCAGCCCGGTGTACGTCGCGGCGGCGTTTTTCGCGGGGGTGCTGTTTCTGTCGATGGGACACCTCTACCTCAACATGCGCGATGTCAGCCGACTGCAGGTTCGCCTCGTTCAGACGAGCGCCACGGCAGCGGGTGATCCGCCTGTCTGATGCGTCGCCGGGTCATACCACCGGGTTGGTCAGTTCGCCGATGCCATCGACGGCGACGGTGATGGTGTCGCCTGCCTTCAGCCAAACCGGCGGCTTGCGGGCGAAACCGACGCCCGGCGGCGTGCCTGTCAGAATCACCGTGCCGGGCAGGAGCGTGGTGTCCCGACTCAGGAATGCAATGAGTGTTGCAACAGAAAAGATCATGTCGCTGGTGTGGCCTTGCTGCATGGTCTGACCGTTGAGCGTGGTCGTCAGCGACAGGTTCTGCGGGTCGGGGATCTCATCGGCGGTCACGAGTGCCGGCCCCAGCGGGCAGAAGGTGTCGAAGCTTTTACCGCGGATCCACTGTCCCGCCCCGCCATGCCGCTGCCAATGCCGGGCGGAGACGTCGTTGGCGCAGGTGTAGCCCAGCACGTGTTCAAGGGCCTGCTCGGGGCGGACATCCCGGGCTGCTTTTCGGATGACGACCGCAAGTTCACATTCATAATCGACTTGTGGCCTGTCGGCACATGCGGCCGGAATGCGGATCGCCTCGCCCGGGCCGATGACCGTGCTGGTCGGCTTCATGAAGATGACCGGATTTTCGGGGATCGGCTGGCCCCCTTCTTTGGCGTGCTCGCCGTAGTTCAGGCCGATACAGAAGATATTGACCGGCCTGACGGGCGGCAGCAGCCGGGCAATGCGGGCCGTGGCGCCGGTGGGCGCGAGTTGAGCGGGTTCCATCAGGCTGCCGGCGAGCACCTGTGCCTCATCCGACCCGATGGCCTGCCCCAGTCGTTCAACGCCCTGGTCGTCGAGAAATCGAATGATTCGCATGGTCCGCTTTTCTCCCGTTGTGAGGAATCGGTTATAATCGCTGATCGTTGTCGGGGGTACAGTTACAGATGCACACGAACGGATGAAGTTGAGGCGAGTCGCCCCGCCGCCGCCCACCGGGTGACCGGGAGTTCTGAGATGTTGGCAATCTCCTGTGCCGGTGTGGGGTTCGGCGCTCGTGGGTGTGTATCCGTGGATATCTGTGGCTGAGTACGCACGGGTTCGAAATTTAGCAGATTCATCTGCTGTAGAGAAACACGACCTTGGCTTCCACCGCATCCAAAACCATGGCCGACTCCAACCCTCCTGCCGCAACGTCGCTGCCCCGTACCTGGCAGCAGGTCGCCGACACCAACCGTCGCGCCGAGGTGCCTGCCGGCCTCTGGCTGAGGTGCCCCAGTTGCGCCCGGCTGCTGTACCGGCGCACCGTCGAGCAGAATCTGGAGGTCTGCCCTGAATGCGACCACCACTTCCGTCTCGGCGCTGATCAGCGGGCGGCTCAACTGTGCGACCCGGGCAGCTTTGAGCCGATGTGGGAGAACGTCGCCCCGGTTGACAGCCTGGAGTTCGTCGACCTCAAGCCTTACCACGACCGCCTCCGTGCCGAACAGAAGAAGACCGGCCACAACGATGCGATCATCTGCGGCAAGGGGTTCATCAAGGGTCGCGGCGTCGTGCTCGCCTGCATGGACAGCCGGTTCATGATGGGCTCGATGGGCTGTGTGGTGGGCGAGAAGCTCACCCGCGCGATCGAGTTGGCGACGCAAAGCAACCTGCCTCTGATCGTTGTGTCCTGCTCGGGCGGCGCCCGCATGCAGGAAAGCGCGTTGAGTCTGATGCAGATGGCCAAGACCAGTGCCGCGCTGGCGCGGTTCGACGATGCGGGCGGGCTCTTCATCAGCGTGCTGACCGATCCGACGACCGGCGGTGTCACCGCCAGCTTCGCCATGCTGGGCGATGTCATTCTTGCCGAACCCAAGGCCCTGATCTGCTTCGCCGGGCCGCGCGTCATCGCCAACACCGTCCGCGAGGAATTGCCCGAAGGCTTCCAGCGCAGCGAACACCTGCTGGCGAAGGGTTTCGTCGACCGCGTCGTCCATCGCCGCGACCTCCGCAGCGAAATCAGCCGCATCATCGATTATGCGGGCAAGTGACGCGGCACGGCATCGCGAAGTATGGCGGTGCTGACGGTGGGATTGAAATGCCCCCTCTGTCGACCACCTGCCACAGCGTCGAAGTCGACATATGGAAGGATGAACACGCCACAGGCATCATCGATCGCGCCCGACCGCAGATACTGCACGCACGCAACGTTCCCGTCGCTGATCCGCATGACCTGATCGCGATGAATTTGCGTGCCGACCGCATCCAGGACGATTACGACATCTCCGACATTCTGAAGCACACCCCGATCGATGATGAACGGGTGCGCAGCGCGGTCGATGACGATGGGTTCGCACATTACCTTTCGATCAAGAAACGCATCGGCATGGCGTGACGCTCAGGCCAGCTCACCATCGTTTTCGATACGAGGTTCGTCGAGATCCCGTGCCGCGGCGGCGCGGGCTTCCACGGGATCGGTGGCAGCGGCGCGGCGAATCTCGTTGACCAGTTGCTCGGTCGGCCCGCCCTTGGTCACATACGCCACCGCGCCCGCTTCAAACATCGCCGATGCCATCTCGTCCCGCGCGTGCATCGACATGCCGATCACGCGCACCTCCGGCGCATCGTGATGCAGGCGGCGCGTCGCTTCGATGCCGTTCAGTCGCGGCATCGCCACGTCCATCACCACGATGTGCGGGCGAAGGTTCAACGCCATCTCCACCGCCTGCTCACCGTCACCGGCGTGACCGACGATCTCCAGATCCTCGTGCCCTTCAAGCAACCCCGCCAATCCTTCGCGAAGCATCTGATGGTCGTCGGCAAGCAGAATGCGAATGGTCCCCGTCATCGCGGATGTCCTCGGCGTTGGTTTCGATGTCGCCTGTGCCACCTGCTTCGCGATCCGCACCTCACGCACCGGCGCCGACACCACCCCATCCAGACGCGTGCGGCTGGCGTCCAGCGGCACCACAATTTCCACGCGCGTCCCGTTACCCGGAGCGCTCTGTACCTTCACATAACCACCCAGCAGCGCCGCACGCTCGCGCACACTGAACAGACCGAAGCTTTCACCCGAGCGCGCGCGAAGCTGCGCTTCCGCCAGTTCGAAGCCGCAACCCATATCGGTCACGATGGTGTGCAACTGATCATCCTGCACCTTCACTTCAACGCATGCATCGGTCACGTTCGCATGCTTGACGATATTGAAAAGGCACTCCCCCACCGCGGTGAAAAGGAACACACGCCAATCATCGTTGGGCGGCTCAGCGCCCGGCTCACAGCGCACCTCCACATTCAGGTTCTGCTGCTGCTTCATACGCCGCGCCAACCACTGCAGCGATCCTTCAAACCGCTCCTCAAAAAGGATCGGGGGGCTCAGTTCCGTCGTAACCGAACGTGACAGCTCAATGGCCTGGGCGAGCAGCGATTCGATCTGCGGCTTCCACGAACCGGTGGGCACGGCACTGGCGTTCAGCCGCATCCGCGCCGCCACCAGAAGCTGCTGCAGTTCATCGTGCAACACCTGCGCGATGCGGCGACGTTCGCGATGTTCCGCCGTCGCCAACTGCGATGCCAGCATGCGCAGCTCGGTCGTCCGCGCTTCCAGTTCGGCGGTGCGCTGCTCGACCTTGTGCTCGAGCGACTCGTTCAGCTTCGCCATCTGCCCGCGCAGCCGCACCGTCTCCCATGCCTGCCCGCACTGCGCAGCCAACCAGTTGATCAGCGATGCCTGCTGATCGGTCCAGTCCTGAGGCTCAAAACTGTATACTTCCAGCGCACCGAGCACCTTCCCGCCGCACCGCACCGGCGCGACGAGGATCGAACGCATCGCACGCCCATCAGCGGTGCGCGGCAGCACCAGATCGGTTCGCAACGCCTGGTCGCGCAAGTGCACCGGTCCACCGCTTTGAATCGCCAGCCGCGCCAGCGATGCCTTTTCTTCCAGCTTCTCGGGCACCGGCCCCTTGTCACCGAATCCCGCGTGGGCCCGTGCCAGGAAATGATCGCCGTGCGGCTCCCACAGACACGCCGCCACGCCCCCCAAAAGTTTCATCGCGGAACGACACACGCCCGGCAGCACATCGTCATCGCTCGATGCGGGGCTCGACAGATGCAACAGCGATTCCAGCGTGCTTTCCCGTGCCGCCAGTTCTTCGTTGGAAAGGCGAAGCTCTTCGCCCTGCGCCTGCAGTTCCTCGGATTGCTGCTGCATCTCCTCGGTCTGCACCTGCAGTTCCTCGTTCTGCCGTGAAATCTCCTCCTCACGTGCGGCGAGTTCCTCGTTGGCGGCCTGCAACTCCTCGTTGCTCTGAGCGAGCGAGGCGTTGACATACTCCACCACGTTGCGATACCCGACCGCCAGGTGAATCACCGCCCCGGCCACGACCAGGTCCACCGACTTCATGCCGAAGAAGATCACCGGGTTGGCCACGCCTTCGAGACGCTCCTCCACCGCCATCAACCCGAAAAGCTTGTATCCCGAAGCGGCAATGAAAATCCCCACCATGGACCAGAGCAGTCGGCGGTCACGATGCCACAACGTCAGCAGCAACGGCAGCATATCGGCGATCGGCACCACGTTCTGTGTAAAGACATAAAGCCGCAGCACGACGAACACCACCGTCAGCACGACCGTCAACGCCACCGCCAGCCACGTAGGTGGCGCAACCCAGGGTGTCAGCTCACGATTCGTCATGGATGCTCCTTCAGGTAGAGGCAACTCGCCATGCGGCGAAGCTCCGGCGTGCCGTGTGGACGCTCGGCATGCCCGGTCATCAACAGACCGCCCACCTTCAACGCGCTGCTGAGCCGCTTCCATAGCTTGCCCGCAGCGGCACTGTCGAGATAAATCCCCATGTTCCGGCACAACACCAGATCAAACGTGCCCGGCGGCGCGGCGTCACGCAATACATCCGACACCTGCCAACGCGCCGATTCGCGAATCGCTTCCACCGGCTGCACAAACGACCCCTTGTCCTGCAGCAGATCGCGCAACGTATCCGGCAACGACCGTGTCAGGTCGCGCGGATACAACGCCGCCTTCGCGCGGGTGATCGCCGCCCCACGACAGTCGCTGCCGATCAGTTCGCTGCGTTGAAGCGCCCCCATCCGGTGCAGCAGCATCGCCACCGTGTACAACTCCGCGCCGTCGGAACATGCCACGCTCCACACACGCCACGTTGGCTGACCGGATGATTCGCGCAGTTTCATCCACGCCGCCAGCGCATCAAACGCGAAGGGGTCGCGAAAAAACTCCGTCACACCGATGAGCAGCGTGCACACCGCGGTGTCCATCGCCTGAACACTGCGTTCAATCGCCTGCCGTGCCTCTTCAATGGTTGTGGCGCGCAACGCCCGCAAACACGCGGGTACACGACGCACCAGTGGCTTGGCGCGGTATGCCTGCGCACTGAGCCCCGCCCGGTGCAGCACCCAACGGGCAAACGCTTCATACGCCGGGTTCGGCGGATCGCTCACGCGAACCGGCCGAGCAACGTGACCTGGGAGTAGTCGCGGGATCGGCCGACGAACCGACGGCGCAGCGGCGTGGAACACAATATGGTCCGTTCGCGGCGGCATCAGGTGATGATAGCCCAAAAGCTTAGGACAATTGCCGCCGGACCCTACGATTTGCCATAGGGGAATCCCTGAAATTGCGATCATTCCGCCGCAACAGGTCAAATTTCCAATCTGCGGATCGGGGCTATTGCTTGATCAGCAACTTCTCGCCCTGCTTGATCGTGTCGAACTCAAAGCTTGGCCGGGTGAGATAGCTTGGCCGCCGCGAACCGAAGTTGATCACCAGCCCCATCATGGCAAAGGTCGTGACAAGGCTCGATCCGCCATACGAAACGAAAGGCAGGTTGATACCGGTGATCGGCAGAAGCCCCAGGGTCATGCCGATGTTGATGGTTGCCTGACTGAATGTGAGTCCCGCGAACCCGGCGCATGCCAACCGCGCAAAGGGATCCTTTGATTTCGCCGCCACCAGCACGAACGACAGCACCACCACCAGATACAACCCCAGCGTCACCAACCCGCCGATCAGTCCCCAACGGTTGACGATGACAGCGAAGATCATGTCGTTGTACGTTTCCGGCAGACGATTGAACCTGATGACGGTGGCGGCGCGTTCCTCGCCGTAGCCGATCACCTGCCCCGCGCCGATGAGCGTCATCGCCTTGTGCTGCTGGTAGGCCAGATCCTGGATGTAACGATCCTCGCCCTTGACGAGGCTGATCATCGATTTGATCCGCGCCACCTGGTGTGACTTGAGAAACGGATGCGGCTGATCGGCGGGCAGGGCATAGATCAGCGACACGTTCAGCACCACCGCCAGCAAGCCGATGCCGATCAGCGTTCCGAGATGGCGCAGTTTCGCGCCTGCCGCAACAAGCATCGCAAACAGCGTCGGCGGGTAGAGAAGTGCCAGCCCGAGGTCCGGCTGTTTGAGGAGCAACCCCACCGGCGCCAGCATCATGCCGAACGGCACGAGCAGGCCGCGCAGCGTGCGATAGCTGTCACGATAGCGGAGATACCACGCCAGCGCAAGGACGAACGCCAGCTTCGCCATCTCGGCGGGCTGAAACATCATGAAGTGCAGGTTGATCCAGCACGTTGCGCCGTTGCGCACCGGCACAATGCTGCGCGGCATGCCGGGCACGATCGTGATGATCAATAGCAGCAGGCTCAACCCCATCAGCGGGTAGCTCACCATGCCGATCACCCGCGGATGCGGCACGATGCACATCAACATGAACGCGATGGCGATAGGCAGCCACTGCGCCTGCGCCGCAGCACGCGAGGGTTCAGCCGTGCCGATCGCCTCCATGCCGATCCACGTCAGCGCAATCGCCGCCAGCAGGCCGTACCACGCGGCCTGCGGTCGCAACATCTGTCGGATGGCCTCGGGGATTTGCACGGTTACAGATACCCCTGGCTTCGCATGGCATACAGAATCTGGTTGACGATGGGGCCCGCCACTTTGCCGCCGCTGCCCGCGTACTCCACCACCACCGCCACGACATACTCCGGCCCGCGCGCATCCTCACGCTGCACGATCGCCACGAACCAGGCGTGATCACCCTCTCGCAGCACCTTGCCCCAACGGTCCGGCATCCCGTCACCGTCGTCGTCGATCGGTTCACGCAGCTTCGCGGCGTCGGCGGTGCCCGACTTGCCCGCCACCTTCACCCCCGGAATGTTGAAGTTCAACTCGCGTGTGCCGTCGATGCTGATCGCGTTGCCCGTGCCGTGCCTTTCGTTCACCGCGTCGTACAGGCCTTTGATTGCCAACTGCACGCCACGCTGATCCAGACGCAGATCATGCGCCATCGGTCGCTGCGGCGCATGATCGCCCTGCAGCAACACCGTCGGCGGAAGCACGCGGCCACCGCGCGCCAGCGTCGCATATGCATTGGCGGCCTGCAGCGGTGTCCAGTCCACCGGGCCCTGACCGATCGCCATGAAAATGCCATCCGCTTCCGCCAAACCGGCGGACCTGCCGCCCGTGGTGATGTCCGGCAGGTTGCCGCGATGCTCATCCGTCAAACCGCTGTACGTCAGTTCGCCAAGGCCGAACCGCTGATACCACTGCACCAGTCGGCGTGCGCCCAAGTCACGGCCGAGCGTGTAGAAGTAGATATTGCAGCTACGACAGATGGCCTCGTCGCCCATCAACGGGCCGTGCGTGCTGTTGTACTGCTTGTAGATCCAGCAACGGAAGGCGTTGGGGTTGTCGGTGAGATGACCATCACAGCGGATCGTGCCGTGCACCGGAATTTCGTGATCGGTGATCGCCGCCGCCAACACCAACGGCTTCACGGTCGAACCCGGGGCGTAGGGCATGCCGATCACACGGTTGATGCCCGGACGATTCAGGTAATCGTTCCAGATCGCCTCGGGGTTCTCAGCAAGCTGTGCCCGGCTGAAACTCGGCGTGCTGACGGCCGCGAGCACCTCGCCCGTGGCAATGTCCAACACCACCGCCGCACCGCACAACGGCTCACCCACCGGCCCCACCAGTTCCTTCTCGTGCCACGGCTGGCGTGCCATTAACCCCAGTTCAGGCTGCATGACCGCAGCGATGCGCGCCTGCAGTTCCGCATCGATCGTCAGCACCACATCCTTGCCCGGCTGCGGTTCGATCACCTGCTCACTGCGCGAATCAAGCTGCACGATGCGCTTGCCACGCAAGCCACGCAAGCGGCGTTCCTGCGAACGCTCGACCCCCCAACGTCCCGTCGTGTCGCCCGGCAGATAACCGCCCAGATCGACGATCGTTTCACCGGCCGCGTCGATGCGACGGAAGGGACGTTCCTCCACATCCTCCCGCCAGATTCGTCGCATGTTGCCCACGATATGCATCATCGGCCCGCGAACGGTGACGGTCCTGGGTGTGTCGCTGCGCAACGGACCGGGGAACGTCGAACGATCCACAGTGACGGTGACCTCGTCCATCGGATAAACACGACGCGTTGCCGGTTCGGCCCGCGCCTGCTTCCACACGGCGAGGTTGGGCTCTTCCTGTGCCTCGGCGATGAACGTGCGAATGTGCGCCAGGGCATGGGTGTCGATATCGGTGATGATCACGTGCGCCATGCGCTGCTCGCGGATGGGAGCCGCCACATCCGACAGGCTCACCGGTTCATCGAGCAGTTCCTCGCGCTGGCGACGCCAATCGGCGTAAAGGTGATTGGCCATGCCCGTCACCCACGCCACGATGGCGGTTCGTCGCTCGTCCAGTTCCGCGCGGTCCTCACCGGTCAAATCGGTGAGCGTCTGCCAGAACAGTTCCAGTTGCTGTTCGTATCGGGGCAGGACTTCGTTGACCCGC
This sequence comes from uncultured Phycisphaeraceae bacterium, assembly GCA_964511575.1. GTDB lineage: Bacteria > Planctomycetota > Phycisphaerae > Phycisphaerales > Phycisphaeraceae > CALKHT01. Next base: position 57,887 of record CAZEFM010000007.1, on the reverse strand, counting down.
CGCTCGCGCGCGTGGGGCGACAGTTCCGCCCACTGCGCCCCGCTGGCCCGCCGGGCCTCGCTGGTCGCCTGGTTGAACGCCCACTCGCCGGTGATGACGTCGTAGCTGACCGCCAGGTCATAACCGGGCAGGTCCTCCGCCACCACCCGGCCATACCGATCGAGGATGCGGCCGCGAACCGTGGCGGCGAGCCGCGTCTGCTGAAGCGCAGCCTCCGCCTGCTGGCGTCTCTCCGCGCCGTGCACGATCGTCAGCCGCGCCATCTGCCCTGCCAGAACACCCGTCACCATGATCGCCACCGACGCCAGCAGAAGCAGGCGACGGTAAAACATGCTGGGCAGGATTTTGCGAAGCCATCGCCACATACGAAGCTTTTCGGCAATCGAGCTGGTTACCCTGTCGGCGCAGATTATAAGCCCTGCGCGGACCACCGCCTCAACCGTTATCGGCCGACAACCGGCTCACGATCGACAATCGATCCCGCGGCGGCCACCGCACGACTATCATGCACCATCCATGACGCGTCACTCGACCAGCACCACCGCATCACCATCAGCCGTCACACCGTCGGTGTCAACCGCACGGGCATTCAGTGCGGTGGTCGGCGGCGGCATGATCGGCGCAACGGCACGCTGCGTCATCAGCACCGCCTTCCCTGTGGTTGCGGGATCGATGCCCTGGTCGACGTTGTCGATCAACGTGTTGGGCGCTTTCGTCCTCGGCGTCATTGCTGCAGTTTTGCATGCGCCAAGGTGGGAAACGTTGCGCCTGCTGCTGTGTACCGGCGTGCTGGGGGCGTTCACCACGTTTTCAGCGTTCAGTATCGAGATGGTGCAACTCAGCCACACACGGCTCGATCTGGCGTTCGCCTATGCATCGGGCAGCGTCGTTGCGGGCCTCATCGCAGCGGCGGCGGGATTGTTCATCGGGCGATCCTTTGCGCGGCAACGGCCGGACGTGGAGGACAAGGCATGACGCTGGCGACCTGGTTTGGCATCGCGGTAGCCGGCGGCGCGGGCACAGCGGCACGGTACGCCGTCGACCGGGCGGTGGCAGCACGCATCGCGCCAACCTGGCCGACGGGGATTTTCCTCGTCAACGTCACCGGCGCATTGCTGCTGGGCTTGGTTGTCGGCAGCACCACCGATGCGTCGATGGGCGAATGGACGTTCATCCTCGGCGGCGGATTTCTCGGCGCTTACACCACGTTCTCGACCTGGATGTTGGATGCCGTCCGCCTTCTGGAGCGCGGTGCGTGGCGTGCCGCCGCAGCCTACCTGCTGCTCAGCGTCGTCACCGGCCCGCTCGCCGCCGCCGCCGGCCTCGCCTGCACGCAAATCTGAACCTCGTCCCCGCCCCCGAACCCTGATTGTCACAGGTTCAGGTTCCACTCCGGCAGGTTCACGAAGTACTTCAGGGTCATCGTCCAGCGAAGCACCATCTTCAAAGGCAGCATGCCCATGACGACCAGGTGAATCGCCATCACGTAAAACCGCACCGAGCCGAGCTGCTCGTACATCTTCCGCATCACCGTGCGCGCCAGGATGATCGGCAGCACGATGACCCACACGAAGACGAACACGATGCCGACGATCTCACGCACGATGAGATTTTCCGGCATGGGCCGGCCCAGAAGGTCACCCCAGAACATTTCGCTCAGGTTCACGTTCGTCAGTGGCACCTGCAGGTGGGCGTCCCAGTACTGGAACGGTCCGAAGAAGTTCCAGTTGGGTCCACGGAGAAACGTGCCGAACACGATCAGCACCACCCACAGAATCAGGAAGCCGAACATCCACACCGTGATGGCGAACTTGCGCTGCGACAGCGTGTAGTAGCCGTTGCCCTTGGGGTTGGTGTCGATGTAGGGCATGGCGATGAGGCCGGTGATGATCATGCCCGGCAACAGCACGCCCGCCATCCACGGGTCGAAGTAGACGAGCATTTCCTGCAGCCCCAGGAAGTACCAGGGTGCCTTGGAGGGGTTGGGCGGTCCTGCCGGGTTGGCAGGCGCTTCCAGCGGCGCGGGCAGCGCGATCGACCACACCAGAAGTGCAGCCGTCGCGATTACCATACAGATCATCTCGGTGTAGACCAGGTCCGGCCACACCAGCACCTTGTCGTCCTTGTCCTCTTCGATCAGCGGCTGGCCCGCCTTGATGCGTTCATCGTTGATCGCCGCCTGACGAAACGCCCACCAGAGGCAGAAACCCACGCCCAGAAGCATCATCGTGATGGGCACGTTGTCCGGCTTCATCACGATGGCGCGGTAGTTCTCATCGATAATCATGCTGCCGAAGTACGCCACGCAGAACAGCAGCAGCAGCGATGCGGCGATTGCCGGCCGCGTCCAAACCTTGTACGCCACAATAATCAGCACAAACAGCGGCAGAAAGAACAGCGGGAGGCTGATCTCCGGCACGCTCAGCGTGTTGATCAGGTTCTTCAGCCCGTCAAAACTGGATCCGCCTGCGCCCCCGCCTGCCGCCAATGTGATGATGCTCGACAACATACGTCTCAATCCAAAATTTGAACCACCCGGGGCACAGCGAACAACGAAGTTCCGAGGAAACAATCAGCACAGGTGAACGCAGAGGGAGCGGAGAAACGCCTGAACCTCTAAGTCTCTGCCTGCTTCGCCCGCTCCTGTCTGACAGGCCGTTTGCCGTCCTCCGTGATCTGTGTGTCCTCGGTGGTTGAAGTTCTCACAGCGGTCCGCTGATGCCGCCGTCCTTGCGGATGCGCCAGAAGTGCACCGCGATGAGCGTCGCCGCCGCCAGCGGCAGCGCGATGCAGTGCAGCACGTAGAAACGCATCAGCGTGTTTTCACCCACGCTTGTGTTCGCCAGCAGCAGGTACGCCGCGTCCGATCGCGTCGTCACCAGAGGCACCCCGCCGATCGTCAACAGATCGCTGAACGGCCCGCCGGTACCCATGACCGGCGTCGCCTTGCCCATGTTCGCCCCCACGGTGATCGCCCAGATCGCCAACTGATCCCACGGCAACAGATAACCCGTGAACGACAGAAGCATCGTCACCACCAGCAGGATCACGCCCACGCCCCAGTTGAACTCGCGCGGCGGCTTGTACGAACCGGTCAGAAACACACGCATCATGTGCAGCCAGATCGCGATGATCATCGCGTGGGCGCCCCACCGGTGAATCTCCCGCAAAAGGCCCAGCGTCACGTGCGAACGCAGCGCCTGAATGTCCGCATAGGCGTATTCCACCACGGGACGGTAGTAGAACATCAGCAGCACGCCGCTGATCGCTTCCGCCAGGAAGAGGAAGAACGTCAACCCGCCCATGCACCAGGTGAACGACAGACGGATGCCGCTCTTGCGCACCGCCACCGGGTGCAGGTGCAGGAACACGTTGCTCATGACCGCCATGACGCGGGTTCGGCGATCGCGCGGGATGCCGTGGCGGAAGATCGAGTTCCAGACCTGTGTCGAGCGAACGTAGTTGAGAAGAGGCGAAATCATCAAATCCATCCGAAGATTGGCGGCAGTTGCCGTCGTGTCAGACGATTGCGGGTAGATCGTAGCGAATGCCGGAGCGTCCGCAACTGACGCCGCCAGCACTTTTCGAGCCGCATCACAGCAACTTCGTCGCGGCGATCACACGATCAGTTCCGAGCCGGGCAGGCCCCACTGACTCAGCTCCGCACGGAATTTCTTGCCCTTGTCCACGACGATCGTGTCGCCGTCGAGCCCGATGGCGAACCGCTCCAGCGGTCGCGGCGCCGGGCCTTCGAAGTTGACGCCATCCATATAGAAACCCGAGCCGTGGCACGGGCACTTGAACTTCGCATCCGCCGCCATCCAGTTGGGGATGCAGCCCAGGTGCGTGCAGATCGTCGACAGGGCGAAGAGCCTGCCCTTCTGCCGCACGATCCACACCTGCTGCGAGCCCTTGTACTGTTCGTAGACGCCGTCGTCGGGATAGTCGCTGATCTTGCCGGCCTTGAACGTTGAAGGCGGTTCCTTGGTGAGCTTGGGCACGAGGAACGACTGCAACGCACCGCCCACGGTGGCTGCGGTGCCCAGCATCGCGCCCCAGCCGATCGCCAGGAGCGCAGCCGTGCCCGCCGCGACGCCGGTTGCCTCGCGTCGGGAGATGCCCGACCGCTCGCGAATCCGCTGCGCGACTGTGCCCTTGGGACGGGCATAACCCGTGCCCACGATCGCGGCCACCTTGGCGTCAGGCGGCGCATCCTCGGGCAATGCGGTGGCGATGATCTCTGCCGACACCTTCGCCGCCGGACGCGTCTGCACACCCGGACCACCGCCGGAGCGGCTGCCGCTGGTGTGGGCTGTCCGCAACAGCCCCGCCCACTTCGGATCGGGCGGGCCTTCGGGGATGACGGGCCCCGCCTTCTTCGCCGCCCCGCCGCCACCGCCCGCCGCAGGCGCTGCCGCCGCCGCCTCGGCTTCCTGGCCGGCCCAGGGCTCGGGGCCCTCCACTTCGATCGTCTCGTACTTGATGACGTCGACCGGGCAACCCTCCGACGCCGTGATGATCGACGGCGTCAGCGGTCGGGTAAACTCCGCCTTCAACGCCTCGGGGCGGATGACGCACGTTTCTTCCTGTACGTCAAAGACTTCCGGGCAATCGCTCTCGCATGCATCGCAAACGATGCAGCCCGGGGCGATCCACACCTTCACGACTTCCTGATGGGTTTCAGCCATGTGTTGCTACTCTAACAGATCGACTTTCCCGCGTCGGTCCAGCAACGCCTGCGCGGCGCGGCGAACCTCACGGCTGGGGTCTTTCTCGGCCAGTTCGCCGATCTTATCCCAAATCGCCGAATCCTTCATATGCACCGTGTGCGTCGTGCCATCGCTGCTCATCACGTTCGCCAGCGTGTGCACCATCACCCGATCCTGAAGGCTCGGCGGCATCAACTGCGCCGCCTCAGCGCCCGTCTCACCGGCGGGCAACTGCGCCAACGCTTCACGGTTCAGTAGCAACCCCGTCACCATCGCAATCCCCCGTCGATCGCCCAGCTTCGCGAGCGCCACCCCCGCGTTCCACGCCACATCGCGCCCCTCGCTGCCCACCACCTCCATCGCCTGGGCCAGCGCGGCAATCGCCGCCGCGTCATCCGGCTCCGCCAGTTTCCCCAGCGCCGCCGCCGCTTCCGCCCGCACCAGCGCATCCTTATTGTTCAGCACGCGCACCAGGTCCGGCGTTGCCCGCCTTGCCGCCTCCACATCGGGCCAGGCAAGCACGCCCCCCACCGCCGCCTCCACCAGCTTCCCTTCGCCCGTTGCCAGACGATCGAGAATCACATCCAGCCCGCCGTCTTCACCGAGCAGCCCGATCGCCAGCAGCAAATAGGTCTGTAGCTCCACATCCTGCTGCGGATCATTGATTTGCGCCAGCGTGGCGATGAGCACTTCGTTCACCTTCGCCCGCTCAAGCGCATCGGTCAGGTGCGGAATGCGCGTCGCCAGATCCTGCGCCGCCCGGCAGCGGTCCAGGTACCGCGGGTCCTGCAGGCCCATGGCCGTGCGACCCATGCCGATCGGCTGCTGCAGACGCACGAGCAGGTGATCGATCGAATCTGGCGACCGCACCAGCATCCCCAGCAGCGCCACCACGCCGATCGACACCAGCACGATAACCGCTGGAATGATCACCAACTGCGCCATCTGCCGGCCGAAGGACGGCGGCGCTTCAATCGTCGTGACCGCGGGATTCGCCGATGGGCCGGACACCGGTGTGGAACCGGCGGGCTTCAGGGGAGGCATCGGAGGCGCATCGACAGCCGGACGTTTCGCGCCCGGCGCCTGCGTGTCAGTTGGATCGGTTGTGCGATTCACCTAAGGAGGCCTGACCTAATCGAGTGTTTCCCCGCGCGGTATAGTAGACAATCTTACCCATGAATCAAACATCCCCCCATGTGGACCGCTCACGTGCGGAGGCGGTACCCAAATCTTCCGGTTCACCACATCGCCATCACTTCGGCGACGGGCTGCCACAACGTTGATCCGGGCGGCACACCCGCTCAGACGGCGCGGACAGGACGCGGCACAACGACAATGCGCTCCTTATCGCATTTATGTTGAATGCCCTCACACGTTGTGCTAGTCTTGGAACTTAAGGAAAGACAGGTAGTGCCGGCAAATCCGGCAGCGTCAGTTACCCAGCGAACCTCGTCGGCGTGGGACCCGGCGGTTCGTGATGGGGGTGGAAACGGATGAGCAATTCAGGTTTAACCGATCTCGCGCAGCAACCCGCCAAACGCGTCGGTCCCGTGGGGACGTTGTCGCCGTCGACCACGGTCGATGTGCCCGCCGGTTTCATTCAGAGTGTGCGTCAATCGTTGACCGCCGCGGTCAACAACCTGCTCGATCAGCAGAATCCCGACGGCTACTGGTGTGCCGAACTCGAGGGCGACTCAATCCTCGAGAGCGAATACATCCTGCTCAAGTGGATCATCAGCCAGGAGAACGATCCGCGCCTGCCGCGCATCGCCAACTACCTGCGTCATTTGCAGCAGCCCAATGGCGCGTGGGTGCAGTACCCCGGCGCCAAGCCCGACATCAGCGCCACGGTGAAAGGCTACTTCGCCCTCAAGCTGATGGGCGATGATATCAACGCGCCGCACATGGCCCGCACGCGCGAACTCATCCGCGAACTCGGCGGGGCCGAACGGTGCAACAGCTTCACCAAGTTCTACCTCGCCGCGCTGGGGCAGATCCGCTACGACGCGGTTCCCTCCATTCCCCCCGAGATCGTCTTCCTGCCCAAATGGTTCTACTTCAACCTCGACAAGGTCAGCGCCTGGACGCGCACCATGATCACGCCCTTGTCGATCGTCACCAGCCACCGCCCCGTGCGACGGCTTCCGCCTGAACTGGGCATCGATGAACTCTACGTCGACCAGCGTGCCCGCCACCGGCTCATGCCCAACGGCGACGCCCACCGCACCTGGTCCAAGATCTTCATCTCGCTCGACAAGGTGCTCAAACTCGTCGACCGGGCGGGCATGACCCCGCTGCGTCGTCGGGCTCTGCAGACCATCGAGGATTGGATCATCGAACGCACCGAGCGCTCCGATGGCCTGGGCGCGATCTTCCCGCCCATGGTCTACATCCTCATCGCCCTGCGATGCCTCGGCTACAAGGAAGACCACCCGCTGCTGGTCGAAGCCGCCAAGCATCTGGACGATCTGATGATCGTCGATGAGGAAAACGATCACATCCGCATTCAGCCGTGCTTCAGCCCCATCTGGGACACGGGCATCGCAGCCTATGCGCTGACGGAAGCGGGCCTGGATGAAGGCGAAGCTCACACGAAGAAGTGCGCCGAGTGGCTGGTAAGCAAGGAGTGCCGTCACGCGGGGGACTGGATCGCCAACGTGCATCGCCCCGTCGAACCCAGCGGCTGGTACTTCGAGTTCAACAACGGCTACTACCCCGACGTTGACGACACCGCCATGGTCGCCATGGCGCTTAAGCGCATCGGTGGGCCCGAGGCGATCGCGGCGGCCAAGCGCGGCGTGGAATGGGTCCTGGCCATGCAGAACGACGACGGTGGCTGGGCCGCGTTCGACCGCACCAAGGAACGGCCGCTGCTCGAGCACGTGCCGTTTGCCGACCACAACGCCATTCAGGACCCCTCCTGCCCCGACATCGCGGGTCGCACCCTCGAATGCCTCGGCCATCACGGATTCCTGCCCGACCATCCGGCGGTGCAGCGCGCCATTCGCTTCATCATCAGCAAGCAGGAACCCGAAGGCTGCTGGTTCGGACGTTGGGGCGTCAACTACATCTACGGCACGTGGCAGGTGTTGTGCGGCCTCAAGACAGTCGGACAGGACATGAACGTTGCCTGGGTGCAAAAGGCCGGACGCTGGCTCAAGAGCGTGCAGAAGGACGATGGCTCGTTCGGCGAATCGTGCGACACCTACGAAGACCGCAGCCTCATGGGCACCGGTCCTTCCACCGCCAGCCAGACCGCATGGGGCACCATGGCGATGATGGCGGTGTATGGCCCGACCGACCCCGATGTTCAGCGCGGCATCAAGTGGCTGGTCAAGACGCAACTCGAATCCGGCACATGGGATGAGCCCTGGTTCACCGGCACCGGCTTCCCGCGCGTCTTCTACCTGCGCTACCACCTGTACCGGCTCTACTTCCCCATCATGTGTCTCGGCCGATGGCTCAAAGCCCTCGGTGCTGCTCAGGCGCAGATCGGCGACAAGAAGAAGTAACACCGAGCATACGCACGAGAAACAGGGGCTGAGGGACCAAAGGCCGCGACACGCCCGCGCCTTTCGTCTCTTGGCCCCTTCTCCTTCCGCCTTGGCCGCTCATCCCTCCTCTCGGCAGAGAAATTTCACCTATTCCTCTTGCTCGCCCTTGCGTCCTACCCGGGAGTCGGTATCATCTTCCGCAATTGAGACTGATTTTCAATTGGAGCAAGCCGTGAAACGCCCCCTGAACTTCCGCGGGTTTACCCTGATCGAACTACTCGTGGTGATCAGCATCATCGCCCTGCTCATCGCGCTGCTGCTGCCGGCCCTGAGCCGCGCCAAGACCGCCGCGATGGGCAGCAAGAGCCTGAGCAACCTGCGCCAGCAGGGCATCGCCATGAACGCGTATCTCGTGGATCAGAACGGCCGATACCCCGTTCACTCCTCGTCGAGCAGCCCGGGCCACTCCGAGTACGCCGATCCGCGCACGCGTTGGCCCGACCACATCTTCCCCTACATCAACAACACCGCGGTCTTCCTCAGCCCCAACCTCACGGAAGATGAGCTCGACCGGTTCAGCAAGGTGTTCGCGCACACCTACTACTCCAACAATCCCGTCACCTTCGGTGGCTACGGTTACAACTACCAGTACCTGGGCAACAGCCGTCCGCAGCCTGTCTTCCGCGCGTTGCATGAAGCCGATGTGCTTGCTCCGAGCAACACGGTGATGATCGGCGACACCGCCGGATCGCGCAAGGGCAGCGCCTCCGCCCTGCCGGGCACGGGTGGTGAAGCCGTCTACGCACTCGATCCGCCGCTCGGTTCGGTTACGCTCGGCTCCAAGGGCAACGGCGCAGGCACCGGTGCGTATTACGCCGGTGGCAGCGACGAACCCAACGGCGATGCCGAGACGTACCTCTACCGCTCCTTCCCGGCCGAACGCAACGGCGGACATGCCGCGTTCGTCTTCGCCGATGGACACGCCGCAGGCATGACCATGATGGAGATTGACGACTTCAACGACGATGGCATCAAGGACAACGGATACTGGAACGGTCGGGGCAATCCCGATGTGCGGTAATCAAGTTCGCATCACGGTATTCGAGTAACACAAAAAATGACGAAGCTCGAAGTTGGAAAGGCACTGCGTCCTTTCATCTTCGAGCTTCGTTCGTTCTGAAACGTCATCGTTCGACATTCAACAATACACATTTGTCACGAACTCGCTTCAGGCCCTTGCCCGGCGAACGGCCGCCGCTAAAATCCGCACCATGGTTCGTGTCAAAAAGAGTCCCATTCATGGTCGCGGCCTGTTTGCGACCCAACGCATTCGCAAGGGCACCGTCATCGGTCAGCTCGAAGGCCGCATCACCCGCAAGAACGGCGCATACGTCCTGTGGCTGACGCACGAGCTTGGCGTGCAGGTCACCAACAAGTACCGCTTCGTCAACCACTCGGACAACCCCAACGCCGCCTACTTCGACGATGCCACCCTCGTCGCCCTGCGCACCATTCAGCCGGGCGAAGAGATCACGCACAACTACTCGGGCGATCTCTTCGATTAACCCCAATGCGTGACCTCAGGGAGCAACCGATCAACACGGCACCACACCGTGCCAATTTACAATGCGCGCACCGACCACCCACCCGCACTCACCGCGCGCAGTCCCACCGCACGATCGGCGTTCACCGACCTTCACCTGCGACTCAATGCACCGTTGATCCCCCGCTCACCCGAGCCTGCACCACCACCAGGTTGTCGCGGTGGATCACCTCCGCATAGGCGGTGCGGCCGAGCAGCTTCTCGAACTGATTGGAGCGCTTGCCCGCGATGAGGCGCAGCTCCTCGCTGGAATAGTTGCACAGCCCCCGAGCAACCTCCCGGCCGTGCATATCGCGAACCATCACGATCTCACCGCGCGAGAACAACCCCGTCGTCTGCGTCACCCCGGTGGCAAGCAGGCTCTTGTGACGTTTGACCAGCGCCGTCACCGCCCCATCATCAATAACAATGGTTCCCGCGGGGCGGGCGGTCAGGGCGATCCACCGCTCCCGACTGGCGAGCTTGCGCTGGCCCGGGACAAACACCGTGCCGATCCCCGGCTCGCCCGCAAAAAGCCGCGTCAGCACATCGGGCGTGCGGCCGTTGGCGATCACCGCGATCTCCCCCGCTTCGGTTACCAGCCGTGCCGCTTCCAGCTTCGTGGTGATCCCGCCGCTGCCCATCGCCGTCTTCTCACGCCGGATGTACGCAGCCGCGTCCCCATGGTTCTGCACCAGATCGATCACCGCGCCTTTGTCATCCAGCATGCCGTCCACCACGGTCAGCAGCACGAGCGCCTCCGCCCGCAGCGCGTTGGCCATCAGCGCCGCCAGCGTGTCGTTGTCGCCAAAGCGCAGCTCATCCACAGCAACGGTGTCGTTCTCGTTGATCACGGGAATGCACGACAGCTCGTGCAGCCGGGCCACGCAGTTGCGGATGTTGAGGTAGCGCACGCGGTCGTCGAAGTCGCTGCGCGTGAGCAGCACCTGCCCCACTTCCAGCTTGTGCGGAGCGAACGCCTCGTGCATGTGCATCATCAGTCGGCGTTGCCCCACCGCCGCCACCGCCTGCAGCACCGACACGTCCGTCGGCCGCTTTTTCAATCCCAGTTCGGCACACCCCGCGCCCACCGCGCCGCTGGAAACCACCGTGACCTCCACGCCGCGCTTGCGCAGCGCCGCGATCTGGCTCGCCATGTTGCGAATGAACGCCACATCGAGCTTGCCGTTACCCTCGCTGAGCACGGCTGTGCCCAGCTTCACCACCACGCGGCGGGCGGTGGGCAATAGAGATTGTCGCAAGGCGGTGGAAGGCATGGGTGCGGTGCAGCGGTAACAGGGTCGAAGGATGAATGACGGCTCACGCCATCTCGTCATTCGGATCGTTCGTGCGTTTTCCTCAAGAGGTCCATCAGCAGCACCGCGTGGCGTTCGGTGGCGCCTTGGCGGGAAAGGATAACGTGTTGGCCGGCCTCGGCCAGTCGGGCGGCGCGGTCCCGGTCCGCCAGCAGCTCCGCCACCACCTGCCCCGGCTGATCCGTCACCACAATGCCCCCCGCCGCCTGCATCGCCGCCACCGTGTCGGCGAAATCACTGTGGTGCGGCCCGATGATCGTCGGCTTGCCCAGCGCGATCGGCTCCATCACGTCCGAGCCATACAACCCCAGAAAGCTCCGCCCCACCACCACAACATCCGCCAGCGCATACGCCTTCGCGAGTTCGCCCATCGTGTCCAGCAGAAACAGCCGCTGTCCATCAACCCGGCGGGTCGCGCCGTCGGGATATTCGCTTCGTCGTACCACCCCGCCGTGCGCCTCGGCCACCTTTGCCGTGCCGTCGAACCATTCGGGCTTGCGCGGCACGATCATCAACTGTGCCTCGGGCGGGCAGGTTCGAATCAGCAGTTCATCCTCCCCCGGCGCGGTCGACCCCGCGACAATGAGAGGCCGCCCGCGGTCGATCCCCATCGCCGTCGCCAGCGCCGCCGCCCCCGGAAACTCGCGCACCGCATCGGCGGAAAGCACCCGGGCGTTGTCCCACTTCATCGTGTCGCACACATGAACCCGCCGGGCGTCCACCCCCATCGCGATGAACCGCTCCGCATAGGCGGGCGTCTGCACACACGCCGCCGCCAGCTTGTCGAACGTCGACCGCAGCAGCGGCTTGACGATCTTGTACCGCTTGAAGCCGCGCTCGCTGAGTCGGCCGTTCACGATCGCCACCGGCACGCCCCGCCGATGGCACGCCGCAACGAAGTTCGGCCAAACCTCCAGTTCCGTCAGCGCCACCGCCGCCGGCCGCACCGCACCGAGAAACCGCCGCACCGACCAGGAAAAGTCCAGGGGGTAGCGCACCACCGCGTGCCGCTCCCCGTAGAGCGCCTTCGCCTGGGCGAACCCCGTGTCCGTGGTGACGCTGACAACGATGCGCAGCCCCGCATCCGCCGCCGCCAGCCGCTCGATGAGCCCCTTGACCGCCTTCACCTCGCCAACGCTCACCGCATGGATGAGCAGTGTGGGCCGACCATCCGCCGACAGCGCCGCACACCGCCCGAACCGTCCCGCCCAGTCCGTGCGCCACTTGCCCGTCGTCACCAGCCGCCAGCCCCACACCGGAGCCGTCAGCAGGGCGAACAGCACATACAGCACATCACGCACGAAAGCCATGAGGCGAGATTGTAGTGGAAGGCAGGTGGTGTGTGGTGGAGTGGTTGGGGGCATCGCCCTGACCACTCACCAATAACCACTCCACCACCCACCAATACGCTACAATGCCCCGTCTATGTCCAAGCAACGAACATTCTACGTCACGACGCCGATTTACTACGTCAACGACAAGCCGCACCTGGGGCACGTCTACACGACGATGGTCGCCGATGTGGTGGCGCGGTATCACCGCTTGGCGGGGGACGACACGTTCTTCCTCACCGGCGTGGATGAGCATGCCGCGAAGGTGTCCGACCGTGCCGCCGAGCACAACATGACGCCGCAGGCCTGGGCCGACCAGAACGCCGCCGCCTTCCGCGAAACGTTCGAAAAGCTGGAAATGACCCACAACGACTTCGTGCGCACCAGCAGCGACCTGCACAAGCGCAAAGTCACCGAATACGTCACCGCACTGCTCCAGTCGGGCGATGTCTACGAAGGCGAGTACGAAGGTTGGTACGACGCCGGACAGGAAGAATACGTCCCCGAAAACAAAGCCAAGGAAACGGACTACAAGTCTCCCGTCAACGGCAAGCCGCTCGTCCGCAAGACCGAAAAGAACTACTTCTTCAAGCTCGAAAAATACCGCGACGAACTGCTCGCCTTCTATGCCGAACGCGACAAGGCGGGCAACCCCTTCGTCCAGCCCGAAGCACGCAAGAACGAGATTGTCAACCGCATCCGCGAAGCCAAGGATGTGCCCATCTCGCGCACCGGGTCGGGTGGCTGGGGCATCCCCGTGCCCAACGATCCCGAGCAGACGATCTACGTCTGGATCGACGCCCTGTTCAACTACCTCACCTATGTCGATACCGATGAACGCCGCCACTACTGGGAGGCGGGCCCCGTCCACTTCATCGCCAAGGACATCCTCTGGTTCCACGCCGCCATCTGGCCCGCCCTGCTCATGGCCCTCTCACGCTGCGAGGGTTACGGCTGGGTGTTCGGCGAAAACGTCCGCCGCAATCAGCTCGTCTACAGCCACAGCTACTGGGTCAGCGAGTCCGGCGAAAAAATGAGCAAGTCGCTGGGCAACTTCCTCGACCCCGCCGCCATCGACAACTACGTCCGCGAGTTCGGCCTCGATGCCCTGCGCTACTTCCTCGCCACCCGAGGCCCGCTGGGCACCACCGACAGCGCCTTCTCCCCCGACCTCTTCATCGAAGTCTACAACAGCGACCTCGCCAACACCTTCGGCAACTCCGCCTCCCGCGTGACGAACATGATTGGCAAATACTGCGAGGGCAAAGCGCCCATTCGCCAGGACGTGAGGGATTGGAGCGGTAAAGTCGAACAGCATCGAGTTGGCTACAGCGAAGCACAGACATCAATCGATCTGCATGAAGCAGCCATGCGTGCCAATGCACTGGTCCGCGAGGTCGATGCATACATCGAAGCAACCGCCCCATTCAAATTAGCCAAGGATCCGAGCAAGCTCGGTGAAGTGGGAGCGATTCTTTACGACTGCCTCGAAGCGCTGCGCATTGCGTCGGTGATGCTCTGGCCGTTCATTCCCGACAAGTGCGAAGCCTTTTGGCGGCGCATCGGTTTCGGTCACTACGCCGATCAGCTCGCCAACCGGGGTCGCGGCGATCTGGAAGCATGGACCCAATGGGGCCAGCTCCAACCCGGCACCCCCATCGAAAAAGGCGACCCCCTCTTCCCCCGCTACCAGACCAAGTAAACGTTGGCACAACCGCGCCGGGTGGCACGATCAGCGCCCATCAGCGCTGCGTTCCCAATCCACCCGATCCAAACGATGCACCGCGCATAAATCCTCGCCGAACCATCGATTCTCCACGAACCGAAACCCCAGCCGCTGATAGAAGCGAATCGCGCGCGCATGGCTTTGCAGCGGATCGATGAGAATCGCCTGCACGTCGGCATCGGCAAAGCAACGGTCGATCGCCAGCCGCATCATCCGCGTGCCGTGACCTTTGCCAAGTGCCGTCGCCTCTCCGATCCAGATGTCGATCGCACGGACGTGCGGCTCGCAGTCGCCCCAGTAACGCTGCGGATCGCGGGCCGGGTCCATGATCTGTACGAAGCCGATCGGCTCATCATCCAACTCGGCGATGAGCATCTCATAACCCGGAAGCGGCCGGGCCAGTTCCGTCGCCCAATCCCAACGATCGTTCGGATTGGCGACAACAACGTGCGGCTCGTCATCCCACCGACGCAGCAGAGCCACATCATCAACCGTCGCAGATCGTAGGTGTATCCTCGGCATGCCGTTGCCACCCTGCAACGTGACTTCCTGTCAGCGTTGATCAGCGTCCATCAGCGATCCCTCCTCCTCGCCTCCTCCCCTCTTCGCGTTCATTCGTGGTTCCCTCCCGGCGTCATTTCCCATACCCGTTGGGATGCGCCCGGAACCACCGCCACGCGGTTTCGATCATCGGCTCGATCTCGCGCACCCGTGCCTGCCAGCCAAGCTCATGGGCAATCTTCGACGCATCGGCGAACAGCCGCGGCGGGTCGCCCGGTCGGCGCGGCCCCATCTCCACCTTGAAATCCACCCCCGTCACCCGCTTCGCCGCTTCGATCAGTTCCTTCACGCTCCGGCCGCGACCGATCCCAAGGTTGTAAAAACGCGTGTCGCCCGGCTTGAGCGCATCCATCACCGCCACGTGCGCATCCACCAGATCCTCCACGTGAATGTAGTCGCGAATGCACGTGCCGTCCGGCGTGTCGTAGTCGTCGCCGAACACCGTCACCTTCTCCACCTTGCCCAGCGCCGCGTTGATCATCACCGGAATGAGATGCGTCTCCGGGTCGTGATCCTCCCCCAGCGACCCGTCCGAAGCACAGCCCGCCACGTTGAAGTAGCGCAGTGCCGCAAACGCGAAATCCGGATTCGCCGCCGCGTAATCGCGCAGAATCCGCTCCACGAACAGTTTCGACCAGCCATACGGATTGATCGGCGACTGCGGCAGATCCTCAGTCAGCGGCATCGTGTCCGGCTGGCCATACGTCGCACACGTCGAACTGAACACCAGACGCCGCACCCCCGCGCGATCCATCGCTTCCAACAGGCTGATGGAGCCGGCCGTGTTGTTGTCGTAATACCGCAGCGGCTGCGTCACCGACTCGCCCACGTATGCCAGCGCCGCGAAGTGCATCACGCAATCGATTTTGTGCTGTTCCAGCACCTCCGCCACCGCCTGCATCTGGCGCAGGTCGATCTCGTGGAACGTCACATCGCTCGGCACCGCCGCCAGGTGACCGCGAAACAGGTTGTCCAGCACCACCACCGTGTGCCCCGCCTCACGCAACCGCTTCACCGCGTGCGACCCGATGTACCCCGCCCCACCCGTCACCAGAACATTCATCACACACCCCTGTCTCTAAAGCCCGGGAATCGCATCCCCGGGGTCGCACATCATTCACACTTCGCCTCGGCAGGCGACGTCGTCGCATCCTTCTCCCGTCCCAGCCGCGCTACCACCAGCGTCACCACAAACCCTGCCGCAATCAGCGCGATCGATCCCGCCACCTGACCCGTGGTCGGCGTGAAGTAAGTCGTAGGGTAGTCCTCCTTATCCAGAGCGGCAACGGTTTCAGCCGTCATCACCTCGCCCTTGATCACCGTCCCCACCTGCGGCGTCACCCCCTCCTGAAACGGCCACAACCCCACCACCGCACCCACCAGCAACCCAAGCAACACCCCCAGCGTCACGCGCTCAAACCGGGCCAGCACCCACTTGAGCAGATGGCTCACCGCCACCACGCCCGTCACCACCCCCAACCCCACCGGCAGCACCACCTGCATCGCAGGCTCCATCGCCGCCGCCACATCCATCGCCTTGAGCGCTTCCTTGAACGCATCCACCCCCGCCAGGATCGGCACATACACCCCCAGCACCAGCAACAGATATCCCCCGCTCACCCCCGGCAGAATCATCGCGCTGGCGCCGGCGATCCCGGCGACAAACATAAAAAGGAACGAGGATCGATCCATCCCCCCCGTCGCACCCTCCGCACCCGCGCCGCTGCCCTGCAAAAGCGCCAGCGCCGCCATCCCCACAAACCCCACCACCGCGCCCGCCAGAACGCCCGGCGTCAATCCCCGAATCATCTTCCAAACCACGGGCACACCACCCAACGTCAACCCGATGAACAGGCTGTACATGATCCACCGGTGATCGACCACCAGATTCTTCACCACCCCCGCCAGCAATAGAATCGCCAGCGCTGCCGCACATGCGATCGATCCGAACGCCGCCATCGACGCCGGCCGAAAACGAAATGTCGTGAACTCGGCGATCGCAGCGATGAACCGCGGGTACATCCCCGCAGCCAGCAGCATCGTCCCCCCGCTGATGCCCGGCACCAGGTTCGCCAACCCCATCAACACACCGGCAAAGGCGCCCCGCACCATCAACAACGGCAACGCTACTTTGGGAAACGTCGGTTCGTGCATGATCTCATTATCGACTGTAAAGCCCGGGGATAACCATCCCCGGAGCGGGAGCCCTCCTCAAATCTCATAACGATCCCCCACCGTCGACTCCGCCACCAGCGCCCCCGACCGATACCGCGCCCAATAATCCCGCGTGCGCTGCCGCACCAGCTTCGCCAGCAGAATCCCCCCGATGATGTTCGGAAACGCCATCGACAGCAGCATCAGATCGGCAAAATTTAGCACCGGCCCAAGACTCGCCACCGCACCGACAAAGACGCACACCACAAACACCAGTCGAAAGATGATCACGCTCTTCAACCCGAAGAGATACCCATACGCCCGTTCCCCGTAATAGCACCAGGAGATCATCGTCGAGAACGCAAAGAGAATGATGCTCACCGACAGCACATAGGGGAACCACGAACCCAGCCGCGTCTGCTCAAAGGCGAACAGCGTGATCGCCGAACCGTTCGCCTCCCCCGCCAGTTCCGGCGCTTTGTACGCATCGGTGATGAGCACCACCATCGCCGTCATGAAGCAGATGACAATCGTGTCGATGAACGGCTCAAGGCTGGCGACCAGGCCCTCGCGCACCGGCTCATTCGTCTTCGCCGCGGAGTGCGCGATCGCGCTGCTGCCCAGGCCGGCTTCACTGGAAAACGCCGCCCGCTGGAAACCGATGATCAGCACGCCGACGATGCCGCCCCACATCGACTGGCCCTTGAACGCCTCGCGGAACACTTCCACGATGTGCGAGGGAATCGCATGCACGTTGAACAGGATCACCGTCAGACATCCCAGCACGTAAATCATGCACATCGCCGGGACGATGCGGCATGTCGCCGCGCCGATCCGCGTGATCCCGCCGATCACCACCACCGCCACCAGCGCCGACATCAAGAGGCCGAACCCGATGCTCACGCTTGCCTTGAGCGACTCGCGTGCCTCGCGGTCTGCCGTCACTTTCGCCTGATCGAGCGTCGCTTCCACCTGGGATGGCTGAACAATCTGCCGCACGCGATGTTCAGGCAGCGCCTGTCGCACCTCCTCCAGATCCATCTGCTCACCCAGACGGTCATACGTTCTGGCGGCGGCGAGCTGCTCGTCCGTCAGCAGCGCGCGAAGCTCATCAACCGACATGTCGTTCTTGGCAAGCGCACCAATCGAAGGCGAAGCAACGAACGAAGTGTAAAACCCCTCATACGCCTGATTCGCCTGGAACATGTTGCCCCCGCCCAGCGCCGCGGCCATGCAGAACCCCGCGAAAATCACCGCCAGCACCTTGCCCGGCCCCGCCAGTGCCGGATGCAACTGACGCAGTCCTTCATCCAGGTAATACATCGGCCCGCCGGAAATCGAACCATCCTCGTTCGTGCGGCGGAACATCTGCGACAGCGTCGACTCGTGGAACTTCGCCGTCATCCCGAACAGCCCCAGCACCATCATCCAGAAGATCGCCCCCGGGCCGCCCGTCTTCACCGCGATCGCCACCCCCGCGATGTTGCCCAGCCCCACCGTCGCCGACAACGCGCTGGTCAGCGCGCGGAACGGTGTGATGTCACCCGGCTCGTCCTTACAGGAATACGTGCCGCGAACAATCTGCACCGCATGACGAAACCCCCGCACGTTGATGAAACCGTGATAGATCGTGAAAAAGATCGCCCCGGCGGCGAGGAACACCACCATGAAGGGCATGCCAGGCCCTTCCAGCATCACCGTCCCATCATCGGCGACCACCTGCTTCTTGAAGATGCCGCACGACACATCGAAAAACAGCGTCGACGTCACCGCGCCGTTCACCTGCTCGATGCCCTCATTGAACAGTTGCTGCAGGCTGCGCTGATCCTCCGCCGCCGATGCCGCCCCGCTGTCCTGTCCCACCAGTGGTGCCGCGAACAGCCCCAACAACACAACCATGAACAGCAAACCCAATCGGGTACGACTCAACCGGTGGTGACGCGGATTCATCGATCGTGCGCTTCCTGAAAGGGATGTTGCGGTCGACACGAAGGCTGCGTCTGCGACCGCTCAGTCACGAAGAACCAGCCGGGGATATCCCAGGCCTTCCTGCACGAGGACGCGCAGGTGATGCAGGTGCTCCTCGGTCAACGCCGCGCTCAGATGCGCGGTGAACTTGCCCCGGATCATGGCCTGACCGAACGAGTCGCGATATCCGGCGCTGGCGTCGGCCAACCGAAGGTTCGCCTCCCACACGCCGCCCTGCAGACGTCCCGCCCCCGGACGGTCGTAAGGATACATGAATCCCGCGCCGGCGTAGACCGCGACCTCGCGGCCGGCATCGTTCGGCTGGAACACGATCAGGTGCACCGTGCTGTTCGTCGCTGCCGGATCGATCGGCGTGTTCGCCGCACGCGGTTGCCAGAACATCCGCACCGTCAGCGCGGCACGCGGCGACTCGGGCGTGCCGTCAAACAGCACCACCGTCAGCGTGTTCTGATCGTCGTAGGTGTAATACCCCGTGGCGAAGTTGAAGTTCGCTGTCGCATCACCCGCCGCGGGCGTCACCCGCAGCCGTCCTCCCGGACCGTGAAGCGTCGGAAGCGAGCATCCCAACGGCGCAAGCGCCACCAGCCAGAGAGCCAACCACAGACAGCGAAGATGCGTTCGACACGCTCGATTCACTGGCGCGATTCCCCGCCGACCGGGGACACCCCCGCGCCGGAATCCTCACTCGTCGGTTCCTCAGCCCCCTCCCCCGAATCCGTCGTCTGAGCCATCGCCTCCGCGCCATCCTCCGCATCGGCTGCGCCTTCCGGCGTGCCCGACTCCTCCACCTTCGTCGACACTTTCGCCGAAGGCACATCGTTCACTGTCGGCGCTGACCCCGTCGTCACCGATGCGGTCGGCATCACCGGCGTCTCGGCGGGAGGCGGCGGCTCGCTCGGTGCCTTCAACCCCAACGCGCTCAACGCATCACGCTCCACGATCGAACGCAACTGCTCGCGCGGCACGCTGGGCAGATGCGTGCCCTGCGTCAGCGTGTTCACCGAGTAAATCGTCACGATCGCCTGCTGAGGCGTCATGAACGGATAATCGCTGCCGAAAAGCAACTGCGAGCACACATCCTGCTGATACGCCATGTGCAGCACGTTGTAGAGCTGCCACGGCCGCGTCACCAGATCGGACAGATCGGCATACACGTTGGGATGCTTGCCGATGAGCGTCAGCGTCTGGTCGACCCATGGATGGCCCACCTGCCCCAGCACCAGCTTCAAATCGGGAAACGTCCGCGCCACCTCATCAAAGAGATAAGGCAGGCCGAACTCCATTTTCGTCGTCGCCCCCAGGTGCGTTTCGGGATGAACAAAGATGGGCGTCCCGGTCGCCTCGCACCGCTCGTACAGCGCCATCGCCCGGGTATGGGTGGGATGGAACGCCTGCGCTGCGGGGCTGATCGTCACGCCGACGAGGCCCAGTTGCCGCGCCCGGTCGAACTCGCCCAGGTAATCGCCCGCCATCGGGTCGATGCCGGCGAAGCCCAGAAACTTGTCCGGCCGACGGGCGACATAAGCCGCCACCGCTTCCGCATCGATCGCCGCACCGAGGTGCCTGCTGATGAAGCCGTGGATGATCGCGAACGACACCGGCGCGGTCGCCTCCTCATGCGCCGGGCCGCTGGCATCGGGTCGCTCCCACGGCGCAGCGGCGGCGTGGCGCAGCAAACGATCAGCCCAGGCCGGGCCAAGCTGCTCGGGCGACTCCCAACGATGCGTGTGCACATCTACGATCATGCGACTGCCCATCTTACCGCCAAGCACCTCCCTGAGCCAACGCCATCACCCGGGTCGGGAACGGTCCGGAGGGTGGTGCGGGGTTGTTCCGGGGGTTGGTCCGGGGGTTGTTCCGAGGGTTGTAGGGGTTCTTCGGTGTGACCGGGAACGTTGCGACAACGCCAAGGCGCGAAGACGCGAAGCGACCAAGGGCGCGGTCCATTGGAAGAATGTCGTGTCGCATGGGGGCCGACCTCGGTCGATTTGTCGTAAGAATAGTAATTCAAGCTACTTCGATCAATTTTTCGCGATGTCACCCCCACGACAAAGACGACATGGTCTTTTGAATTGCGGATTTGCGGATTTCGGATTGCAAATATGATGCAAGTGCAGACAGGATAGGGTGTTAGTGTCCTATGTCCTCCGTCCTCCGTCCTCCTCCTCCGTCCGACAAAGCACCGACACCCTAAATTATACCAAACCACTTTCCGAAGACAACCCCACGCCCCAATCTCAGGCCCTTGGCCCTACCTCCACCACAAACACCTGATTCTGCTCTTCCACCGTCCGGATGTACGCGATGGATCGGCCGTCGGGGCTGAAGACGCACGCTTCGGGGCGGGGGGAGATAGCGGGGGCGGTGCGGCGGGTGACGCGGATGCTGCGGCCGGTGGCGACTTCGGTGACGAAGACGCTGCGGTCCATGATGTGGGCGATGTAGCGTCCGCACGGGCTCCAGGTGAACGCCGAGGCGACGTCCCACGGATTGCGGGTGACCTGTCGCGGTTCGCCGCCGTGGGGTGACACGGTCCACAACTGCACGATGCCCGCCTCATCCTTCATGAGGAAGGCGATGGCGGAGCCGTCGGGCGAGCTGCGCAGCCAGTGGCGCGGCCCCTGAATGCCCGGGTGCCTGCGATCCGCGGTGAAGGTGAGCCGACGCTGCACGGTGCCCCGCGGCGGACGCGGCATCGTCGTGGCGGTTCCCTCGAGCGGCCCCGCATCCCCCACCACCGTCACATCCTCCGGAATATCGACGATGAACACCTCGGCGATCGTCGTGCCCGTCGACGTGACCACATCCCCCTGAAACGCCAGCGCCCGGCGTTGTCGCGTGCCATCCGGCTTCACGTAACCATCAACGCCCACCCATGCGTCCTCATATGCCTTGCTGATCTCGTCCGAGCCCGGCCGGGGATTCGCCACGGTGCGTGTGACCAGCACGGTGAAGTAAAGGCCATCGTGGTTGCGCCCGTGCCCGCACCCCACCGTGACCGGCCCCCTCGGCACGCTGACGCCGATGTTACGCTGGTTCGGTTCCGCCCCGCCGTCGTCGGACGCGGCGGCCAGCACGTGATCTTCATAGGTGAAGCTGATCCACTGGCCATCGCCGCTGAAGACGTGGACGTGCGTTCCGCCACGCAGCGCGCCGGGCGTGAACGGCGGCACCAGATCACGGGCATCGATCGTCCGGGCAACCATCGGTTGATCAATGTCGACAAAGACGCCCCGGCGATGGTGCGCGGCATACTGCCAGTCGGCGGTCGGGTGTTCGGGCCCGTGAATGAAGGCGATACGGTTGGCGACGGGGCTGCAGGTGACGACGCCACAATGCGCGCCGTTTGCAGCGCGGTAGAGCGTCTGCACCTCGCCGGTGTGGACGTGGACACGTTCGATGACGGTGCTGTCGAACTGGCTGCCGGCAACGTCGGATCGCTGGTCGTACACGATCCATTGGCTGTCGGGCGTCCATACCTGCGTGTTGGTGAGAATGTGGCCGTGGGGCTGATGGGTGATCTGCCGTTCGATCGTGACATCGGGCGATGCCTGCGACCAGTCGCATGTTTCACCGGTGGTTGGCACTGCTGAACAACCCGTCAAAGCGACCACGCCCAGGGCGCGTGCTGCTGGATTCACCCTTGTAGCTCCCCGTGAAAGGTTGGAGCGGTACGGATGGTATCAGATGGCCGACCGCACCGCCGATGCGCTTTGCCGTTTGGGTGCTCGCAGATCGAGCGAATCGAGGATCGCGCCGATCCTTTCCTGTTGCGTTTTGTTGAGTGGGAGGAACGGCGGCGCGAGCACTTCCCGGCACAAACCCAGCATGCGTCCGGCACACTTCAGCGCCGCGATGTTCGCCGAAGCGCCCTGCCCCACCTGAAAGAGCGGGTTGAGCGTTTCAATGCGACGCTGCAGCGTGCGAACAGCGGGAAGGTCGCCCTGCCGTGCCGCATCGTACATCGCCACGAAGGTTGCCGGGTCGATGTTCGCCCCGCCCGTCACGCCACCGTGGCACCCCATCAGCACCGCCTCGCCCAGCAGCATGTCGTTGCCCATCAGCACGGAAAAGTCGTGGCGCTGCCGCGCGACTTTGAGAAGCTCGTGAACAGCGCACATATCGCCGGAGCTGTCCTTGATGCCGATGATGCGTTCGCGGTGGATGAGTTGATCGACGGTGGCGGGTGTGAACGCCAACCCGGTGAGCTGCGGAATGTTGTAGAGCATCAGCGGCAGCGGCAACTGCGGCAGCAGGTGTTCGATGTACTGCATCAGCTCCTGCTGATTCAGCCGGTAATAACTGGGCGTGGCGGTAACCAGAACATCAGCGCCGGCATCCGCGGCATGATGGGCGAAGCGTGCGGCATCGCTCAACGCCGTCGCCGTGATTCCCACCAGCACCGGCACCCGCCCCGCAACGATGCGGCAGGTGTGTTGCACCATTTCACGGCGAAGCGATTCGCTCAGGTTCAGCGCCTCGCCGGTCGTGCCCAGCACAAACAGGCCATGCACCCCCGCGCCGAGCATGTGCTCGATCAGCATTTCCAGCGCGGCAACGTCGAGCTGATCGTTGTCGCCCAGCGGCGTCAGCAGCGGTGGAACGATGCCACACAGCGGTTGCCCGAACGTGATGCTCATAAACGAACTCCTTCCTTCTCCCGGGGAACGACATGGGCCGCACGTCGCGGCAGACTGGCACTGATGGCGAACCCCACCACGAGAATGGTGATGGTGCCGATGATGACGGTGGCGTGGGCGTGCAGCGGGTTGCGCAGCGTTTCAAGCGCCCGCGGCCAGTACGCGCTTCTGGACAGCGTCATCCACGTGATGAGCGCAACCCCGCTGATGACGGCGACGAGCCCGGTGGTGCTGGTGGCGCGTCGGGAGATGAGACCGAGCAGGAACAGCCCGACCATGCCGCCGGCGAAGATGCCCGAAAGCGTCCACCACATATCCAAGGCCCCCTGCGTGTAGCGCACCAGGACAAGTGCAAGCGCGGTGCCGATGATGCCCAGCGCCACGGTACAGGCATGCAGCACGAACATCTGGTGCTGCTCACCGGGATCGCGCACAAAGAGCCGCTTGTACCAGTCGGTCAGCAGCAGCGTGGCCGAGGAATTGAGCGACGTGGACACGGTACTCATGCCGGCGGAAAAGACCGCCGCGATGAGTAGCCCCGTCACCCCCACGGGCAGCTTCTTGCCGATAAAGTGCGGAAAGACCGCATCGCCGAGCTGCGCATCGGTGATGGCGGCGGCACGTTCGTCAAGCAGCGTCGCATACTGCGGATCGTCCGCGCTCACACCCGCATCGGTGAGCACCTGCGCCGCTTTGTGCTGTCGCACCTCAGTCAGATCCTCCGGATGCGTGCTGTAGTAGGCGAACAGACACGTGCCGATGAAAAAGAACATCGCGGAAACGGGCACGTACAGCATGCCGCCCAGCCAGACGCTTTTGCGTGCTTCGCGATCGGAGCGTGAAGCGATGTAGCGCTGCACGTAGCTCTGGTCGATGCCGAAGTTCTGCAGGTTCATCGTCACGCCATAGAGCAGCACGAGCCAGAACGTGCTTTGGACCAGCGACACATCGAAACTGCCGAGGGAGAACTTGTCGTTGCTTTGCGCAATGGTGAAGACCTGACCCGGTCCTTCGGGCATGTCCAGCAGCATCACCACCACGCACGCCAGTGCGCCCACGATGAGGATGACCGCCTGCAGGGCATCGTTCCAGATGACGGCGACAACCCCGCCCACAAAGGCGTACACGGTGACCGAGACGCCGGTGATGAGGATCACCGCGCGGATGTCCCAGCCGATCAGAACGCTGATGGGCAGCGCCATGAGATACATGACCATGCCCATGCGTGCGATCTGGGTCAGCAGGTAGCAACTGCCGGCATAGAACCGCGCCCACGGGCCGAACCGCTTTTCCAGATGCGCGTAGGCCGACACCTCGCCGCTGCTGCGATAGAACGGCATGAACCATCGCACGGCGATGATCGTGGCGATCGGCAGCGACAGGCTGAAGACGAAGCCGTTCCAGTTGGTGGCGAACGCCGCACCGGGCAGCGCGAGGAAACTGATGCTGCTGAGATAGGTGGCGAAGATGGACAGGCCGCACACCCAGCCGGGCAGCGAGCGTCCCGCGACGGTGAAGGCGTCGGCCGTGCGACTTTTGCGATAGAAGCAGAACCCGATCGCCATGGTGGCGGCGAAATAGACGCCCAGCACGACCCAGTCCAGAAGCATGAAGTGCGTGTTCATCCGTGCCACCGCGGCCTGGCCGCTATAAGGTCAACGGCATACGTAAGGCGACGGGAAAGCCCGAGCGTCCCCCATCGCATCCTTCGCTTGAGCTATCCGCCGAAGTTGTCGCGTTCGATGCGTTCGAGTTCCTTCGCCAGATCGAGAGGCAACTGCGCGGCCACATCGCCTTCCGCGCCCAGACCGTCGCGCGCCAAGTCGAACTGGCGCATGGTTTCCTCCCGGCTGGCTTCGATGTGTCGACTCATGGCATCGTGCGAGGCGGTGCGATCGCCCCGCCGCAGCGCATCGAGAATCGCGTAATGATGATGCTGCGTGTTCTCCACCGTGATCAGGTCGTGCCGCTGACGACGCGTTTCAAAGATGCGCGCGATGGAGCGGGACTGCTTCACCTGCTGCATGATGCGGCGATTGCCCGATGCCTGAATGATGAGCGTGTGAAAGGCGAAGTCGGCGGCGAGAAAACGCTGCAACTGCTCGGCGGACAGCTCCGCGGCACCCGACTGGCGCACCTCATCGGCGAGCATGAGCAGAACGCGACAGTAAGCCTGCAGCTTGGCGAGCTGCCGTTCGTGGATACGGCGGGCGGCCTGACCGGCGGCATAGCTCTCCAAAGCCTCGCGCAGTTCATACAACTCGAGCATGTCGCGCCGATCCATGCCCCGCACGATCGTGCCGAAACGCGGAATCTGTTCGAGCAACCCCTCGGCGGCGAGCAGGCGGATCGCCTTGCCCACCGGTGTACGACTGATGCCCAACTCCCTGGCGAGCCGGGCCTCGGACACGACGCTCCCGCCGGGCAGCGCCCCGCTGATGATGGCATCGTGGATGTAGTCGTAAGCGCGTTGCGCCAAGTCGCCCGTGGCAGTATTCATGCGTTGCGGTTCCGCATCGGAGTCTCTTTCAGCACCAATCAAGCGCATCTGGTATTCCAGATGCGTTACGCAGCATAACAGCTGGTATCGGCAAGATCAATACGTTTTTTTCGTTTGTCACAAATATTGTGATTATCAGTTTTTACAATATTCACGACGCTCCCGTACGCTCGTTGGGCGGATGCCAACGAAAAATTCCCATTGACAGGCATTGGGCAAGCTCGGTAAGCTTGCATGCACCTGAGTATATTCGGGTGCACGTGGAGACCGCAGAGTTGGAACTATCGCTGCCCGATCGTGTCTACCAGCATGTGCGGGCCCGTCTCGTTTCCGGGGAATACGGGTCCGGGGCACGGCTGGACTACAAGAAGCTCGGCGCGGAGCTGGGCATCAGCACGACGCCGGTGCGCGAAGCGATGGGCAAACTCGCCAGCGAGGGTTTTGTGGAGCTGGTACCCCGCCTGGGCGCGGTGGTGCGTCGTCTGGGCCGACGCGAAGCGATCGAGCTGTACGAACTGCGTGAATGCGTGGAGCCCTTCGCCGCCGAACGCGCCGCCGAACGCATCAGCGACGCCCATTTGCAGCAGATGCGTGGCTACGTGGAGGCGATGCGGCGACTGGCATACCAGCTTCGCGACTCGGGCGAGGATGAGATGCCCGCCCAGATGCTCGATCAGTTCCACCAGTCGGATTACGCTTTCCACATGCTGATTCTCCGGGCGGTCAACAATCGCCGACTGGAAAAGGTGATGGCGGACTGCCACGCGCTGGAGCGCATCTTCAGCACGTATCGGCACGGCTTCAATCTTTCCACCGTGGTCAACACGTACTGTTTCCATCGGCGGATCTACAACGCGATGGCGCGGCGCGATGGCGCGGCCGCACGCGACTGGCTCGCCAGGCACATCCGTCATGGTCAGTACCTGACCATCAGTGCATACGATCGCATGCAGTTGGAAGCGCACTGGATGCATGGGGATGTGGGTGGTGGTGTACGCGTTTCGTCTTCTTCATAAGTTCTGATCAGGTTTCGGTGCGGCGTGCCACGTCTGCACGCCGTTGATTGGTTGACATTGTGGTTCTGGCGTGACGGCGCGTTCGTGTGTCGACTTCAAGGCGACCGCGAAGGCCGACGTTGTCGGTGTGCCTGTGGCCGGCAGCGTCATCAAGATGCAAAACAAGCGTAGCGCGATCGCTGCGCCTCTCAATGGAGTCCCCTGTCACGTTCATGGAAAGGAGCAAACCCGTTCGTCTGTGCTGACCGGAAGAGAGAGATCGTCGTCGTCAACGTTACGGTCCGGAGTCGCACGCTTTCACACGCAATCCATCGTCGACAAAGGTCCAATCTTTCACTTCATCGAGGAGGCTTACCATGCAACTGTCTCGTCTTTCGCTCGCATTCGCCGCTGCCGCCAGCCTGGGTCTTGCCACCACGGCATACGGCGACATCCTGGTTTATGAAGGGTTCGACTATGCGCCGGGCTCGCTGAACGGCGGCAACGGTGGCGTCGGTTTCGCCAGTGGGTGGGTCACGAACCCCGATGTGTCCGTCGACGGCAGCAGTCTGTCCTATCCCGCGGGCGTGACCAGCCCCACCACCGGCGGCAGCGCAGGAAAATCCGGTGCCGGCGTCGCCAATCGCGACCTCAGCCTGACCATCGACAACGAAGCGGAAGGTACCTACTACTTCAGCTTCCTCATGCAGCGCTCGCAGCATCCACAAACCAGCGGATCGGCGTTCATGAGCGGCCTGCAACTCCAACCCATCAACAACAACGGCCATGCCCGAATCGACATCGGCGTGGGCAGCGACAACAACCTGCGCGCCTGCGTCGGCACGGAAAACCCCTGCACCTTCGCATCGCTGCTCTCGAACGGCATTACCTATTTCGTCCTGGGTCGCCTCGATGTGTCCGAGGGCAACGACCGACTCAGACTCAGCTTTCTCAACCCCGCGCAGGTCGTGAGCCAGAGCGAGCCGATCGTCTGGGACATCGACCGCACCTTCCCCCTCGCGGAGGGCATCAGCACGATCGCGATCCGTGGCGGCAGCAACATCGATTGGGGTGTGGATGAAATTCGCATCACCACCACCTATGCCGAAGCCGTGTCGGGCATTGTTCCCGAACCCGCATCGCTGGCACTGGTGATCGGCGGAGCGTTGCTGACGCTGCGTCGCCGCACCCGATAACGGGCCTGCCTGGTGGGGTCATCTCGACCGGGGTGACCTCGCTTTCCGGGCCGATGGCAGACCGCCCTCGGCCGCGCGCATCGTGTCGCGTTCCTGTTTCCGTTCACCAGGACGTTATTGATGAACCCGCAATACCTGTGCACCTGGTGGTCGATGGCCATCGCGATCGTATTGGCGATCACGCCGCGCATCACCCTGGGTGATTGGATCGTTGAGGAACGCAGCAGCGCGTTCATCTTTCCGCAGCATATGTGGGGCCAGTCGCATGCGCCCACGATCGTGGAAACGCCGGACGGTCTGGTGGCGGCGTGGTACGCCGGGCCGCATGAGGGCCACCCCAACGTCGAGATCTATCTCAGCCGCAACACCGGTTCGGGCTGGTCGATGCCGCAGCGCGTGGCGCATGGCATTGCGAATGCAACCACGCGGTATCCCACGTGGAATCCCGTGCTGTTTTACACGCAGCCGGATGAACTGCGTCTGTATTACAAGGTGGGGCCGACGCCCAGCACATGGTGGAGCGAAGAACGTGTGTCCCACGACGGCGGGCTGACATGGTCCGACCCGATCACCACGACCGATTTGGTGAAGACGCCCGGCGTCGTTTATGTCGGCCCGGACAAGAACAAGCCCGTGCGACTCGCCGACGGCACGATCCTCAGCGGCTCGGCATCGGAAACGAACGGCTGGAAGGTGCACTTCGCCCGATCGGAAGACGATGGGCAAAGCTGGAGCGTTGGCCCGTTCATCAACAGCACGCCGCAGGAACCGGGCGTCATTCAGCCAACCATCTTCATCCATCCGGATGGGCGCATTCAGGTGCTCATGCGCAGCCACAACGCCGGCCAGATCATGCAGACATGGTCGCACGACGACGGCCTGACGTGGTCGCCCATCACAGGCACCGGCCTGATCCACAACAACTCGGGTATAGATGGATTAACACTTGCCGATGGTCGCTTGCTGCTGGTGCACAACCCCATCGCTTCGGGACGCGGTCGACTGGTCGTGTCCATGTCGGACGATGGCATCCACTGGCAGGAAGTGTACGAGCTGGAGAACGCATCAGGGGAGTTCTCCTATCCGGCGGTGATCCAGGATTCTCAGGGTCTGGTGCACATCGTCTACACGTATCGACGGGAAACGATCAAGCACGTCGTGCTTGCCGTGCCCGAGCCGACGACGGCCACGCTGCTGCTCGTCGGCATGGCGGCAACGCTGCGACGGCCCAAACATGTCCGCAACGCAAACAATCGGGAAAACGAATAACCCCGCGTTTTCAGGAGTCCTTCCATGATCAGGCGACCTCATCGGCTTATCACGGGTTTCACCCTCATCGAACTGCTCGTGGTGATTTCCATCATTGCGCTGTTGATAGCGCTGCTTCTTCCGGCATTGGGCAAGGCACGCGAATCGGCGCACGCGGTGCGGTGCCTGGCAACGACACGGCAGATCGGCACGGCGATGATGGGATATGCCAACGACCACAACCAGTTGCCTCCACCGCTGTACACGGGGTGGGGCGCAGGCTCGAAGTTCTGGGCGGACGACATGATGCCCTACTACAACGCCGGAGAAGCGTACGAATGTCCAACGTCAACCGGCGAAAACGCATTGGGCGTGCGCAAACGTCCGTTCACCGGATCACCCCCCGAAGGCGCCGGTGAAGGCATCACCGGACCGGATGCGACAGCGCCGTTCGGCGTGTTCGATTATGCGATGAACTTCGAATCGTTCGGCCGCGCCGATTACGGTCCGGGCAACACGTACGGTCGCGAAGTCAAGATGGAGGGCCCGTGGACATCGAGCACGGGTCAGTCCTACGCCCCCAGCACGGTGATGTTCATCGGTGAGGGCGCACTGACGCCTGATCGCAACTACCGTTCGATCCTCGAACCGGGGCAGGCTCAGTTCGGGCCGTGGAACTGGCGCAACGAGGGCACATCGCAACGTCATTCGAAGGGTTTCAACAGCACGTGGGCGGATGGGCACGGTTCGTTTGTGAAGACCGAGGAGTTGCTGATGAACGGTCAATGGTGGGGCGCCGGCAACGCGCAATGGGGTGCGGGCGTTCCCGGGCCGGGGCAGTACTTCCCCATCTATCCCTATCCGAACTCGTAAGCGTTATCCGTTGTGGCTGATCGCGACATTCTCTTCCTGTGGAGTTTCATGATGACGATTCGCTCGATTTCGCGAGGCCGATGGTTTCGCTTCATGGCGTTGGCGCTGCCGTTGGTGTGTGGCATGAGCGCGGCGGCGGCGGAACGAACCACCAACAGCCTGGGCATGGAGCTGGTGCCGATCAAGCCGGGCATCTATGTGCGCGGGTCGGAGGTGGGCGACTACGACGAGAAGCCGGTGCACGCCGTGACCATCACGCAGGCTTTTCGCATGAGCGCGACGGAGGTGACCAACGCCCAGTACGAGCAGTTTGATCCGGAGCACCGCAGCCGACGCGGCCGGCTGAACCTTTCCACGGAGGATGATGACGCCGTCATCGATGTGTCGTGGGAAGAGGCGATGGCGTTCTGCGCGTGGCTGTCGAAGAAGGAAGGCAAGCCGTACCGCCTGCCGACGGAAGCGGAATGGGAGTATGCCTGCCGGGCGGGGACGGCGACGTTGTTTCACACGGGCGATGAACTGCCCGCGGTGTACCACAAGGAGCAGGGCGCTCACTGGTCGCCCAAGCGTGTGTCGCTGAAGGTCGGACAGACGCCTGCCAACGCGTGGGGGCTGTACGACATGCACGGCAACGTGGAGGAGTGGTGTCTGGATTGGTACGGCCCCTACCCGACCGCCGCGGTGAAGAACCCCGCCGGGCCGCGGCAAGGATTGTTCCGTGTCACGCGCGGCGGCAGCCACAACACCACCCCGCACTACCTGCGCAGCGCCAATCGTTCCGGGGCGCTGCCCGACGACAGGCATTGGCTCATCGGTTTCCGCGTGGTGCAGGCACCGATGCCGGCGCTGACGTACACCGAAGAGCCGCCAACGCCGATCTGGGCAAAGGATGTGAGTCAGCGCAAGGCCCAGTGGCCGCGCCCGAACAATCAGCCGTTCTTCGCTGAACCGATTCCCTTCGTGAAGATCGACAGCAAGGCGAACGGCCCGCTCTATTACCGGCACAACCACTGCCCCGACATCGTGGTGTGTCCCAACGGCGACCTGCTGGCGACGTGGTACTCCACGCGGGAGGAGCCGGGACGTGAACTGACGGTGGTGGCAGCGCGGCTACGGCATGGCGCGGACGCATGGGACGAGGCGGACCTTTTCTACAAAGTGCCCGACCGCAACATGCACGCCACGAGCATCTGGCACGATGGCAAAGGCACGATCTATCACTTCAACGGCATCGGCGTGAGCCACGGCTGGGAACGGCTGGCGCTGATGTTCCGCACCAGCACCGACAACGGCGTCACCTGGTCGTCGCACCGGTGGATCGACCACAACCATCACCTGCGTCACATGCCCATCGCCGGCGTGATTCAGATGCGTGACGGCACGATCGTCGTGCCCTGCGACGCGGTGACGGGCGGCAGCGGCGGCACGGCAATCCACATCAGCAGCGACGGCGGCGAAACGTGGATCGACCCGGGCATCAACACCGAGCCGCTGCGGCCGAAGTACGGCCCGGGCGTCACGGGTGGCAGCATCGCCGGGATTCACGCCGGCATCGTGGAACTGAAGGACGGCAGGTTGATGGCGTTCGGTCGCGGCGATGCGATCAACGGCCGCATGCCCGTCAGCTATTCCAGCGACAAGGGCAGGACATGGACGTACAAGGCCAGCGCGTTCCCGCCCATCGCCGGCGGGCAGCGCTTGACGCTGATGCGACTGGCGGAGGGGCCGCTGCTCCTGGTGTCGTTCACCCATCACCCGCAGAACGACAAGGACTTTGAAGGTATGGAGCTGATCTGCCACGACGGCGAGAAACGTCGGGCGTTCGGCATGTTCGCGGCGCTCTCGTACGACGAGGGCGAAACCTGGCCGATTCAGCGACTGGTCGCCGATGGCAAGACGCGCGAGTTGATCGGCGGCGCGTGGACCGGCCAGTTCAAAATGGACGCGACCCATGCCGAGCCGCGTGGCTATCTCGCCTCCACGCAATCACCCGATGGCACCATTCACCTGATTTCAAGCGGTCAGCACTATCGCTTCAACCTGGCGTGGCTGGAAGCGAAGTGAACGGGCCGCGTTCCTCGGAAAGGATTGGTATGGCAACATACGAGATCGCAAAAAAACCATTTGAAGCGGAAAGTCGGTATCTCACATTGCGTCTGCCGGACAGTACGGGGATTCTCGATGACGTGGAGGCGCTGCGGCAGCGCATGGATGAGGATGGCTTTTTGCTGATCCGCAACTTTCACGACCGCGAGGAGGTGATGAACGTTCGCCGGGGCATCCTCGAGAAGCTGCGCGATCAGGGCAAACTGCATCCAGACTATCCGTTGATGGAAGGCGTGGTGAACCCCAACCCCGATGAGGTGGCGACGCCTTCGGTGCGCGGGCGCGACCACCTCAAGTCGGAAGAGTTGCGGCAACTGCTGTATGGTCCGCGAGTGATGACGTTCTTCGAGCGTTTTCTCGGCGGTGAGCCGATGAGCTTCAACTTTCAGTGGCTGCGCACGGTCGGGCCCGGTACCGGTTCAACGATACATTACGACTCGGTGTACATGGGTCGCGGGACGAAGCGGTTGTTTACGTTGTGGACGCCGCTGGGCGACATCACGCCGGACATGGGCACGCTGGCGATCTGCCTCGGCTCCAACAGGTGGGAGCAGGTGATTCGCACCTACGGCCGGTCGGATGTGGATCGGGACCTCATTGCCGGCCACTTCACGGACGATCCCGCGGAGTTGGTGGATCGTTTCGGCGGTCGGTGGGCGACCACCACGTTCCGCGCGGGCGATGCGATCATCCTCAACATGTTTATCATGCACGCGTCGCTGACAAACAACTCGGATCGCTATCGCATCAGTTGCGACACGCGGTATCAGTTGGCATCCGACCCGGTGGATGAACGGTGGGCGGGCAAGACGCCGGTGGGTCACACCGAGTTCTGGCGACCCGGCGCGGCGATTGAGCCGGTCACCGAATCGCGGCAGAAATGGGGTGTTTGAGCACCATCGATCACGCTGGCGAGCATCGTCATTGCATCTGCTGACAGGGCGTCACGACACGGGGTGGTCGTGACGCCCTTTTTGCTGCGCCCCCCGCATTGGCAGCGCTATGATTGGTTGACGATGATGGACGATTCGCTTCCGCCGACGATGGTAATTGGGGACGTGGTGCATGAAGGCGTTGCTGCTCCGCGCGTATGGGGATCTGACGGTGACGGAGATGGAGCAACCGCCCATCGGACCGGACGATGTGCTGGTGCGTGTGCGAGCGGCGGGGATCTGCGGCAGCGATGTGCATGGCTACGATGGCAGCAGCGGCAGACGTATCCCGCCCATTGTGATGGGGCATGAAGCGGCGGGTGTGGTCGAACGGGTGGGCGACCATGTCACGCACCTGAAGCCGGGCGAGCGGGTCACGTTCGACTCCACCGTGTATTGCGGGCACTGCTGGTTTTGTCGTCGAGGCCGAATCAACCTCTGCGACCAACGGCAGGTGCTTGGCGTCTCCACGGGCGAGTACCGTCGCCACGGCGCGTTCGCGCAGTACATCGCCATTCCGCAGCACATCGTGTATCCGATCCCCGATGAACTTTCCTTCGAACAGGCGGCGTTGATCGAATCGGTGTCGATCGCGGTGCATGCGGCGAACCTCACCCCCATCCAACTGGGCGATACGGCCGTGGTGGTGGGCAGCGGCATGATCGGGCTGCTGATGGTGCAGGCGCTGCGGGCGGCGGGATGCACGCAGGTCGTGGCGGTCGATCTGGATGACGCGAAGCTGGCTCTTGCGCAGCAACTCGGCGCAACGCAGTGCATTGACGCGGGTCGGATGGACGTTGTTTCCTTGGTGCGTGAACTCACGGATGGTCGCGGTGCGGACATCGCCGCCGAGGTGGTCGGCACGCAGCCCACCTTTACGACCGCGGTGAACGCACTGCGCAAAGGCGGGCATCTCGTGCTGGTGGGCAACGTGACGCCGCACGTGCCGCTGCCGTTGCAGCAGGTGGTGACGCGTGAGCAGACGCTCATCGGTTCGTGTGCTTCGGCGGGGGAATATCCCGCGTGCATCGACATGGTGTCGCGCGGCGTGATCCAGGTCGCGCCGCTCATCAGCGCCACCGCCCCACTCGAAGCGGGAGCGGACTGGTTCCGACGGCTGCACACCCGCGAACCGGGACTGATGAAAGTTGTGCTGCAACCCTGAACCGCAGGCTGCTTATGAGCACCACACCCTTCGATCTGGCCGGCAAGGTGGCGTTGATCACCGGCGCAAGCCGTGGGCTGGGGCGTGGGTTCGCCCACGCTTTGGCACGTGCCGGGGCGGATGTGATCATCACCAGTCGCAAACGCGAATCGTTGATGCCTGTCGTGGAGGAGATCCAATCGTTGGGCAGGCGTGTCGAACCGGTCGAGTTGGATGTCATCGAGCAAACGAGCATCGACGCAATGGCGGCGGCGGCGCAGGCGGTGTTCGGCCGTGTCGACATCCTCGTCAACAATGCCGGCGTCAACATCCGCAAGCCGGCGCTGGAGGTCACCTGGCATGACTGGAACACCGTGCTGGACACGAATCTGCGCGGGGCATTTTTCGTTGCGCAGGCGATCGGCCGGCACATGGTGGCGCGGCGGTACGGCCGCATCATCAACATCGGCTCCGTCACGAGCGTGTTCGGGTATGCGGGTCTGGCGCCGTATGGTGCGAGTCGCGGCGGGATCAAGCAATTGACGATGAGCCTCGCCGACGATTGGGGTCCGTATGGTGTGACGGTAAACTGTCTGGCACCGGGTTGGTTTGAAACTGCGCAGAATGCCGATCTTTATCGCAATGCGAACTGGGTGGCGTATCTTCGCGATCGTATTCCGCTGAAGCGGACGGGCCAGCCGCACGATCTGGACGGCGCGGTGGTGTTCCTCGCATCGGACGCCAGCGCCTACATCACGGGGCAGACGCTGCTGGTGGATGGCGGCATCAGCACCGGGGCGACGCGCATCGACGCATAGGCGGGAAACGTTTTGTCCAACAACGTCATCATCGGCCTGGACCTTGGCACCAGCCGCTGCAAAGCGGTGGCGATCAACACCGATCGTGCGGTGTTGGCAACAACGTCCGCGCACATCGACACCACCGTCACGCCTCAGGGTCATGCCGAGCAGGACACCATCGCCATCTGGCGCACCGCGGCGAGCGTGCTGCGAAACCTGATGGATCGGCTGGGGCCGTCCCACGTGGCGGCGATCGGCCTCAGCGGCGCGATGCACACGATCGTGCCCATCGATGCCAACCATCAACCGCTGGCGCCCGCCACCATCTGGCAGGATCAGCGTGCCCTGCAACTGCTGGAAGCACTGCGCCCCCGCATCAACGCGGACAGGCTTTATCACGCCACGGGATGCCCCCTGCTGCACCACTACCACGCGCCGCGGCTGCGATGGATGCGCGAACACATGCCCGACACGTTCAACCAGGCGGAACGCTTCGTCGGCATCAAGGAGTTCGCACTCTTCCAGCTCACCGGCCAATGGGCGATGGACCTCGCCTCCGCATCGAGCACAGGCCTGCTGAACATCCACCACTTCAACTGGGATCAGTCCGCGGTGGAGCTGGCAACCATCACCCCGAGTCGGCTGCCGGTGATCGTGCTGCCCAACGCGGTCATTGGCCGCATCACACGTCAGGCTGCCGAGGAAACGGGGCTTCCCGCACAGACGCTGGTGGTCGCGGGCAGCAGCGATGGCGCGTTGGCAAACGTGGGCATCGGCGCAGCGCCGCCCCACCGCACCGCCATTTCCACCGGCACCAGCGCTGCCGTGCGAACCAGCCTCAACGAGCCCCACTACGATCGACAGGCGCGAAGCTGGTGCTACGTCCTGACCGCGCATCGCTGGCTTGCCGGTTGCGCGCTGAACAACGCCGGCTCCGCCATCAAGCACCTGCGCCACCAGCTTTACCCCTCGAGCAAGGGCGGCGAGGCATACGCCCAACTTTTCACCGACGCAGCCGGCATCGCCCCGGGAAGCGACGGGCTGATGGTCGTGCCCTTTTTCATGCCCGAACGTGGCGTCCCCTGGCCCAGCACCCTGCCCAGCATGATCGACGGTCTGACCGATCACCACACCGCGCGTCACCGCGTGCGTGCCACCCTCGAAGGTGTGGCGTACAGCATCGCCGTGGCCTTCCGCATCGCCGTGCCCGATCCGGACGCCGCCGACCCCGTGCGGATCACCGGCGGGCTGTCGCGCTATCCCGTCTGGCGGCAGATTCTCGCGGATGTCCTCAACCGGCCCCTGCTCGCCGCCCCCCAGGCCGATGCCTCCGCCCTCGGCGCGGCCCTTTTGGCGCTCACCCGTGTCGATGCCACGTTCGACCCGGACCAGTTCGAGCCCGGTGACGCCCTGCTGCGCATCGACCCCGACCCGAAGCGGCACGCCTTCTACGCCCAACAGCGCGAGCGATTCGTCGCGCTGGTCGACTCGGCGCGGTAATAGTCGGCCTGCATCGACGTTCATCCTTCACAGCCCGGTAACCGCCGAGCGACCTCGGCGCATGCGGGCTGGCGGCCGATCCTGCCGATGCCATCTTCGGGCAAGCACGTGATTTGCAGTGCTGCCCGCTGGACAAGGCAGACGCGGCGGCTTTCTTGCGGGTCTGAGGCGGCAAAAGCGCTATTCACCCCAAGAGACACAGCGCACGGGGGAGCCGAGGCGAGTAATGCTCATAAGTCTTTGAGCATGAAATGCTTGAGCGCCCGGCAACACGCTGACGATCGTTCGGCGGCCCGCTCACTGAGGGAGGGGGCGACCGAAGCAACGCACCGGGAAACCGGAAGCTGGTGCAGGGAAGCACAGCCGGGAAACAAGCCACGCGCCACCTTTTTGAACTGCGTGGATGGGTCTGACGGCACGAGCCGCGGACAGTTGAGAGAGCGTTCTTCGAGGAGTTCAGTAATGAGCGAACGGAGTTGCACGTGGTGCTCCGATCCGGCGCATGTCCGGCCGAATCGGCGCGAGTTCCTGTTCGTCGGTCTCGTGGGTGGGTTGGGGCTCACGCTCCCGCAGTTCCTCAAGCTGCAAAGCGCCCAGGCCGCCACGGGCAAAAAGGCGACCGCCCAGTCGATCATCCACATCTTCCTGCCCGGCGGCATCTCCGGCCAGGAATCGTTCGATCCCAAGCCCTACGCCCCCATCGAATACCGCGGGCCGTTCAACTCCATCGACACGAAGGTATCCGGCCTGCGCGTCAA
This sequence comes from uncultured Phycisphaeraceae bacterium, assembly GCA_964511575.1. Taxonomy (GTDB): domain Bacteria; phylum Planctomycetota; class Phycisphaerae; order Phycisphaerales; family Phycisphaeraceae; genus CALKHT01. Next base: position 20,333 of record CAZEFM010000007.1, on the reverse strand, counting down.
TGAGCTGTTCAAACGCACCGCGAACATTGCGGACAAGATCACCGTCGTCCGCTCCATGACGCACGGCGAAGCCGCCCACGAACGCGGCACGCACAACATGTTCACCGGGTATCGGCCCAGCCCCGCGCTGCAGTACCCGAGCATGGGCAGCGTCATCTCCCACGAGTTCGGCCCGCGCAACAACCTGCCGCCCTACGTCTGCGTGCCTTCCGTGCCCAACGAGTTCGCCGGCAGCGGGTATCTGTCCAGCGCATACGGCCCGTTCAGCCTCGGCGCTGATCCCGCCGCGGGCAATTTCCAGGTGCGCGACCTGTCCATGGCAAGCGGCATCGACGACGCCCGCTTCGCCCGACGACGCAGCCTGCTGGAAACCGTCGACCACCACTTCCGCACGCTCGAATCATCCGATGAACTCGATGCGATGGACGCGTTCTACCAGCGTGCCTACTCGCTCATCAGCTCGACCGAAGCGCGTGAAGCGTTCAACATCCGCGCCGAATCGGAGGAGATGCGCAACCGCTACGGCAAGAACCCGGCGGGCATGCGCATGCTCATGTGCCGCCGACTCGTCGAAGCCGGCGTCCGCTTCGTCTCCATGAGCTACGGCGGGTGGGACCACCACGCCAACATCCGCAACGGCGTGCAGGGGCAGATTCCCCCGCTCGACCAGGCGTACGCCGCCCTCATCACCGATCTGGAGGAACGCGGCCTGCTCGACTCCACGCTGGTCATGCTCACCACCGAGTTCGGCCGAACGCCCAAGATCAACCGCGATGGCGGCCGCGACCACTGGCCCAAGGTGTTCAGCGTCGTGCTCGCCGGCGGCGGCATCAAACGCGGCACGGTGTACGGCTCGTCCGATGCCACCGCGTCCGATCCCGAGAACGACCCCCTCACCGTCGAAGACCTCGCCACCACCGTCTACCACCAGATGGGCATCGACGCCCGCAAGGAACTCATGGCGCCCGGTGGCCGACCCATCGAGATCGTCGACGGCGGCAAGGTGGTCGAGGACCTGCTCGGATGATGCACGCTCGTGGTGCACGGCCGATCGTCAGCCGTGCGCCTCGCGTTTCGGCGCGACGATGTGCCGCCTGCGACCCCCCATCCATCGTTCCCGAGCGAGGAAGTTCCCTATGAAGAGGCTGTTGCTCAGCGTTGCCGTTCTCACGCTGTTGGCCGCCCCGATGGTTGCCCAAGCCGCTTCCCCCACCCTGGCGCGGATCGAACCACGCGGTGCGAAGCGCGGCGGCGAAGTGGACATCATCTTCCACGGCGCACGACTCGCCGATGCACAGGAAGTCTTCATCTACAGCGAAGGCTTCACCGTCCAATCGATCGAGAACGTCAACGCCAATCAGGTCAAGGCACGTGTCACCATCGCTCCCGATGCCAAGCTCGGCGAACATTGCATGCGATTGCGCACCGCCGGCGGCATCACCGAGCTGCGCAACTTCTACGTCGGCAACTACGACAACGTCGACGAAGCCGAACCCAACAGCGAGTTCGCCACCCCGCAACCCATCGCGTTCAACACCACCGTCAACGGCGTCGTCACCAACGAAGACGTCGACTACTTCGTCATCGAAGCGAAAAAAGGCGAACGCATCAGCGCCGAGGTCGAGGGCATTCGCCTCGGGGCCATGTTCGACCCCTTCGTTGCGATTCTCGACAGCGATCGTTTCGAGCTCGCCGCCTGTGACGACTCGACGCTCTTTCTGCAGGACCCCTTTGTTTCGGTTATCGCACCGGCGGATGGCAGGTACATCATTCAGGTGCGCGAAAGCGCGTACGGCGGCAACGACAACTGCCGCTATCGTTTGCACGTGGGCCAGTTCCCCCGTCCCAAAGCCATCTTCCCGCTCGGCGGACAGGCGGGGACGGAACTGAAGCTGACATTCCTCGGCGACCCGTCCGGCACCTTCGACGAAACGATCACGCTGCCCGCGGAGGCGAACGACGCGTTTGAAGTCTTCCCGCAGCGTGACGGCCACATCGCGCCATCGCCCCACCGCTTTCGCGTCAGCACGTTTCCCGATGTCAACGAAACCGAACCCAACAACGCTCGTGGACAGGCAACCGCCACCGAACTCACCCCGCCGCTCGCGTTCAACGGCGTAATCGGCGAATCGGGCGATCAGGACTGGTTCGCCTTCGAAGCGAAGAAGGATCAGATACTCGATGTACACGTCTGGGCGCGGCGCATGCGGTCGCCGCTCGATCCGGTGCTGACGCTCTTCGGCCCCGACAACCAGCGCATCGGCGCCAACGACGACACGGGCGGCCCCGACAGCTATCTCCGCTTCACCGCACCGGCCGACGGCACGTATCGGCTGCTCATCCGCGATCACCTGCGATCAGGCGGGCCCGACTACGTCTATCGCATTGAAGTCACGCCGGTGACGCCGCAACTCGCCCTCACGCTGCCGGAATTCGTGCAGTTCTCGCAGGAGCGTCAGGTCATCGCCGTGCCCCAGGGCAACCGCATGGCCACGGTCATCCGTGCCACCCGACGCGACTTCGGCGGCGACCTCATCCTCACCGCGGAGCAACTGCCCGATGGCGTCGCCATGCACGTCGACACCATGAAAGCCAACGTCACCGAAGTGCCCGTCGTCTTCGAGGCGACCGGTGAAGCGCCCGTGGCCGGACGTCTCGCCCAGCTTGCCGCCCGTCACTACGAAAACGAAGCGATCCGCGGCAGCTACGCCCAGCAGGTCCGCCTCGTGCTCGGCGAACCCAACAACACGCTCTACTACGCCCCCACCGTCGATCGCCTGGCAATGGCGGTGACCGAGGCAGCGCCCTTCAAGCTCAAACTCATCGAGCCCAAAGCGCCAATCGTGCGCAACGGCCCGATGAATCTCAAAGTCGTCGCCGAGCGCGCCGAAGGCTTCAACGGCCCGATCACGCTGTCGCTGCCCTACACCCCGCCGGGCATCGCGGGTGCTGGCTCGGTAACGATCGGCGAGGGGCAGACCGAGGCGGAGTACCTCATCAACGCCGATGGCAACGCCCCGCCGGGCAGTTGGCCCATCGTGGTGCTCGGCCGCGCCGATGCGGGCAAGGGCCCCGTCTGGGCGTCGACACAACTGGGCCACATCGAGATTGCCACGCAGTTCGTGACGCTGTCGATGGAGATGGCCGCCGCCGAGCGTGGTCAACCCGCGCAGGTGCTGTGCAAACTCGAACAGCACACCGATTTCGAAGGCGAAGCGAAGATCGAACTGTTGGGCCTGCCCCCCAAGACCGCGGCCGAACCGCTCACCATCAAAAAGAGCGATGAAGAGATCATCTTCACCGTCACCACCGAAGCCGACGCCCCGGTTGGCCAGCACAAGTCGCTGTTCTGCCGCGTCACCATCATGAAGGATGGCGAGCCGGTGGTGCACAACATCGGTCACGGCGGCGTGCTTCGCATCGACGCCCCGCCGCCCGCGCCGAAGAAGGAAGAAGCGCCCAAGGTTGCTGAGCAGCCCAAGCCGCAGGCGCCTGCTGCCAAGCCCCTGTCGCGACTGGAAAAACTGCGCCTCGAACAGGCCAAGCGCCAGGAGGCTCAGGAGTGAGATCGAACATGCATCACACCACACACCGCATCAGCCCCGCCCCCGTGGTCGGGCTGCTCACACTGCTTGCCGTCTGCCTGTTCACCACCACCGCACGCGCGGACAACGGCCGACGCCTGTCCGTCTTCCCCGCTGAGGTGTCGCTCCACACCGCGCGCGACTACCAGTCCATCGTCGTGCAGATCGTCGAACCCGATGGCGTCACCCGCGATGTCACCCACAAAGCCAAATTCAACGTGCAGGACCCCGCCTGCATCGACCTCGATGTGAACGTCGCCCGGCCCGTCGCCGACGGCAGCACACACATCAACGTCGAAGTCGATGGCCTCAGCGCCGTCATCCCCGTCACCGTCGTGCAGGCCAAAGCCGAACGTCCCATCAGCTTCAAACTCGACGTGATGCCCATCTTCATGCGTGCCGGCTGCAACAGCGGGGCATGCCACGGCTCGGCACGCGGCAAGGACGGATTCCAGCTTTCTCTCTTCGGCTACGATCCCGATGGCGACTACCACCGCCTCACCCGTGAAATCGCCGCCCGACGCATCAACCTCGCCCTGCCCCGCGAAAGCCTCATGATCGCCAAGTCCGTCGGCAATGCACCCCACACCGGCGGCATCCTCTTCGAAACCGGCGACCAGTACGAGCAAACGCTCGTACGATGGCTCGAAGCCGGCGCGCCCAGGGATTCCGATGACGTCGCCGTCCCCATCGCGCTGGAAGTCATGCCCGATCGTCTCGTCCTGCAGGGCACCGGCGCCACCCAGCAAATGACCGTTCGTGCCAGGTACTCCGATGGCACCGACCGCGATGTCACCTCGCTCGCTCTGTTCCTCTCCAACAACGACAACTCCGCCACCATCGACAAGAACGGCCTCGTCACCGCGCAGCAGCGCGGCGAAGCGTTCATCATGGCGCGGTTCGCCACCTTCACCGTCGGCTCCCACGCCATCATCATCCCCCACGACGCCCCCGCCGAATACCCCGACCAGCCCGCCAACAACTACATCGACGAACTCATCAACGCCAAGCTGCGCAAGATGCGCATCGTCCCCTCGGAACTGGCAAGCGATGAAGTCTTCCTCCGCCGCGTCTACATCGACGTGATCGGCCAACTGCCCACGCAGGAGGAATACGAGCGCTTCATGTCCAGCACCGACCCCGACAAACGCGAAAAACTCATCGATGAACTGCTCGACCGCAAGGAATTCGTCGAGATGTGGGTGATGAAGTGGGCGGAACTGCTGCAGATCCGCTCCAGCCCGCAGGTCAGCTACAAGGCCGCCCTGCTCTACTACAACTTCCTCCAGGAACGCATCGCCGACAACCGCCCCTTCAACGAGATCGCACGCGAACTGCTCTCAGCGAACGGCGGCACGTTCACCGAACCGGCAACCAACTACTACCAGATCACCAACGACACGCTGCTCATCGCCGAGAACACCGCACAGGTCTTCATGGGCATGCGCCTGCAGTGCGCCCAGTGTCACAACCACCCCTTCGACCGCTGGACGATGGACGATTACTACGGCTTCGCCGCCTTCTTCGGGCAGATCGGCCGTAAGGGTGCGGAAGATCCGCGCGAAACCATCGTCTTCAACCGCGGTGGCGGGGACGTGAACCACCCCATCACCAAGCAGCCTGTCGCGCCGCGCTTCCTCGGAGGCAGCGTTGCCGATGTGAACGGCAAGGACCGCCGGGCCGTCCTCGCCGAATGGCTCGCCTCCCCCGAAAACCCCTACTTCGCCAGCAACCTCGCCAACATCATCTGGGCGCACTTCATGGGGCGCGGGATCATCGAACCCGTCGACGATGTGCGCATCAGCAACCCGCCTTCCAACGCGGAATTGCTCGATGAACTGGCCAAACGCTTCACCGAGTACAACTACGACTTCAAACGCCTGGTGCGCGACATCTGCAACTCCCGCGCTTACCAGCGTGCCACCCAGCCCAACGACACCAACAAGCTCGACGATCGCAACTTCGCCCGCGCGACCATCCGACGCGTGCGTGCCGAAGTCCTGCTCGATGTCATCACGCAGGCCACCGAAACGCGCAACAAGTTCCGCGGCCTGCCGCTGGGCGCGCGGGCGGTGCAGATCGCCGATGGCAGCACGAGCAACTACTTCCTCACCACCTTCGGCCGCGCCAAGCGCGAAACCGTCTGCTCCTGCGAAGTCTCCATGGAACCCAACCTCTCGCAGGCGCTGCACCTGCTCAACGGCGTCACCGTCAACAACAAGATCAACGAGGGCAAGGTCGTCAAAAACCTGCTCGATGCAGGCAAAACGCCCGAGGAGATTATTCGCTCGCTTTACGTGCGCACCGTCACCCGCTTCCCGACCGACGAGGAAATGGCCAAACTCCTCGAAGCGGTCAACGCGGAGGACAACAAGCAGGCCATCCTCGAAGACATCTTCTGGGCGCTCATGAATTCCAAGGAGTTCATGTTCAACCACTGATGCCGGACGTGATCGCCACCGCGTACCACGCCCACGCCCTGTTCAGGAAGACGCACGATTGGTTCAGGAGTTTCCCGTGAAAGCGTTCGTCCCCCGGTTTTGCAACAACGCGACAAGTCGCGTCGCTTCCTGCACCCTCCGTGCCTACGTGTCTCCGTGCCTTCTCCTCCTCTTCCTCGCCACTCCAGCGCTCGCCAACGAAAAAATCACCTTCGACGACCACATCACGCCCATCCTGCGCACCCACTGCCTCAGTTGTCACAACCCCGACCGCGCACGCGGCGGGCTCGACCTGAGCACCTACATGGGCGCGATGAACGGCGGCAGCGGCGGCGCAATCATCGAACCGGGCGACCCGGGCGGCTCCAAGCTCTACGCCGTCATCACCCACGCCCAGGAACCCACCATGCCGCCCAACCGCGACAAGTTGCCGCAGGCGGAACTGGATGTGTTCCGCAAGTGGCTCGAAGCGGGCGCGCTGGAAAACAAAGGCTCCAAGGCCCCCAAGCTCAAAAAGAAGCTCGACCTCTCCCTCGCCGGCGCGCCCACCGGTAAGCCCGAAGGCCCCGCCGCCATGCCCAACGATGTGCGGCTGGAACCCTTCGTTCGCACCGAACGCACCAACGCCGTCACCACCCTCGCCGCCAGCCCATGGGCGCCCCTCGTCGCCATCGGCGGGCAGAAACAAATCCTCCTCTACAACCTCGACACGCAGCAGCTCGTCGGCGTGCTGCCCTTCGATGATGCCTTCCCCGAAACCATCCGCTTCAGCCGCAGCGGTAACGTGCTGATGGTCGGCGGCGGACGCGGTGCGAAGGAAGGCTTCGTCAACCTCTACGACGTCACCACCGGGCAGCGCCTCACACGGCTGGGTGAGGAGTACGACACCGTGCTCGCCGCCGACGTCGCCGCCGATCAGTCCCGCGTCGCGCTGGGAGGCCCGGGTAAGGTTGTGCGCATCCACGCCACCGCCGATGGTGAACGGCTGCACACCATCACCAAGCACACCGAGTGGATCACCGCCATCACCTTCAGCCCCGATGCCGTGCTCCTCGCCACCGCAGACCGCAACGGCGGGCTGCACGTCTGGGAAGCCGCCACGGGCAACCTCTTCCACACGCTTGAAGGGCACGAACAGGCCATCACCAGCCTCGACTTCCGACCCGACTCCAACATCCTCGCCTCCGCCAGCGAGGACGGGCAGGTGCGGCTCTGGTCCATGCACGATGGCAAACGCGTGCGCAACTGGAACGCTCACGGCGGCGGAACGCTCAGCGTCCGCTACACCCACGATGGCCGACTCGTCACCACCGGACGCGACAACCACGTCAAAATCTGGAACGGCGAAGGGCAACAGCAACGCGCCATCCGCGCATCCGATGACCTCACCCTCACCGCCGCGTTCGACCACGAAGGCAAGCGCGTCATCGTCGGCGACTGGCTGGGCAACGTGCGCATCTTCAGTGCCGAGGATGGCAAACCGCTGGGCACGCTCGACAGCAACCCGCCGTCGCTGACCGACCGCATCGCCGCCGCGCAGAAGCGTCTCGATGAAGTGAAAGCCGCGCACGACAAGCACGCCGCCGAACACGCCGCCGTCGCCAAACAGGTCGACGAGGCGAAGCAGGCGTTCGCCGCCGCGCAGAAGCAGATCGGCGAGATCGCGCAGACTGTCGCGGAGCTGAATAAGCAGATCACCGCCATACGTGAGAAGGCGCTCGCGCTGGCCAAGGCCGAGATCGAAGCCGGCAATGAACTCAACGCCCGGCGTGCCGAGCGTGATCAGGCCGTCAAAGCCATGCAGGCCGCCGAAGCAGCCCGTCGCGACCATGTTGCCAGACACGAGGAAGCGACCGCCGCCCTCGCTGCACGCACCGAAGAAGCCGAGCAGGCCGCCCAGGCTGCCGTCGTCGCCAAAGAGAAGGCCGACGCCACGCCGGAGGATGCCGCACTCGCCCAGGCCGCCGCCGAAGCGCAATCCGCCGCGGACGCCGCTCAGCAGGCTGTCACCGCCGCCTCCGCTGCCGTCGAACAGCACGCCGCCCAACTCGCGCAGGCCACCGACGCGCTCAACGCCGCCTCCGCCGCACTCAATCAGGCCGAGCAGCAGGTCAAAGCCGTCGAAGCGAAACTCGCGGAACAGTCCGCTGCCCACCAAACGGCAACGGCTGAACACAAAGCCATGACCGAGCGCATGGCCGCCGCCATCAAAGAGCAGGAGGCCGCCCTCGCAAAGGTCAAAGCGCTCGACGAAAAGGTGAAGTCGCTCACCACCACCGCGGAAGAAAAGCAGGCCGCGCTCAAGGAAGCCGCCGCCCAACGCGCCGCCGCCGAGCGTGAGCACGCCCACTGGACCGCCGCGCACTTCAACCTGCAGGTGATCGCCGCGCGGGATGAGGTGACCGCCCGCGAAGCCGCCTTCGAGGAGCACCAGGCCGCCGCCGCAACCGTTGAATCCGAGCGTGACGCCCTGCGTGCCGAGCGCGACAAACTCACCCGACAGCTCACCGCAGGCCCCACCCGTCTCACGCTGGTCAACCATCTCGTGTATCGCAGCTACTTCGCCGCACACGAAGCCGAGGATCAGGTCGACGCCGCACTCACGCACGCCGCCGATTGCCAGGCACTCGTGCGGCAGGCTGAATCGCTGCACGCCGTGATCGTCGCCCGCGCCGCCGCCTCACCGGACAACGCCGCACTCGCCGACGCCGTCACCAAATCCGCCGCCACCCTCGAGGCGCTCAAAGCCGACCTCGCCGCCGCGCAGGAGCGGATCGCCACCCGCGAAGCCGCCGTCCAGGCCGCGCTCAAAGCCGTCCTCGCCGCCCGCAACGACGTCGCCCAGGCGCAGACCGACCTCGCCGCGTTGCCCGACCGCATCACCGCTCTCGAACCCAAACTCGCCGAACTGGAAAAAGCCCTCGCCCCCCTCGCCACCGCCCGCGACGAAGCCAAACAGGCCCTCACCGCCGCGCAGGCCAGGCTCGACGCCCTCACCGAACAATACCAATCCCTCAAACTCGCCGCCCAATAACCCCCCAAAGCACGCGGATCGCCATCCCCGGGCTGGTCATACCCGCTCCACCCCGCTATCGTGCGGTGCTAATCGGAGTATCGCACCCCCATGTTGAGTCAGCAGCGCTATCGCACCCTCCTGATCATCTGCGTCGTCCTGGGAACCCTCGTCGGCCTCTTCGGCGCAGCCTTCGCCACCATCTGGCACGCACTCGATGACTGGATCTGGGCCACCGGCACGATCGGACCCGCCGACCGCATCTGGATCAGCGCGCTCGCCGGACTCATCATCGGCCTCATCCTCAAAGCCTGGTGCGATCCCGGCAACATGTCCACCATCGTCAGACGCTTCCACGCCACCGGACGGCTCGATCACGCCGACAACAAACCCATCCTCCCCACCTCGCTGCTCGGCCTCGTCGCCGGACAAAGCGCAGGCCCCGAAGGCGTGCTCACCCAGATCTGCGGATCCATGGGCACCTGGCTCGCCGACCGCTTCCGAAATCCCTCCTTCGCACGCATCCTCACCCTCGCAGGCATGGGCGCGGGCTTCGGCGCGTTCCTCGGCGCGCCCGTCGGCGGTTCGCTCCTCTGGCTGGAAATGCTCCACCGACGCGGACTCGAATACTACGAAGCCCTCATCCCCACCATCCTCACCAGCTTCGTCGGCTTCCTCGTGATGGCCGTCATCCTCAACAACCCCATCACCCCGATGTGGTCCCCCTCCGCCATCCTGCCCGACTCCGGCATGCACCTGGTCATCGCACTGGGCATCGGCGTCCTCGGAGCCGCCGCCGCCTACTTCTACGCCGCACTCTTCCGGTCCGTCGGCAAGGTCGCCCGACGTTTCCCCATGCCCATCTACATCCGCACCACCCTCGCCGGCCTCATCATCGGCCTGTGCGGTTGGGCCTTCCCCCTGAGCTACTTCTACGGCGCGCGTGAGATGGACCACGTGCTCCACAACACCATGCCCGTGCTTCTGATCCTGGGCACCCTCATCGCCAAAATGCTCGCCGCCAGCGTCACCATCAACGGCCACTGGCAGGGCGGACTCATCATCCCCCACCTCTTCATGGGCGCGCTCATCGGCAAGGCTGTCGCCATGCTCATTCCCGGCGTCGACCCCACCCTCGCCATGCTCACCGGCATGGTCGCCTTCAACGCCGCCGCCACCCAAACCCCCCTGAGTTCCGCCCTCATCGTTCTCACCCTCACCGGGCTGGGGCACACCATCCCCATCTTCCTGGCGAGCCTCACCGGTTACCTCGTGGGATACCGCGTCGAACTCATCCAGTACAAACAACCCCGCAGCGAAATGCCCGAGTTCCACCTCCCCATGGCCACCACCCTCGCCCCCGCCGACGCCAAATAAAGACGTCACCCAACCCCCTTCCCTTTTAAAGCCAGCGGATAGCCATCCCCGGGTCCCCCGTAAAAAAGGAAACCCACGGATTCTCATCCGTGGGCTTCAACATTTTCAATCGCGTGTGTTCGCTCACACCGCCGCGGCGCTGCGATAGAACTCCGGCAGCGGTTCGCCCAGCTTCTTCCAGTGGGCGACCACCGCTTCGGCCTTGCCGGCGCTGTTCAGCACGTGCAGCTTGCGCTTGACCATCTCCACGATCGCCGCGCGGGCCGGGCCCAGGTAGTTGCGCGGGTCGAACTCCGCCGGCTTCGTCGCGAACACCTCGCGGATCTTCGCCGTCATCGCCAGACGCAGGTCGGTGTCGATGTTCACCTTGCACACGCCATACTTGCGCACCGCCATCGCGATCTGATCCTCGGGCACGCCCTTGGCGTTGGGCATGTTGCCGCCGTACTTGTTCACCAGGTCGATGAACTCCTGCGGCACGCTCGACGAGCCGTGCATCACCAGCGGCAGGCCCGGGCAGGTCTTCATGATCTGCTCGATGCGATCGAACGCCAGCACCGCTTCATGCTTGAACTTGTACGCGCCGTGCGACGTGCCGATCGCCACCGCCAGGCTGTCGATCCCCGTCCGCTTGGCGAAGTCGGCCGCCTGCTCCGGATCGGTCAGGAACTTCTCCAGGTTCTTCTGGTATTCCTCGGCGTCGAGACCCACCACGTCTTCCTCGATCCCGCCGAGCATCCCCAGTTCCGCCTCGACGACCACGCCCGCCGCGTGCGCCACCTTCACCGCTTCGGCCGACAACGCCACGTTCTCTTCATACTCGTGGTGCGACCCGTCAATCATCACGCTGGTGAAGCCGTCGTTGATGCACTGCTGCACCAGTTCGACCGTGTCGCCGTGATCCAGGTGGATCGCGATGGGCACATCGGGGTATTCCTCGACGCACGCATCGATCAGGTGCTTGAGGAAGCGCATGTTCGCGTACTTGCGCGCCCCTTTGGAAATCTGCAGAATGCACGGGCTTTTCTCGGCGGCGCACGCCTCGATGATCCCCTGCACGATTTCCATGTTGTTCACGTTAAAAGCCCCGACGCCGAACCCGCCATCGTAGGCAAGGTCGAACATCGGCTTGGTCGTCATCAGCATGCGTCGCTCTCCATGATTAAGGTCAAACGTTTCCCCCTCCCGCAGCCCGGGAATCCATCCCACCGCCGCAAACAAGCCAATCATTTTAGCAAGAACAACCGCCCCCCGCCCAGAACACCATCCCCACCAACGCCACACGATTGATTTCCGCATCATATTAGGATAAAATTCGGTACCCATCAGAGGTAGAGGCCGGAGGTCAGCGATCAGATGCCAAGACGCAATAACATCCTTTCCCATCCGCACTTGAATCAAACCCGCAATACGAAATCCGCCATCCGCAATTCAAAAGACCATGTCGTCTTTGTCGTGGGGGTGACATCGCCCAAAATCACCCGAACCCCTGCAACACAAAAGTCTTACAATCCGATGTCGCGACTCGCCCCATGGGGGGGGTGACATCGCAGGAGAGCACCCGCCTGCCTGACCCAAGCCGCAACCGAGGTGTCCGCCATCAATCGGCCATTGGCAATCGACAATCGAAACCCGACACTCGGCACGCACCAATCGGCAATCCCCCTCCCCTTCCCCGGTTGCTGGGGCGTGCACCAAACGGTACCCTCTGCGGTCCAAGACACATGTAAACGGAAGATTGGGCATGAAAGTCATCTGCGATCGCGCGGCACTGCTGGAATCCTTGAACCTGGTGGGAGGCGTGGTGGCGACACGCACGCCCAAACCGGTGCTCACCTGCGTGAAGCTGACGGCTGCGGACGCGACGCTCACCCTCGCCGCGACTGATCTGGAAGTGGCGGTACAGGTGTCGACCGGACGCGTCGAAGTGTCCGAGCCCGGCGTGGCATTGGTGCCGGCCGACAAACTCAACCAGATCGTTCGCGAATCGATCGACCCGACGCTCACCCTCGAAACGAAGGGCGACGAAACGCACATCAAAACCGCGGACTCGCACTTCAAGCTGCTGGGCTATCCCGCGGATGACTTCCCATCGCTGCCGACCTTTGAAGGCGAAGCCAACTTCGAGTTAACGGCCGGCGACCTGCACAAGATCGTCGCTCAAACGATCTTCGCCACCGCCCGCGAAAACAGCCGCTACGCGATCAACGGCGTGCTGTTCGACCGCGAAAAGAACAAACTGGCGGTCGTCGCCACCGATGGGCACCGCCTCGCCATGGCGCGCACCACCTGCAAGGCCGGCGAAGGCGACCAGCGCTCCGCCATCGTTCCGACCAAGGCGCTGAACATCCTGCTCAAGCTCTTCCACGATGGTGAAACGTCCGTGCGCGTTCGCTTCGTCGACAACCAGATCCTCTTCGCCAGCGAAGACTCGCTGCTGGCATCGAACCTTGTCGAGGGCAACTTCCCGCCCTACCGCGACGTCATCCCCAAAGACAGCGACCGCAAGGCGTCGCTGGGCACCGACGCCTTCGCCAGTGCTGTACGACGTGCCGCGCTGCTGACCAACGAGGAATCCAAGGGCGTGCGCATGTCGTTCAGCGGCAACGGGCTGACCCTTTCCAGCCGGGCGCCGGAAATGGGCGAAGCGACGATCGACGTGGACCTGCCCGAGTTTCAGGGCGAGCCGATGGACATCGGCTTCAACCCGCACTACGTGCTCGATGCGCTCAAGGTGGTTGAGGAGGATCGCATCACCTTCGAATTCAAAGCGCCCAACAAGCCGGGCGTGATCCGCACAGGCTCGGAGTTTCTGTACGTGATCATGCCGGTGAATCTGGGCTGAGCACGGCCGAACAACACAAGGTTTCCACGTTCGGCCCGACAGGTAATCCACAGCGCCTGACCCGTGACCGTCACCGATACAATCGGCGGGCGGTGGTTCGTGGTTCGCTGAAGCAACCACACCCGAGTTGTTTGATGGGAGCGAGTTGATGAGCTTTCACAGCGGTCGCGTCAGTTTCACCCGATTCCGCGTGTCGGGTCACGCCCCGACGGTTGCCGATGCGACCACGCTGGAGCGATTGGCCGAGTACGCCTTCCGCGAGTCGCCCATCGGCGCGCCCAGCGAAGTGGAAACCGGCTGGACCGCTGGCGAACACCTCTTCGACACGCAGTTCACCTACGAAAAGAACATCTTTGGCGCGAGCGATGTGCTGCTGTTCGCGATGCGGCTGGACACCAACAAGGTGCCCGCCGAGGTGAAGCAGGCATATCGGCAGATGCAGGTGCAGACGCTGGCGGCGGGCAACCCCTCGGGCTTCGCTTCCAAGGCGCAGAAACGCGAGGCGGCGGAACTCGCCGACCGTCAACTGCACGAGGAACTCGCCGCGGGCAAATATCGCCGATCGAAGCTGATTCCGGTGCTGTGGGATCTGGCATCGGGAATGCTCTTCTGCGCCGCCTCGGGCACCACGGTGGCCGAGCAGTTGGCGCTGCTGATGCAGCGCTGCTTCAAGCTTGACATCGAACCGGTGTCCGCCGGATCACTGGCAGGCGAGGTGATGCAGGCTGAAGGCCATCGCCGCGACTTTGAAGACCTGCGACCTTCGCCCTTCACGCCGCCCCCGCCTCAGGCGCGGGTCGATCACGAGGACGCGGCCGGACCGCAGGATATTTCCATTCCCACCACCCCCTGGGCGTTTGCTTCCAGCAACACCCGCGACTTCCTCGGCAACGAATGGCTCATCTGGCTGTGGTGGAAGATCGAAACCGATGAGGGCATGGTCGACATCGTCAACACCAAAGGCGAGAAGATTTCCTACGGCCTGGTGTTCGACAAGTCGCTGGAAATGGACTGCGCGTGGGGTGCTGCGGGCAAGCAGACGCTGCGTGGCGACGGCCCGACGCGTCTGCCCGAAGCCGCCGAAGCGCTGGCGACCGGCAAGTGGCCGCGCAAGGTGAACCTGATCCTCGCGGATGCCACCGAAGGCTTGCAGTGGGAGCTGGCGCTGCAGGGTGATCGCATGGCGGTGTCCAGCGCCGCCCTGCCGCAGGTGGGCGATGCAGAAACGGCGCGTCAGCTCACCGAAGCGCGGGTGATCCTCACGCGCAAGCTCGCTGAGGCGCTGGATGGGCTGTACCGCACGTTTCTGGAGGAGCGCACCAGTTCCGCCTGGTCGGGCAAGCGTCAATCGATTCGGCAGTGGATCCGCGATCGCCGCCGACCGCGCACCGCTGCCGCAGCCAACGCATCGGAACCCGTGGTGGTCGACGCCGAACCGCAAGCGGTGTAACCGCCTCGATGCACCCATGGCACAACGGCGCGGCGATGTGCCGCGCCGGTTCATGCCTGCCTGCATGCTTGGGAACGTTACTTCGGCTGGTACGTGAAGCGCTGACCGCCGATGGATGCCTGGTACATCAACCCCGTCTCACCGAGGGTGAAGACCATCACGCCGTCGGCATACTGAGCTTCGGCACTGGCGCCGGACTTGAGCGCGACGGCTGAGGCACGGGCATCGAACGCGAGGTTGCCGCTCTTGAAGTGCGACAGCGCATCCTCATTTTCGAAGCAGATGATTTCGGTGTACGCCTGTCCGCCGAGCTGGAAACCGATCGACGCCTGCGACAGGTCGCAGTAGCCCACAGGGACGTGGTTCTCGTAGAGGATGCCCCGTCCGTATGCCCCGCCGATGCCCGCCCCGCCCTTGCCGACCGTGGGGAAGACGGCGTAGCCGGCAGCGTTGTCGAGAATGGTCGCCAGGCCCGGATCGCTCGCCTTAGCGCGGTCGATGGCGCGATTGGCGTTGACCTCCAGGTCGGCACGCTTCTCCGCGGTGCTCGGAGCCGTCGAACAGGCAACAAGCGTCAGGACAAGACCAAGCATCAAAGCGACGATTCGTGGCATAACGGGTTCCTTTCTGATCTCCACACAAGACACATCATGGTTGGCCGAGGCGACGACGGAGCATCGCTTCATACAGATTTATCGGCTCATGGGGTATGTCGGCAAGAGGTTCGATCCAAATGCCATCAATATCCTGGCGCGGCTCCGCCCGGGTGTGGACCGCCACGAGGGTGATGAGGTCGGGCGCGAAGTGTCGCGGCGGTGCGGGAACCGGCCGCTGCGAACGGATGCCCCAGAACGTCGTCAACGCACCGGAATGACGCCCCAGCCCCTGCCCGCCGCCGCTGGCGTACATCCGCGAGCCGACGCCGAGGTCCAGATCGGTGAACAGATTGCCGTGAGGCGCCCGCCGATGATGGTCGAAGCACAGGTCCATCCCCCTGCCCGATGCGACGACGTTGCCGTTGGCGCATGCCGTCATGGTGATGTCGTGGATGAACCGCATGCGGAAGTCGAACCGGGTGAAGAGATTCTCACACGCGGCGGTCCCAAACGTGATGCCGTGGTGACCGTGATGTTTGCCGCGGTCGGTTGGGCGATCGGAAGTGAAGGTGATGTCCTGAAGCGTGCAGAACCGGCCGCTGATGAACAGCCCGCTGTCGCAGTTGGCAATCACCACGTTGCGGACGAAGCAGTGGGCAACGCCGTTCAGCACGATGGCGTTGAACCCCTGCTCGGTGAAGTGGCCCTTGTATGGCGTCACCGGGAAGGAGATGCTCAGATCCACGATGCCCGATTCGGTCACCGTCGGTTCAAACGAACGCACCTCGGCGCGCCATTGCGACTGCACATCCCAGCGAAGCGGCCGATCGATCGTCACGCAACTGCCCTCAACGCTTTCGATACGAACGACATAACGGGTGAGGGTATGACCGTTGCGGTTGGACAGGTCGCCGGGGTCGTTGGCGTAAAGGTGGCGCGCCAGCGCGTTGCGATCGTCCGTTTCGGAGGCGCGGCGTTCCATCGCGGCCAGCTCAACGAACTGTCCCGGTTGCAGGCGCGACGCATCGTCCACCTCGAACATCGACGTGCCGCGTTTGGCTGGGTGGCGGATCGTGGTGAGTGTGCGTGTGCGGAAGTCGCCCTGGATGATGAGAAACCCGCCGGACCACGAGTAGGCGCTGGTGGCCTGCCCGCCGGTCGTGGAAGCGTTGCGCGGGTGGATCGCGTGCAGCGGCTTGGGAAAGTGAAGCGTCGTGCGGTCGGGGCCGGCTCCCCGCAGGATGACGCCGGGCTTCTCGATTTGGATGAGGTCGGTCAGGATGTATCGGCCGGGCGGCACATCGATGATCCCGCGCTCCGTTGCGGCGATGGCGCGACGAAAGGCCTGCGTGTCGTCCGTCTCGCCATCGCCCACCGCACCGTGATCGCGAACGCTGGTGACGGCTGGCCCCGTCGTGTCGGGCAGCGGCGCTTCGCCCTGTCGGTAACCGGCGAAGGAAAAGTCGGGCAATCGGCCCGTCGGATCGTATCGCTCGCCGTCGACACCCCACAGGGCCGAGTAGCGAGGCGTGGGTTGATCGGCCGCATCGATGCGATCGTCCGCCATTCCCCGCGCGGCGAGCAGCCCAAGCAGCGCGGCCATCATCGCGGCGCCCCATCGACTGCGTGTCAGCCCCGTCGTTTGTTTCACGCCGTTGCTCCTTTCATCGCTGAACGTACCACGATCATGCACGATTGGCAGGCAGCGGGATGGTGTACGCCCACGCCCCAGCAAAGGCGATGTTCCCCCGCCGATCGCGCATCCGCCTGTCCGGCCGCGGCTTTGCTATGCTTACGCACATGTCGGATCGCACGGTCATCACGATCGGGAACTTTGATGGGGTGCACCTGGGGCACCGCCGCATCCTCGAAACGGCACGGGAACGTGCGGCGGCGTCGGGCGCGAAGGTGGTCGCGATGACGTTCGACCCGCACCCGGCGACGGTGCTACGTCCCGGGACGCAGCCGCCGCGATTGATGTCGCTGGATCAGAAGATCGCCGCACTGCACGACGCTGGCGCGGATCGGGTCGTGGTGATGGAGCCGACCGAGTCGGTGCTGTCGCTCGACGCCGAGACGTTCATCCGCAAGCTGGTGGGCGATTATCACCCGGTTGCGATGGTGGAGGGCCGGGGCTTCCGCTTCGGCAAGGGGCGGGCGGGTGATACCGCGGCCCTGACGCGGTTCGGCGAGACGTACGACTTTGAAACGGTGGTGCTTGACCCGGTGAGCGTGGCGCTGACGGATCAACTGCTCGCTCCGGTGAGCAGTTCGTTCGTGCGGTGGCTGGCGGCACAGGGTCGCATGCTCGACGTGACGCGGTGCCTCACGCAGCCATACGCTCTGACGAGTCGGGTGGTGACGGGTGAGCGTCGCGGCCGCACGATCGGCGTGCCGACGGCGAATCTGGATGTGGATGCCCTGCACGAGCATCAACTGCCGCGTCCGGGCGTCTATGCGGGCACCGTGGAGGCGGTGAGCAGGCAGAAGTTCCCCGCCGCCATCAGTGTGGGCATCAAACCCACGTTCGATCAGCGCAAGCTGGCGATCGAAGCGCACCTGATCGACTACGATGGCGATCTGTACGGCTACACGATCACGCTGCGGTTCCACCGCTGGTTGCGCGATCAGGAACGCTTCCCCAGCGTCGCCACGCTGCAGAACCAACTGCACCGCGACATCGACCGCACCCGCGACTGGTACAATGCGGGACTGCTGGGCCCGATGTAAACGGCGGAGCGCGAATTCCCGATAGTGCCCTTACAAGCCTGAATTTTGAACTTGAACGCTTCCTACGTTGCCAACACGGATATCTCGTTTGTCGCGGACATGCTCGGCCGATCGGGTCAGCGCGTGCTGCTCACGACCCATGCCAAACCGGACGGTGATGCGTTCGGCAGTGTGGTGGCGATGGCGGCGGCGATCCGCGCCAAGGGCGGCAAGCCCCAGGCGGTGCTCATGCCTGCCGTGCCGGGCAACTTCCGCGACCTGAAGGGCTACGACCTCGTGCAGATCCATCAGCCGGACCTCGCCATCGACGAGCCGGACCTGGTGGTGATCCTCGACACGGGCGCATGGTCGCAGTTGGCGCCGATGCGTTCGGTGCTCGAGCCCTGGCTCGATCGCACGCTCATCGTCGACCATCACCTCAGCGGCGATGTCGAAGCGCGGTGGCGGCTGATCGACGGCAACGCGGCGGCGTGCTGTGAAATCGTCGCCCAGATCATCGACGCCATGGGCGTGCCATACGACCCCACCATCGCCGATGCCCTGTTCATCGGCATCGCCTCGGATACCGGCTGGTTCCGCTTCTCCAACACCCGCCCCGCCACGCACGAACTGGCGGCCCGGCTCAAACGCGAAGGCGTCGACCATGCCGCCCTCTACGCCCAACTCGAACAGAACGAGCGGCCGGAAAAGCTGCTGCTGATGATCCGTGCGCTCAACAGCATGGAGCTGCTGTGCGACCGAAAGGTGGCGGTGATGTCGCTCCGGGCACACGATTTCGCCGACACGGGCGCCTGGCCGGAGGAAACGGAACGGTTCATCGACATCCCGCAGGCGATCGAGACGGTGCAGATGGTGGTGCTCATCACCGAGCCGCCGGCGCACAACGGCGACCCTCGGCCCGCCATTCGGATGAGCTTCCGCTCCAAGCCGGGGCCGGAGGCGATCAACGTTGCCCAGGTGGCGTCTCAGTTCGGCGGCGGCGGTCACGCCCGGGCGGCCGGGGCGAAGGTCGATGACAGCTTCGACGCCGTGCATCAGCGCGTGCGTCAGATCGCCACGGAATTGTGCTGAGGCGGGATTTTGGCTGCTCCGGCCCGCGTCGCACGGGCGGCTCCGGCTCGCCATTGCCCATCTGCAATCCGCCCTCCCGAATCGGAATTGTGGAAATCCTGTCTGCCCCTCTGTCGATATCTTTCCCCGTTTAACACGCGCGAAATTTTTCCTCTACGATTAAGCAGCGGTCGCGGGCCGATTTACGGCAAATCACGGCGGCTCGCCCACCAGATTTGGTTAAAATGGGGCTTGATGCCCCAAGATATAGTGGTAGCATACGTTTCAGTCTTGGGAACGCGGTGAGACGTCGCCCCCAGCGGCATTTCGGACGGCTCACCCATGAAAACCGACTCGATCCGCGGCCCGGATCGCCCCACCGCGACCGGACCGTGATACGCAACCTCAGTTAACACCAAGGGTTATGTTATGCCTGTGCTCAGCGACACCCAGATCCGCGAACTCGTCCCCATCGAACCGTTCGAGGAAAACCTCAAACGGCCGGGGCACATCTCCTACGGCGTGTCCAGCTACGGCTACGACGCCCGCGTGGGCACGCTGTTCAAGATCTTCACCAACGTCGCACCCCACGGCGGACAGGCGATCATCGACCCCAAGGCCTTCGGCGAGGACATGTTCGTCACCGTCGACACCAAGGAAACGGGCAAGGACCACGTGATCATCCCGCCCAACTCCTTCGCGCTGGCGGAGACGGTGGAGATCTTCGAGATCCCCCGCGATGTGCTGGCGATCTGCGTGGGCAAGAGCACCTACGCCCGCTGCGGCATCATCGTCAACGTCACGCCGCTGGAACCGGAGTGGCGCGGCAAGGTGACGCTGGAAATCTCCAACACCACCCCCCTGCCCGCCAAGATCTACGCCAACGAAGGCATCGCCCAGATGGTGTTTCTGAAAGCCGACCGCGTCTGCTCGGTGAGCTACCAGGACAAGGCAGGCAAGTACCAGAACCAGACGGGGCTGGTGCTGCCGAGGGTGGATTGAGGTCGCGAAGGACGAATGACGAAATTCGAATGACGAAAGAAGTTCGAAGTTGGATGTCGGCCGGGATCTAGGGATTTGCTGTATTTGTCTTAACCGGCGCAAATAATCAGCTGGAGGCGGATTGAAAGGTGTATCGATGAGTACTTACAGATTTGCCGACGAAGAGGCTGGTTACGCGCCAGTAATGGATAACGAAGGCAATATGCGACGAGTTAAGGTTAAACCGCTCGTTAAAGACTCCATCG